>NZ_CP090958.1:2179973-2491398 GCF_025787225.1 Saxibacter everestensis
GGCGAGGGCATCCTGGATGTCGTAATCCAGATTGCGGTGTTCGAAGGTACGCTCTGGCCCCGGCTCGCGTCCGGGGAGCTTGTCGTTGGCGTCTTCGGCGAGCGCATCGAAGCGGATACGCTGCCGGCGCCGCGCGCCGTCGAGAAACAGGTTCGTGGTGATCCGGTGCAGCCAGCCCTCGAAGGTGCCGGGGGTGTATTTCGACAGCGACTTGAACACCCGCACGAATACCTCTTGCGTGAGGTCTTCGGCATCCTGCCGGTTACCGGTCAGCCGGTAAGCCAGCCGGTATACCCGGGAAGAATGGTCGGTGACGATCTGTTCCCAGCTGGGCGGCGTCCAGGTGGCCAGCGGAGACTCCACGCCGTCGGACGTCACGGTCACGTCCTCGTGGGATGAGGCCGGCTGATTCGTCGTGATGGTCATGGTCTGTGTTCTCCTACCTGGACGGAGGCGGATCGAGGGATTGCGCTTGCTTCTTTAGACGTTATCTATTGTTGTTCCCCGTCCTGTGAGGTCTCTGAGCAACAGCCTTACGATTACCCACAAGCCTGTGACCGCCAGGTTTCGGGCAGTCGCGACCGTCTCCGTTTAGGCTGGTGTCTGACGACTCGACATTAAGGGGCACGATGAGCGCCGGAAACACAGCAGGAACGTACGGTGGTGCATCGAATCGGCCGGCGCAGAACCTTGCCAACACGAAGGTGTACGCGGAGGGTTTCCACACCGACGACGAGGTGCTTGACGCAGCGCGCTCAGTCGCCACCCAGCTTGGCGTTGTCCCGATCAGCCCCGGCGTGGGTCATCTGCTTCAGGTGCTGACTGCCGCGGCCGAGGTGCACAGCGCCGTCGAGGTCGGCACCGGCACGGGGGTGGCCGGCGTGTCGATCTTCCGGGGCATGGGCCAGGACGGAATTCTGACCACCATGGACGTCGAACCCGAGAGGCAGCGGGTGGCTCGAGAGATCTTTCGGGCCGAAGGCATAACTGCCCACCGGGTCCGGTCGATCACCGGACGCGCAGAGGACGTGCTGCCCAGGCTGGCCGATGCCTCGTATGACCTGGTTTTCATCGACATCCCGCCGACCAGCCTGGCGGCGTCCGTTCCGCATGCGATCCGCATTCTGCGCAAGGGCGGGGTCCTGGCGATGCACCAGGTGTTCCAGCACGGTGCGGTCGCCGATCCCAGCAACCGGGAACCCGGAGTGCAGGACGTGCGAAGGGTTCTACGGATGCTGAAGAATCATGAGCACCTGCTGAGCGCGCTGGTTCCGATCGGTGACGGACTGTTTACAGCGGTGAAGCGCTAGCCGCTGCCAGGCAGAGAAGCGTTAGTGCCCGGCAGTGCAGCGCTAGGCTGCCAGCCGCCCACCAGCCAGGCAGGTGTCGCTTGCCCAGGCATGGCAGGTTACGGCAGGCAGATTCAGGTCAACAGGCTCAGAACGCTGCGGCATTGAGAGCTAGGGGACGACTGGAGCCAGCGCCTCATAGAGATTCCGGGCTTCCTCAGCGTTCAGTTCAACGACGAGCCTGCCGCCACCTTCCAGGGGCACCCGCATTACGAAACCGCGACCCTCTTTGGTGACCTCAAGTGGTCCGTCGCCCGTCCTCGGCTTCATAGCCGCCATGCGGTTTCCTCTCCTTAGGTTGAGCAGCAGCCCAAACTGTCCCGATCGTCTCCGCGGCGCAGAAGCACCAGCCGCGTCGCGTGTATTGATTCCATTATCCCCTATGAAGGTGAGCGGCATCACCACCGGCTCGGGTGAGCCTCGCTTTTTCGCCCACCCGATCACGGTGGATAATCACTCGGCGGAGTGAATTGCCACAACCAGGCGATCCAGATCACCTGCAGGAGCAGGTATCCCACCAGAACCGCGCCCCGATAGGCCCTGGATTGTGGAGCGGCCAGCGCAAGCGCCAGCGGAAAGAGCGGCAGTACCATCCGGAACGTCGAAGTATGCGGACTGAACACCATCAGCAGGTAGAACCCGTAGCCGAAGCACCAAGCTTGAAGGTCGGCGCCCATCGTCTTTCCCGCCGGGGAGAGTATTGCGGCAATCATTGCGCCGACCACTGCTAGCACCAGAACTGGTCCCCACACCGGCCCGGCCAGAAACTCCCCCATCCGGAACCAGCCGGAGAACCAGCTGATTTCTCCTCCGCTCCACGCCGCTTCGGTGTCGGTGTAGGCGGTTATCGAACCTGTCACCTGCCACGCCGCGATCGGGAACGCCAGCGCGGCGGCACATGCCAGAACGCCGAGACTCCAGCTCGCAACGACCTCCGGCAGCCGGTACGGATCGCTCCGCCGCTGGACGATCCGGAGGATCAAATGGATCAGCATGAAGAACGCGAACGGAACTCCGATCGGCCTTGCCAGCGCTAGCAGGAACACAACAGGGATCGCCAGCCAGTATCGGCGGCGGGCAACCAGCAGCAGCGCCGAGGCCAGCAGGAGGATGGTCAACGATTCCGCATAGCCGGTCTGAAAGATCGCCGCCGTTGGAAAGGTGGCGAAGAAGAGCACTCCGGCGAGCGCAGTGGCGGGATTGGTCCGACGGGCGAACAACCGGTAGATCACGATCGCTGCTGCCGCACCGGCGAGCAGGCTGACGGTAGGGGCGAGCACCTGCCAGCCGAGTCCGGTGGCCGCGTCGAGCAGCCGAACCAGCACGGGATACAACGGATAGAAGGCCCAGGGGTTCTGGGCGACATTGCCATTGCCGTCGTCCGGCAGCCGGCTCGGGTATCCCTCGGCGAATATAGTCCGGTACCAGTCGCTATCCCAGGCGCCGACGAATTCCAGGTACGAAGGCTGCGCTGGTCCCCACGGGCTCTCCACCTGGAACCGCGCGACAGCACAGAATGTCAGATAGCTGAGCAGCCGGGCGATCGCGTAGACGCCAAGGACCGCAGCCCACCACGGCAGCCTCCGAAGCAGATCGACAACCCGGTGAATCACGGCTGATCGGCGCTGCTGGTGCCGCCTGCGCCAGGATCGTGCTCCTGCCCTGATCGTGGCTCGGTCGGCCGCTGAGCCAACTGTTGCTGTTGAGCCGCGATCTGGTCGCGGAGCCGGTCGATTACCGCATCCACCTCATCCATCCGGTAGCCACGGAATCCCAGCGAGAACCGGATGTTATCGATGTCCTCGGCTGTCGCCGGGTCGGGCAGCATCTTTGTCGGCGCCGACGAGGCCGGCTTGTCGAGTCCGCCACGCACGAAACCAAATGCCGTGGCTACCGCCGCAATGAGCACGAGGACGGCGGCGCACAGGCCGATGACGATCCAGATGGGCATCCCTCAATGGTGTCACAGCGCTCAGGCGAGGCCCCGCACGGAGCGGCTTGGCTGGCGGTCGCCCTTTATGCTCGCGACCATGTCGAGCACCTGCCTGGTCGCGAGCACGTCGTGGCTCCGGAAGACCAGCGCACCCTGCCAGGCCGCCACCGCGGTTGCGGCCAGGCTGCCTTCGAGCCGTTGTTCCGGTTTGTCCAGACCGAGCGTCTCCCCCACGAAGTCCTTGCGGGACAACGCCATCAGGACCGGATACCCCAGGGCGACGATCTCCTCGGTATGTTTCAGCAGCAGGAGCCCATGCCGGGTGTTCTTGCCGAAGTCGTGGGTTGGATCGACCAGAATCGAGGCTGGGTCGATGCCGGCCCGTATTGCTCGGGACGCCGATTCCTTCAGGGTCACGAGCACGTCGTCGAGCACTCCCCGGGTACTGCGTCCGTAGCGCATCCGGTGTGGGTCGGTGCGCGGCGGAAGATGGCCGGTATGCGAACACACGATGCCGATCCTGTGCGCAGCGGCGACCTCAATCAGCAGGGGGTCGTGCCCGGCCCAGGTGTCGTTGATTAAATTGGCGCCACCGGAGGCCGCCGCGTCGGCCACCTCGGAGCGCCAGGTGTCGATGCTGATCAGCACGTCCGGGTAGCTGTCACGCACCCATTCGACGAATCCCGCCACCCGCAAAATTTCCTCTGCGGCGCTGATCGCGTCCCCATAGCCGGCACGGACTCCGCCGATATCGATGATGTCCGCACCCTCGTCGATCGCCATCTGCACGGCGTCCTGCGCGAGGTTATCGTCGAGCGTCCTGGCACCGGAGTAGAACGAGTCCGGCGTCCGGTTGATCACCGCCATCACCGCCGGACGAGCCGGGGTGATGGTGCGACTTCCCAACCGGAGCAAGCTCACGCGTTCGGATCCTGGGCGGAAGCGATCCGCTGCACCGCCTCATCGACGTCGTCGGTGACGAACAACAGATCGATATCCGGTTCCGAAATCATCTTCTGCTCCAGCACGGGTCCCTTGATCCAATCGAGCAGCCCCTGCCAGTACGCGGTGCCGACCAGCACGATCGGGAAGGAAGTCACCTTGCCGGTCTGCACCAGGACGAGTGCCTCGAAGAGCTCATCGAACGTGCCAAATCCCCCGGGCAGCACGATGAATCCCTGCGCGTACTTCACGAACATCGTCTTGCGGGCAAAGAAATAGCGGAAATTCACGCCGAGGTCGACGTACTGGTTGAGGCCCTGTTCGAACGGCAGCTCGATACCAAGGCCAACCGACACTCCGCCGGCTTCCATGGCGCCCTTGTTCGCGCCTTCCATCGCCCCTGGCCCGCCACCGGTGATGACGGCGAACCCGGCATCGACCAGCCGACTGCCGATCTGCACGGCAAGCTCGTACTCCGGGGCGTCCCTCTGGGTCCGCGCGGAACCGAAAACGCTGACTGCCGGTCCCAGTTCGGCCAGCGCGCCGAAACCCTCGACGAACTCACTCTGGATGCGCAGCACCCGCCACGGGTCGGTATGCACCCAATCCGCCGGCCCGCCGGAGTCCAGCAACCGCTGGTCGGTCGTCGATTTCGGCACCAGGCCACGACGCAGCGTCACCGGGCCCTTGTTGTACTCGTACGGCTCCGGACTGGCACCCGGTCGTGAAACTTGACTCATGGACTCAGGCTACCTGTCGGCGGCCTAGATACGGCTCAGCCCTCGAGCCAGTTGAGCAACGCGTCCCGAGCCTGATAGATCTGCGCGACCGGAACATGCTCATCGTCCTTGTGCGCGAGGAGCGGATCCCCCGGGCCGAAATTCACCGCTGGAACACCGAGCGCCGAGAAGCGGGCCACATCCGTCCAGCCAACCTTCGCCTCGGGGATACCACCGATGGCGGCGACGAACTCGGCGGCCGCGGGCCGGTCCAGTCCGGGCCGGGCGCCCTCGGCGGAATCGGTGACCCGCAGCTCAAATCCCTCGAACAGGGTGCCAAGGTGCTCGGCGGCCTCGCTCGCGCTCATCGATGGCGCGAACCGGTAATTGACCGTGACGACGCATTCGTCCGGGATGACGTTTCCGGCCACGCCGCCGCTGATCGCAACAGCGGAGAGTGACTCCTGGAAGTCGAGTCCGTCGACGTTCTTTGCCTGCGGTTGGTATGCCTCCAGCCGGGACAGAATATGTCCCGCGGCGTGGATCGCGTTGACGCCCATCCAGGCGCGGGCCGAGTGCGCGCGTCGTCCGCGGGTGGTGACCTCGGCTCGCAAAGTTCCATTGCAGCCACCCTCGATGCCGGCCTTGGTGGGCTCGCCGAGCACCGCGAAGTCACCGGCAAGCCAGTCCGGATGGTTTTCGGTCACCCGGCGAAGGCCGTTGAGCTCGGCGTTGACCTCCTCATGGTCGTAGAACACCCAGCTGATGTCCCGCTGCGGATTACGCAGGGCAGCGGCAACTGAAAGCTGCATTGCCACCCCGGCCTTCATGTCGGCGGTGCCGCGGCCATAGATCAACTGCTCATCGCCATCACCGTCGAGCCAGGTGGGCAGGTTATCGGCGAGAGGCACGGTGTCCAGGTGACCGGCGATGACGACCCGTTCAGGCTTCCCCAGCCGGGTCCGGGCCACGATGGTGTCGCCATCCCGCAGGATCTCCAGCTCGGTCCCTCCGGATGCGCCGATGCCACGCAAGGCGTGTTCGACGGCATCTGCCACGGCGGTCTCGTTACCTGACACCGACTCGATGTCGCACAACTGCCGGGTCAGCTGCGCTACGTCGCCATCCAGGTCGAGAAGGTTTGAATTCACTACGTCTGCCATACCTACGACCCTAGCGTTCGATGGGCTGTGGACATTTAGGCGGCCGTCAGAAAAGGAAAGTACGCTTGTCCGCATGACAACTCGCTTCGCCACAGCCCTCGGACTTGCCACAATCACCACCAGCGGGGACACCCTGAGTGTCTGGTACCCGGAACCGGCCCTCGTGTCCTCAGCAGACGAAAAAGTGCGCGCCACATCTGACCTCGCTCGCCAGCTGGAAGCCCTTGAGGGCAGCGACGAGCTTCGCCAGGTCAATACTTCGGTGGTCAGCCAGACGATCGACCTCGACGTCGCGCCGGCCGACGCCGCCGATGCCTACCTGCGACTGCACCTGCTGTCGCACAGGCTGGTGACGCCGAACTCGATCAATCTGGACGGCATTTTCGGGAAGTTGCCCAACGTCGTCTGGACGTCGGCCGGCGCGTGCACGGTCGCCGGCTTCGAACTCACTCGTGCCCGGCTGCTGCGCAACGGCGCCGTCGCCGTCTACGGGGTGGACAAGTTCCCGCGGATGACCGACTTCGTGATTCCGACCGGCGTGCGTATCGCCGACGCCGACCGGGTACGTCTTGGTGCGCACCTGGCCGAGGGAACCACCGTCATGCACGAGGGTTTCGTGAACTACAACGCCGGAACGCTCGGCCATGCAATGGTCGAGGGCCGGGTTTCCGCTGGCGTCGTGGTGGGAATCGGCAGCGACATCGGCGGCGGGGCCTCGATCATGGGGACGCTCTCGGGCGGCGGGACCCAGCGGATCACCATCGGCGAGCGCTCGCTGCTCGGCGCCAATTCCGGCGTCGGGGTAAGCATCGGTGACGACTGCGTCGTCGAGGCCGGCCTGTACCTCACCGCCGGAACCCGTGTCACTGTGGTTGGCAACGGTGGCGACGGCGAGCAGGTCAAGGCCGTCGAACTATCCGGCCAGAACAACCTGCTGTTCCGCCGCAATTCGACCACCGGCGTGGTCGAGGTTCTGCCGCGCCACGGCGGAACTGTTCAGCTGAACGAAGCGCTGCACGCACATTGAGTGGATCCGGACCCCGGCGCCCGAATCGGGCGCTCGGCGCTCTGCTCGTCGCGGTGGTGGTCGTGGCTCTCGCCGTGACCACCACAATTGTGCTTGTGAGCAGGTCGACTATTGATCCAATCGTGACGCCGAAATGCACCGCGACGGTGAAAGAGACCAGTTACGACCTTTCGCCGGAGCAGGCCGGAAACGCCGCGATAATTTCCGCTGTTGCCGTCGGCCGTGGCCTCCCTGCCCGCGCCGTCACCATCGCACTGGCGACGGCGGAACAGGAATCGAAGCTGATCAACGTCGACTACGGCCATGCGGATTCGCTTGGCCTCTTCCAACAGCGGCCGTCCCAGGATTGGGGCTCCGAGGAAGAGGTACAGGATCCGTTGTACGCCACCAACAAGTTCTACGACGCCCTGGTCAAGGTGAAGAATTACCGTTCGCTTCCGATCACCGTAGCGGCACAGAAGGTGCAGCGCTCGGCCTATCCCGAGGCCTATGCGCAGCACGAGGACATGGCGCGCAACTTCGCATCGGGACTGACCGGCAACACCCCGGGCGGAATCAATTGCCGGCTTCGGGGAATTTCTGATCCCGGGACCGACGACGAGGCGATCGACGAATCAACCAGCCCCGAGGATGCGGCCGAGCGGCTTAAGACATCGCTCGTTCAACAGTTCGTATCGGTGCAGGTCTCCAGCCGCGAGGTGAGCGACCAGCACTCCGAACGCGCGGTCTGGGAAGTGCGCGTCGGCAGTCGTGGGGAAAACTCCGCGGCAGTGGCGCAGCGAAACTGGGCGGTCGCTTCCTGGGGTGTGGCCTCGGCCGGCCGTTACAACGTCGTGGCGGTGGCGACCAAGCAAAAACAGTGGATCAGGTCGGAAAGCGGCAAAGCCTGGCAGGCCGACCGCGAACTGTCGACGGCCGATCGACTCGGCGCCGACAGTGACGTCGTGATCCGGGTCGGCTGAGCGCTAGTCAAATCGAATAGATCGCGAGCCGGGTGTAGGAACGGGTCTGAATGCGCTCGCGGCCCTACATGCTGCTCGCGGTCTAGGTGCGGCGGTCTAGGTGCGGCGGTCCAGCTGCGAGCCAACTAGCCGGCGGCTCAGCGCTCCTCGACCGGAATGTACGCCCGCTCGGGCGCACCGGTGTAGATCTGGCGCGGGCGGCCGATCTTGGTCTCCGGGTCATTGATCATCTCGCGCCACTGTGCGATCCAGCCCGGCAGCCGGCCGATGGCGAATAGCACGGTGAACATCTTGGTCGGGAAGCCGAGCGCCTGATAGATCAGGCCGGTGTAGAAGTCGACGTTCGGATACAGCTTGCGCGAGACGAAGTAGTCGTCGCTGAGTGCGATCTGTTCCAGTTCGTGTGCGATGTCGAGCAGCTCGTCGTTCTTGCCCATCTTGCCGAGCACCTCGTCGGCGGTCTTCTTGATGATGGTCGCTCGAGGGTCGTAATTCTTGTAGACCCGGTGGCCGAAGCCCATCAGCCGAACGCCGGATTCCTTGTTCTTGACCCGTTCGACAAATTTCTGAACGCCCTCGCCGGAGTCCTTGATGCCCTGCAGCATTTCCAGCACGGCCGAGTTGGCGCCACCATGCAGCGGGCCGGCCAGGGCGTGGATACCGGCCGAAACAGAGGCGAATAGGTTGGCCTGGCTCGAACCGACGAGACGTACCGTGGATGTCGAACAGTTCTGCTCGTGGTCGGCGTGCAGGATGAACAGCAGATCGAGCGCCTTACGCGCCGTTTCATCGATTTCGTACGGCTCGGATGGGAAGCCGAAGTTCAGCCGCAGGAAGTTCTCAACCAGACCGTGCGAATTATCCGGGAACACAGTCGGGAGACCCTGGGACTTGCGATTCGCGTATGCGGCAATCGTAGGAAGCTTCGCCAGCAACCGTACGGACGACAGTTCGACCTGCTCCTCGTCGAATGGATCGAGGGCATCCTGGTAGAACGTTGACAGTGCCGAGACCGCCGAGGAAAGAACCGGCATCGGGTGCGCGTCGTATGGGAATGCTGAGAAGAAGCGGCGCAGGTCCTCGTGCAGCAGCGTGTGGCGGCGGATTCGCTGATCGAAAGCTTCCAGCTGTTCGGCCGTCGGCAGCTCGCCATAGATCAACAGGTAGGAAACCTCGACGAAGCTGGACTTCTCCGCGAGCTCCTCGATCGGGTAGCCGCGATAACGCAGAATGCCGTTGTCGCCATCGATATAGGTGATCTCAGATCGGGCGATGGCGGTGTTCACGTAGCCTGGGTCGAAAGTGGTGACGTCGGCCGATTTGAGCAGCGAGCCGATGTGATAGCCGGACGTACCGTCGGTGGCCTCCACCAGCGGAAGTTCGATCTCCGTCTCATTAACCTTAAAGCTCGCCGAGCTGGCATCCGCCATTACTTCTCCCCTTGCCCATGTTCCAGTGCAGAATGAGTCATCGTGCGAAGCGAGCCATAGGTCATTTCGGCGTCGTCAGCCAATGCAGACCCGCAACAATCTCAAAGAACGTTACCCGTACTCACCTACAGTCAGGAAATTGCCTGATCCCTTCGATAGTATCTTGACATCAAGCTACTTCAGCCGGTCGGACGGACAGGGAGACGAATCATGAACTGGGATCCAGATGTCTATCAGCTGTTCTCCGATGATCGATCCCGGCCGTTCTTCGACCTGTTGTCGGCCATTCGACCAGAAGATACAGCGGTTCGACGCGTAGTCGATCTGGGCTGCGGGCCGGGAAATCTCACCGCGGCGCTCGCGCGGCGCTGGCCCGCGGCCAGAATTTCCGGGCTCGATTCCGACGGCGCGATGATCACAAAAGCCCGAGCCGATCACGGCTCAGTGGGCAGTATCACATTCACTCAGAGCCAGATCGAGTCGTGGACCCCGGACGAACAGGATGACGTGGTGATCAGTAACGCCGCCCTGCAGTGGGTGCCCGGACACCGCGCCCTGCTGGGTTCATGGCTGACAAGTCTGAGGCCGGGCGCGTGGATCGGCTGGCAGGTTCCAGGCAACTTCGCCGCTCCCTCGCACCGGCTGATGCGTGGCCTTGCGGAATCGCCCCGGTGGTCCGGGCGGCTGGGCGATGTCCTGCGGCATGAGGACGTGGTGGCCGGGCCGGCGGAGTATCTGAGCATGCTGCAGCGCGCGGGCTTCGCGGCCACCGTCTGGGAGACCAGCTACCTGCACGTGCTTACCGGCGAGAACCCGGTGCTCGATTGGGTCCGGGGTACCGCGCTGCTGCCAATCCTCGCTGCCCTTGACGCTCATGAGGCAGATGAATTCATCGCGACATACTCAACCGCGCTCCGAGAGGCCTATCCCGCCAGCGAGCACGGCACCGTGTTCCCATTCCGCCGGGTGTTTGCTGTCGGCCGGAAGCTGTAGAACCGGCTCGGTTAGCTTGCGGACGGAACGCTAGCTTGCAGTCGGCCTGGTTAGCCGGCTGACCGCTTCGCCGATCCGTTCGTCACTCCCGGTGAGCGCGAAGCGAACATGCTGCGCACCGGCCGCGCCGTAGAAGATACCTGGCCCGGCGAGAATGCCGAGATCGGCCAGCCGGTCAATCGTGACCCAGCAGTCCTCATCTGCGCTGGCCCAAAGGTAAAGCCCCGCCTCGGAATGATCGATCCGAAGGCCCCAGGCTTCCAGTGCCGGCTTCAGGCTTCGACGCCGGGCCGCATATCGGTCCTTCTGCTCGGCCACATGGGTATTGTCGCCCAGCGCGGCCCGGGTGGCCTCCTGCACCGGCTTGGGCACAAGCATCCCGGCGTGTTTGCGCGAGGTCGTGAGGCTCCTGATCAGTACGGGATCACCGGCCAGGAACGACGAACGGTAACCGGCAAGGTTTGACTGCTTGCTCAGCGAGTAGGCGACCAGCAGGTTGTCCAGCGAGCCGCCGCTGACTCGCGGATCCAGCAGGCAGGGGACGTCCGGCGTGCTCCCGGATCCGTCTTCCCACGCCAACTCGGCGTAACACTCGTCAGAGACCACGACGACATTGTTCGCCCTGGCCCAGCGAACGGTGGCCGCAAGGGTCTCCAGGCTCAGCACCTCGCCGGTCGGATTGCCCGGCGAGTTCAACCAGAGCAGCCGGACGGCCGATGTGTCCTCGCCAGGTTCACCGGAAATTAGCTCGACGGCGTCGATCGGCAGCGCGGTCGCCCCGGCGATCCTGGCGCCCATGTCATAGGTTGGGTATGCAATCCGCGGATGCGCGACCACATCCCCGGATGTCATACCGAGCAGGGTTGGCAGCCAGGCAACGAGCTCCTTCGATCCAAGCGTCGGCAAAACGGTTGTCTCGGGATCCAGGTCGGGTACGTTGCGCCGGCGGGCGAACCAGTCGGTGATCGCGGCGCGCAGTTCCGGTGTTCCGGCGGTTGTCGGATAGCCCGGCGCGTCCGCGGCAGCACACAGCGCGGCCTGGATATGTTCGGGGGTGGAATCGACCGGGGTGCCTATCGACAGATCGACCATGCCGTTGGCGTTCTCCCGGGCTCTGGCAGCATAGGGCGCGAGCGACTCCCAGGGGTAGTCGGGTAGGTCGAGACCGAATCCCGTCGCCATCAGTGGTCTTGGTTTTGCGGCGGCAGGACGGCAATCATCGGGTGATCCTTACCCGTGTTGCCGAGCTTCGCGGCACCGCCCGGCGAGCCGATCTCGTCGAAGAACTCCACGTTGGCCTTGTAATAGTCGGCCCACTGCTCAGGCGTGTCGTCCTCGTAGTAGATCGCCTCGACCGGACACACTGGCTCACAGGCGCCGCAGTCGACGCACTCGTCCGGATGGATGTAGAGCGAACGCTCGCCCTCGTAGATACAATCGACAGGGCACTCATCGATGCAGGCTTTGTCCTTAACATCCACGCACGGTTGCGCGATGACGTACGTCACGGTCGGTACATCCTCCTCGGGCCTGGCCAGTCCTGACGTCGGCCCCATTGGGAAAACTAGGGTGAGTAGCTAATTACTATCTTTCAAGTATCCCTGATCTCTTGATCCGCAGAACCATCGGGTGGTTATGACTCACGACACAGCAGGCGCTCCTTCCTCTGATCCACAAAGCTGGAAAGCCGGTACCCGGGTTGTGGTGCGCTATTCGCTCACATCCGGCGGTCTCAGCGACGCCCTAGGCACGGTCACGGCCAACTCGGCCGAAGCGCTCACCGTGCACACCCGGTCCGGCGATATCTCGGTGCCGCACACTTCGATAGTTCTCGGTCACGAGGTTCCTCCGGCGCCGGAACGCCGCGGCGCGGCGCACCGGGCGCTCGGCCCGTCAGGTTTGCAGCGGATATTCGCAGCGACCTGGCGCCCGCGGGAATCTGCCTGGTTGCATGCGGACAACGTCCGCCAGGAACTGGCCGGCGCCGAAGGCGAAGCCGATGAATCCGGCGAGACCCGTGAGAGGGGCTGGCTGCTTCGGGCGGCAGGCGGCTACACCAGCCGGGCGAATTCGGCGCTTGCGCTCGACGATCCAGGTATGCCCCCCGGCCCGACGATCGAGGCGGTCAGCCGCTGGTACAGCGAGCGTTCGCTGACGCCCGCCGTGTGTGTTTTCGCCGTCCAGGGTGAAGTCCACCCCGCGGAGGCTGCACTGGATGAGGCCGGCTGGCAGTCGGCCAAGCCGACGGTCGCTATGACGGCGGCGAGCATCGAGGTCGCCGGCGGCGCGATAAGGCCGGCCGACCTGCAGTCTCCCGACTGGGCGTGCGTACTGAGCGACGAACCATCCGACGACTTCTACGCAGGGCTGGGGCACCCTACCGCGGAGGGTCGGCCCACTCCCCTGCACGAGCTACTCACCTGCGCGCCGCAACAGATGTTCCTGACTGTATCCAGCGTGGCGAACGGTCAGCCAGCCGGCATCGCGCGATTGGCGATCTCACAGCGCTGGGCGGTGCTCAGCGATGTGAATGTCAATCCGGTCATCCGCCGGGGCGGCGTCGGCACCCTGATGGTCAGGCTGCTGGCGGCACACGCCTATCAGCAGGGATTCAGGTCGCTGGCCCTGCAGGTCGAGGAGCAGAACGAGGCTGCGCTACGCGCGTACCAGAACCTTGGCTTCACCGAGCACCACCGCTACCACTACCGGGTCAAGCGCTAGTCGCACTCCACCTTGTTCACCGGGCGATACACCGTGGTGAATCCATCTCTCTTAATTACCTTGCCGCTATCGGCATCCTTGATCGTGCGGCCGATCTTCACCGACCAGCCCTGCGACGGACTCTGCGGCTTGCAGCCGGCAGCTGATTCCTTGATCGTTGTGCCGCTGGTATAGGCGAACCGCTCCGACTTGCTGGCGTCGACGTCCACCGTCTTCGTGCCCCAGACCTTCACGTGAACCTTGCCACCTTCCAGGTACATCTGCAGCAGAACTCCGTGGTCGGAGTCGTTGGTGAACTTCATGTCGATGCTGCTCCAGTCCAGCGTCGACTCACGGCCCTCGGGGTAGCGGGAAATGTAGCGAGAGTGCGCCTGGTGCTCGTCGAGCTGAAGCCCGGCGAAGAACGCTCCGTTGAACAGGGTGGTCGAGATCTGCGAAACACCGCCGCCGAAATCTTCCTTCATCTGGCCTTCAGAAATCACCCCGGCGGACTTGTAGCCGTTGGCCGCCGTCCGTTCCAGAATCGCCTTGTTCAGGCTGAACTGCTCGCCCGGCTTGACCACTGTGTTGGTGACCCGCTTTGCCGCGACCCGGAGATTCGTGTCACGGTTCGGCGATGAGGCGTAGGGTGTGGCGAAATCTGAAATGACTTCCTTGATGCCGAGCTTCTCGGCGTCCTTGGTGGTGAAGTCCGGCTCGCTGTCACTGAGTTCGACCGTGCCGGTGCGTTCGGAGGATGTCAGCGCCGGAACCACGGCGGCAGCAAGATCCTTGGCGTCGACGGACTTCCCTGAAACGGATTTCACTACCGTCGGCTTGCCGTCTTTCAACTCGACGGTCGCGTCCCGGGCCTCCACGCCAACCTGTGGATTTGCGGCCACCACCCGCTTGTGAAGTTCCTTCTCGTCGAAGCGCGGCTCGAGCTTGCCGTCCTTCGGGTGGAACGACAGGGTGCTGGCGATGATCTTCGGGCTGACATCGAGCACTTCGGAGTCCACCGAGACCTTGACCGGCTCCGAGACGGCTGGTTCGGCTACCGAACTCAATGTCTCCTCTGCCTCGTCATCACTGATCTCCGGGGCCACCACCGCGGCCGGAAGGTCGATGACCTTGTTTTCCTCCGCCAGCCACTCCTGGCGGACGGTGCCCACGGCTTCCTCCACCGTCATGGACAGGCCCTTGTCCCCCGGCACTGCCTGAGGTTTGCCATCCTCGAAGACCACTGCGGCATCGACCGGATCGGTGTTGACTTCCTTGGCGGCATCCTCAAGCGCAGCTTGCAGCTTCGCCTCGTCGACAGAGGTCACGGGCGAAACTTCAGTCGCTCCGGTCAGTCTCGACCAGATCACCTGTGGCGACCAGTTCAGGCCGACCGCCCGGTCGACAGTCGCGTCGACATCAAGCGCCATCCCGGCATCTTTCGGGTCCAGATCTGCGGACTTCTCGCCTACCATGACCGGGAACAGATCCTCGGCACGTGGAGCCAGCCTCTCGTCGAGGGTGGTCCGCGCTTCGTCGGCACTCTGCCCTCCCACGTCGATCCCGGCCACGCTCAGGTTTGCCGGGGCCTTGGCACTCGCGTACAGGACTGCACCGAGGTAGGCGACACCGATCAGGACGATCGCAGAAATTGCGATCGTCCAGCCTTTGGCAGGTCGCCTCCGCTTAGCTTCGCTCACGTCTGTTGCCAATCCACTTCGGTTCGGGTCATCGCTGTCGACATCTGGGCTCGGAGCATCAATGCCGGCATCGGGAACGGTCCGGGAGTTGTCCTCGTCGAGGGAGTTGTTGTCAGACACAAGGCAATATGTTACAGCGGCAGCAGAATTGCTTCAGCGTGTAACGGGTCCTGCGTGGTTACGGAGCTGCAACGATCCGCTGACCTAGCCCTCGAGCCTCCGCAGTCGTTTCGGCAGTACGAAAGCCATCACGGCTGTAATTGCGGCCGGCAGCACCAGCCAGCCGAGGCCGCGAAGATTGCTGGCGACCAGGTACGACCCACCCGGAGAAAACGTTGTCTGAGAGAAGACGAAGGCAGCGACAAAACACATCGTGCCGATGAGCATGGCTGGGCCGGTTCGGCGGGAGAAGGCGGCGACATACACCTGCGACGAGATGACCAGCAGTAGACTCAGTACGAGGCCCACAGGCAACATCGAGCCGCCAACCATCAGGTAGGACAGGTGTTGCAGGGTGCCGGTGATCGCCACGATCAGTCCGAGCACCAGAGCGGTTAGATAGCCGATGATGCCGCGCTGCCGCGCCGACATCTCGATCCGTTCCTCGGCCAGGTAGTCAGAGCCGGCGGAACCGGTGTGAATCGCGCCGTCGGGACTGGCTCCGCTCCGGCTGACTCCGCTCAGGGCGTCGTCGCTCAGCGCCCCGTCCGCCAGTTCGAGACCGGCAATCAGGCTGGTCTCGCGGCCATCTGATCCGTTCGCGGGCCCTGGAGTGCCTCGCACCAGGCGAAAATACTCCACGTCGGCAATCCGCTGTCCGATCCGGTTGCTCAGCGCCATGAACTGCCCGATCACTGAAACCTGGGTGGCGTGCCGGGAAAGCGCCAGAGCCTTCGCCCCGACGAAGGCATCGATGTCGACGGCGGTTGTCACCTCATGATCGGGGGTCGGCGTGATCGGGATCGCCTCGACCGGAGAAAACCCGGTTTCGGCGAATCCCGGTTGCCCGGGGTCGAAGTCTGCCCGGAGCTCGGATTCGGGTGTATCGATCTGGTACACCTTCGGCACCGGCCAGCCGGGCTGCTTCTGGAAGCTTTTCGCGGCAGCTTCGATCGCAGCCATCGTGATCTGCTGCGCACGCACGTGGTCAGGGTGGCCGTAGCCGCCGTGGATGTTGTAACTGACGACGACGTGCGGCCGTACCTCGCGAATTATCCGCTCCAAATAACCGGCGGCCTCGGCGATCGGAGCATTGCACAACGCATCGGGATGCATTTCCGCCGGCGCCTCGGCGTGGCCGGAGCGCCCCCAGACCATGCCGGAATCGCGGAAGCGTCGGGGGGTCAGATCGTCTTCTCCGTAAACGTCACCGAGGAAGCGATGATCGGTGACGCCAAGCACGGCCATCGCCGCGGCAAGTTCGCCCTCACGATGCTCCGCGAGCCGATCGCCGTGGTTTCCGCTGGCCCGGCGTTCAGCCTCAGTCGCCGGTGCCTGAAGCTGAGCGAGTTCGGCAGGAATCACCTCGCCGAGTTCGCCCCGGGTGCAGGTGACCAGGGTGACAGCGGCCCCGTCCGCGACCGCGCGGGCCATCGTGCCCCCGGTGGTGATGGTCTCATCATCCGGATGGGCATGGACGAACAACAGTCGCGGAACTTGGGAGGCCACGACGTCCGCGCTAGGCGTTGGCGCGCCGCAGCTTTGCCGCGGACTTGGCGCGCGCGTTGGCGTCCAGCTCGACCTTGCGGATCCGAACGAAAGCCGGCGTCACCTCGACGCACTCATCCTCACGGGCGAACTCCAGGGACTCTTCCAGCGTGAGCTTGCGCGGCGGCGTCAGGTTCTCGAAGGTGTCCGAGGAAGCGGCACGCATATTGGTGAGCTTCTTTTCCTTCGTGATGTTGACGTCCATGTCATCGGCGCGGGAGTTCTCGCCGACGATCATGCCTTCGTACACCTCGGAGGTCGGTTCGACGAAGAACGAGCCGCGCTCCTGCAGGTTGATCATCGCGAAGGGAGTGACAACGCCGGAGCGGTCTGCGACCATCGAGCCGTTGGTGCGCATTTCGATCGCGCCAACCCACTGCTCGTAGCCATGTGCAATCGACGAGGCGATGCCGGTGCCCCGGGTGTCGGTCAGGAACTTGGTGCGGAACCCGATCAGGCCGCGAGCGGGAACTATGAACTCCATCCGGACCCAACCGGTGCCGTGGTTCGACATACTTTCCATCCGGCCCTTGCGCGATGCCATCAACTGGGTCACGGCACCGAGGAATTCCTCCGGCACGTCGATGGTCATGTGCTCCATCGGCTCGTGAACCTTGCCGTCGACCTGCTTGGTGACAACCTGCGGCTTGCCAACGGTGAGTTCGAATCCTTCGCGGCGCATCTGCTCGACCAGGATTGCCAGCGCAAGTTCGCCACGGCCCTGGACCTCCCAGGCGTCCGGACGTTCGGTAGGCAGCACGCGGAGCGAGACGTTACCGACCAGCTCCTTGTCCAGGCGGTCCTTGACCATACGTGCGGTGACCTTGGTGCCCTTTTCCCGACCGGCCAGCGGCGAGGTGTTAATGCCGATGGTCATCGAGATAGCCGGGTCATCGACAGTGATCAGCGGAAGCGGACGCGGGTCGTCGGGATCGGTCAGGGTTTCCCCGATGGTGATTTCCTCGATACCGGCCACGGCGACGATGTCGCCGGCGTAGGCGGTTTCGGCGGAAACCCGCTGCAGGCCCTTTGTCTCAAGCAGCTCGGTGACCTTGACGTTTTTGATCGTGCCGTCCTGCCGCGCCCACGCGACGATCTGGCCCTTGTGCAGCTTGCCAGCGAAGATCCGCAGCAGTGCGAGGCGGCCGAGGAACGGCGAGGCGTCCAGGTTGGTCACGTGTGCCTGCAGAACGCCGCTGGGGTCGTACCGCGGCGCGGGAATCGTCTCCAGGATCGTCTCGAACAGCGGCTCGAGGTCCGGGTTCTCCGGAGCGGTGCCGTCTTCCGGCTGATCGAGCGATGCGCGACCTTCACGGGCGGCGGCGTACACGATCGGCACATCGAGTACCGCGTCGACGTCGAGGTCAGGGACCTCATCGGCCAGATCGCTGGCCAGGCCGAGCAGCAGGTCCTGGGTCTCTTCCTCGACTCCGTCGATTCGCGCGTCGGCCCGGTCGGTCTTGTTGATCACCAGGATGACTGGAAGCTTGGCTGCGAGCGCCTTGCGGAGCACGAAGCGGGTCTGCGGCAGCGGGCCCTCCGAAGCGTCGACGAGCAGGACGACGCCGTCAACCATCGACAGGCCACGTTCGACCTCGCCGCCGAAGTCAGCGTGGCCGGGTGTGTCGATCACGTTGATGGTGATGCCGTTCGGCTCGCCGTGCTTCTCGGCGGACGGCCCGCGGTAGAACACTGCCGTGTTCTTGGCCAGAATGGTGATGCCCTTTTCGCGTTCAAGGTCGCCGGAGTCCATCACCCGGTCGGCGATTTCGCCATGGTCACCGAAGGCACCGGTCTGGCGAAGCATGGCGTCGACGAGCGTCGTCTTGCCATGATCGACGTGTGCCACGATGGCGACGTTTCGGAGGTCGCCGCGTACCGCGAACTGCTCGGCGGTGGTGGCTTCAGGATTCTGGGCAGACATTCAGGCTCGTTCCATGGACGAAGAAAAGGGGTTTGACGCTTCAGTCTACCGGTGTGGCGACGCTTAAGTCGAAATCATGCCGGATTGCCGCCGTCCCAGGGCCTCACCGCGTCGGCAGGTAACGACCCGTCATCAGCTGTCATTATTTATTGACCTGCTCTGATTGCGACGGGAACTATGGAGGCATGCAAGCTTCGTCAGCGCCCGTGGTCCTTTCCCCCGGCGACACCAGCGCCACGTTGGAATCGTCTGCCTTCACTCATCTGGCCGGCAGCTTGTACGCCAGGTACCTGGCACCGGATTTCGTTACCGCAGCGAAACTGGTCAGCCAGGTCGCCGACATCGCCGAAGGCCTCAACCACCACCCGGACATCGAATGGAAGTTCCGCGCGGTTGCATTCACCCTGACCACCCACGATCAGGGCGGCGTCACCGAAACCGATCTCGACCTGGCAGCCAAGATCCAGGAAATCGCGGATTCGCTCGACGCAGCGCCGCAGCGGATAACGCCGGCGAAGTATGAACTCGCTATTGACGCGGTGGATCCGGACGCCATTCGCGACTTCTGGCGCGCCGGGCTCAACTATGTCGACAAGGTCACCGCGGAAGGGGCCGTCGACCTCGCCGATCCGCTCGGAGTCGGGCCCACAGTCTGGTTTCAGCAGATGGCCGAGCAACGCTCAGACCGCAACCGGGTGCACCTCGACGTCTACGTTCCGACCACACACGCCGAAACCCGGGTCGCCGAGGTGCTCGAGGCCGGTGGCTACCTGGTCACCGACGAGCACGCACCAGACTGGTGGGTGCTCGCCGATGCCGAAGGCAACGAGCTGTGCGTCTGCACGTCGGCGACCTGAGGTTTCGTCAGGAAACCCGGTGCGTCGCTCAGGACACTCGGAACCCGGACTCACTTAAAGCCGCCTCAGGAAACCCGGCGTTCCTCTTCGAGCAACGCGTCCCGCTGCTCACGGCGGATCCGTTGCTCCGCGGGATCCGGCACCGGTACCGCTGACAGCAGCCGCCTGGTGTACGGATGCTGCGGGTTGCTGACGATCTGCTCGGTGGGACCGACCTCGACCAGGCTCCCCTTCTGCATGACCGCGATCCGGCTGGACAGGATCTCGACGACCGCGAGGTCGTGGCTGATGAACAGGCAAGCGAAGCCATGCTCGCGCTGCAGCTGCTGAAACAGCTCGAGAACCCTTGCCTGCACCGACACATCGAGTGCCGATGTCGGCTCGTCCGCCACCAGCAGCTTTGGTTCCAGCGATAGCGCACGGGCAATGCCGATCCGCTGCCGCTGACCACCGGATAGCTCGTGCGGATAGCGATTCCGCATTGAGCGCGGCAGTTCAACGCTGTCCAGCAGAGCTTCCACCCGTTTGCTGAGCTCGGCGCCTTTCATGCCCTCGTGCAGGTACAGCGGCTCACCGATCGACTCGCCGACCGGCAGCCGCGGATTCAGCGACGATCCAGGATCCTGAAACACGATCCCGATATCCTGGCGGAACGGGCGCAGGTCCTTCGGTTTAGCGTTGGTGATATCCCGGCCGGCAACACTGAGCCGGCCTTCAACGACGGGCAACAAGCCCACCGCGGCCCGGCCGATTGTGGTCTTGCCCGAGCCGGACTCCCCCACCAGGCCGACGACCTCGCCCGGATTGATCCGCAGATCGATGTCTGTCGCGGCACGGAAGGCAGGCCTGCGGCCGACCTTCGGATATTCGATGGACACGTTTTCCAGATGTAGGGCCGGGGTTACTGTCTCGTCGACGCCGGCCTGATGACCGGACGCGGAGACTGCCGCGGCCTCGGATCCTTCATCGCCACGCGACGTCGCACCGGTGACGCCGGCGGCGCCGCCCTCGATCCGGGAACCAAGGTGCGGGACAGCGCTCAGCAGCTGGCGGGTGTACTCGTGCTGCGGATTGCCGAAGATCTGCTCGGCGGTGCCCTGCTCGACGACTCGGCCTTGTTTCATCACCAGCATCCGGTCCGCCATATCGGCGACAACACCCATATCGTGGGTAATCAGGATGATGGCAGCGTCGACCCGTTCACGCAGATCCCGCATCAGCTTGAGGATTTCCGCCTGAACGGTCACGTCGAGCGCCGTTGTCGGCTCGTCGGCGATCAACAGCTTCGGATCACAGGCCAGTGCCTGGGCGATCATGATGCGCTGACGCTGACCACCGGACAGTTGGTGCGGGAAGGAGTTGAACCGAACCTCGGGTTCCGGGATCTCCACCAGGCGCATCAGCTCAAGTGCGCGTTCCTTGGCCTTTGCTGGTCCCATGATGAAGTGTGTCCGCAGGGTCTCCACGATCTGGAAACCCACGGTGTACACCGGGTTCAGCGCCGTCATCGGCTCCTGGAAGATAACCGAGATCTCGTTGCCCCGGATGTTCCGCAGCTTCGAGCCAGTGAGCCCGATCAGCTCCTGGCCCTTGAGCTTCGCACTCCCGGTCGCCCGGCCGTTCGGCGGCAGCAATCCGATCAGCGACATCGACGACTGCGACTTGCCTGAGCCGGACTCACCGACGATGGCGAGCACCTCGCCAGCACGAAGCTCGTAGTTCAGGTCCACCGCCGCCGGGAACCATTCACCACTGACCCAGAAGTTGACGCCCAGATCGCGGACTTCGAGGATTGGCTCACCTTTGGCCACCGGACTGTCCGGAACCGCCTTTTCGGCAGCGTTTTGGTCAGTCATCAGATCCCACCTTTACCCGTCATGGTTCGTCCAGCCGCCTGGCGTGCCGAAGCCTCTGCCTTGTCCATCTGCTTCTGAGA
This sequence comes from Saxibacter everestensis, assembly GCF_025787225.1. NCBI lineage: Bacteria > Bacillati > Actinomycetota > Actinomycetes > Micrococcales > Brevibacteriaceae > Saxibacter > Saxibacter everestensis. The sequence continues at coordinate 2,201,316 of NZ_CP090958.1, forward strand.
CGGGATCTTCTTCTGCCGCGGATCGAATGCGTCGCGCAGGCCGTCGCCGATGAAGTTGATGCACAGCGCGATCACGATAATGAACAAACCGGGCCACCAGAACAGCCACGGCCGGGTGGCGAAGGCGCTCTGGTACTCATTGATCAGCTGGCCCAGCGATACGTCCGGCGCATTGATCCCGAAGCCGAGGAAGCTCAGCGCGGTTTCCAGCACGATCGCTGCCGACATCAGCAGCGTCGTGTTCACGATGATCACGCCGATCGCGTTGGGTAGCATGTGCTTGGCCATGATCCGGAAGTCGCTCGCGCCGGCGACCCGGGCCGCATCGACGAACTCGCGCTCCCGCAACGACAGGAACTCGCCGCGGACCAGACGTGCCAATCCGGGCCAGAGAATCAGGCCGAGCGCGACAGCCAGCAGCAGCGGCGTTCCACCGCCGACCAGGCGGCCGAGAATCGCGCCGATCACGATCACCGGTAGTGTGATGATCATGTCCGTGAACCGCATCAGCAGGTTGTCTGTCTTCTTGCGGTAGAAGCCGGCAAGACCACCGATCACTACGCCCACGACGAGCGCGATGATTCCCATCACGAACATCACCATCAGCGAAGTCTGGATGCCGCGCATCACCCGGGCGAAGTTGTCCCGGCCGATATTGTCCTGGCCGAACGGGAAGTCCCCCCAGGCCAGGCCGGAGCCGCCGAGCCAGGTCGGCAGCCCGATCGTTGGATGACCGGCGTTCTGCACCGGCTGGGTATTGGTGAAGTTCCACTTCCACCAGCCCGGAATCGGACCGACGCCGACGGAGGTGAAGGCGACAATCGCGATGACGACGAGCACGATGATGCCGACGATTGCGCCCTTGTGGTGGATGAACCGGCGCCAGACGATCTGCCCTTGGGACAGACCGGCGACGTCCTTGAGTTCAATTGCGTTTTCCTGATCGCCGACGGCGTCCGTATCTTCATGGGAGCCGGAGGACGGTAATAAGTTAGTCATGCGTTCACCCGAATCCGGGGGTCAAGGATGGCGTACACGAAGTCGGCCACCAGGTTTGCGAAGATCGCCAGGAAGCCAGTGATCATGATGTAGGCCATTACCGGGTCAATTTCGCTGTCTCGGAGCGAGTCGATAAACAGCTTTCCCATCCCGGACCAGCCGAAGATGGTCTCGGTGATCACGGCGCCGCCGATCAGCGTGATGATATCGACCGGGACGATCGATGCCAGCGGCAGCAACGCGTTTCGCAGCGCGTGCCGCATGATCACCGTCCGCTCGGTGAGCCCCTTTGCCCGGGCCGTGCGGATGTAGTCCTGGTTGAGCACCTCGAGCATCGAGCCGCGAGAGTACCTGGTGTAGGTGGCGAACGAAATCAAGATCAGCGCGATCGATGGCAGCAACAGGTGGGTGAAAGTGTCAAGGGTGCTGACCCAGAAATCGCCGCCCAGCCCAGGTGTCGCAGAACCAATGGTGGCTATCGGCCGGTTCTTGATCACGTTGGCGTTCGAGTAGAGGTCCCAGCTCTGCATCACCTTGTCGACGAAGATCAGGCCGCCGACCAGGAACGCCACAATCGCAGCGGTGCGGCTGGACTGCGAGCGGTCCGGCCCGCCGAACAGGTAGCCAACCAGGATGCCGACGCCGATCGACACTACTGCCAGACCCACGATCACCCAGAAGTTCGCCGTCACGTAGTAGAAGAACCACTGCATCGGGTAGTAGAGCACTATGCCAATGCCTGCCGTTGTCAGGGCAGAGTACAGCGCCCTCTTGTTCCTCAGCCCGGTGGAAAGCATGGTGACCACGACGGCGATTCCGACGGACGTCACCAGGACCACCACGATGCCGAGGCTCGGGTTCAGCAGCCAGCCGCTGGTCAGCACGTAGACCAAGGCGCCAAGGGTGACCACAGCGGCAACGCCGAAGACCATCGCCCGACGGGTCTTCTGGCCGCCAATGGCGCCCATCCAGAACAGGCCGGACACGATGGACAATATTATTACCGCCGGCCAACTGATCGCGGGATTGTTGACGAAGTCGTTGAATCCGATGGCGAGGAACTGCTTGAGCAGCACTGCGACCCAGAAGATGGGCAGCGAGTAGAGCACGAATGAAATGAAAGTAATTGTGTAGTCGAAGCCGGTGTACTGCCGCAACGCGCTGACCAGCCCGACGGTGACGCCGAGAGCGATTGAAACAACGGTAGCCGCGACGATCAGTTGCAGGGTGGTGATGATGGCGCCGCCGAGCAGGTCGGTGACCAGCTGATTGCTGCGCCAGGCGGTGCCCAGGTCGCACTGCCCGATAAAGCAGCCGCTGGCATCGCGCAGCCACCAGAAGTACCGGACGATCGAAGGAGTATCGAGATTGAGCATTCTGATCCGGGATTCGATCAGTTGCTGCTTGTTCGGCGATGTGCTGGTGCGCAGATCTTCGATCGGATCCATTGCGAGATCCAGCAGCAGGTACATCGCTATCGATACGATCAGCATGATGACGATGGCCGAGGCGAGTCGCCTGGCTATGAAATTAAGCATGGTTGCCTTAGGAGTTTCTCAGCCCTCGGTGCCGGGCCCAAGCGGAAGCGTCTGCAACCTGATCATGAACCGAACACCTGTGTGGGGCGCCGAGCTGGACTCGACGCCCCACAATCAGGCCACTAACGGAGGTGGATTGTGAAGACAGGCGGCGCCTACTTCACTTCCCATTCCCAGAAGTTCCAGAACACGGTCGGGCTGACCGTGATCGTGCTGACGTTGCTGACATTCTCGTTGTAAGCCGTCAAGCCGGGGAACTGGAACAGCGTGACGCCGAAGGCATCCTCGACCAGCTTCTTCTCAACGTCGATGTTGATCTGCTTCTGCTTCTCCGGGTCGGTCTCGACCTGCAGCTGATCGTAGAGCTTGTCGACGTCCGGGTTGTTGTAGCCGCCGAAGTTGTTCTGCCCGGTGCTGCGGAAGTTCGCATCAGCCTCGGTCACTGCGGTGGACACTGACTGCCAGCCGAAGAGCGAGGCGTCATAGGTCTTGTCGCCAAGCTTTTCGCTCCACTTCGCGTCACCATTGTCGATGATTTCGAAGCCGGCTTCTTCCGCTGATTCCTTAATCAGCTGGAATTCCTGCTCGCGGCGCTGGTTGCCCTCGGCGTACATGATCCGGACCTTGGGCTTGTCGACGCCGGCCTGCTTCAGCAGGTCCTTGGCACCGGCGATATCCGCCTCTTTCTCCTCGGCCACGCCATTTGCAGCGACGGTGTCATCGTAGTTGGGCGAACCCGGAACAACGTTGAACGAATCGCGGGTCTGAGCCGTGTCGGTCAGCGGCTTGACGATGGTGTCGACGATCTTCTGACGCGGGACCGCCTTCAGGAATGCCTGGCGTACCTGCTTCGCCTTTTCCTTATCGCCGCCGTACTTCTTCGGATCGAACGGTCCGTTGTTGTTGAACGTCAGGTCGATGTGCTCGTAGGTCGCATCGTCACCGGTGTCTACCTTGACGCCATCGATGGCCTGTGCGGCCTTCAGCACGTCGGCGGTTGACTGCGGCTGGATCAGGTCGACCTCGCCGTTTTCAAGCGCCTGCACGGCCGCCATCGGATCCTCGTTGTAGCGGATCGTGATCTTGTCGACCTTCGGCTTGTTCTCACCCTTGTAGTTCTCGTTCTTCTCCAGGGTCATGAACTGGTTCTCTTTGTACTCGGTCATCTTGTACGGACCGTTGCCAACCAGCAGTGACTTGTCCTCAGGCAGCGAGGTGAAGTCGAATCCCGTGTTCCAGAAGTTCGAGATCTTGGAGAGTGCGGCGTCGTCCTTGTCCTTGAACGCGGCGAGCAGCGCCTCACTGGCCTTGGCGGCATCCTTCTCACCGAGGGCGTGCTGGGCAACCACATGGGCCGGGACACCTGGTTCGGTGCTCGTGTAGTTGACTTCCCAGTCGGCGAACGGCTTGTCGTAGGTGAAGGTGACTTCCTTGCCGTCCTCGGAGACCTCCGGGAATTTGGTGATCAGCGAGAAGCCTGGGTCGGAGGCATCGAAGTAGACGTCGTCGCCGGAATTCTCCTTGACAGTGCCGTCTTCATTGGTGGCATCTTCAGCCTTGACGCTGTTGAAGTGTCCACTCTGTGCGGCCCAAGGAAGAACGACGTCAGCAGCAGTCACCGGGGTGCCGTCGGACCACTGAGCGTTGTCATTGATCGTGTACTTGACCTTCAGCGGATCATCGGAAAGCTTCTCGAAGGTGCCGTAGCCCTTGTTCGGGTGCAGTTGCAGGCTGTCATCGTAGTAAGCGAAGGATTCATTCGTCAGATAGATCGGGTTGGTATTGGCCGTGGCATTACCGTTCGACGTCGCATTGTTGTACGAGTAGAACGGCTGGTTCCACATGACCGACAGGGTCGACTCATCATTGATCGACTGGTTGTCGTCATTTCCTGCGGGTGGGGTGCAGGCACTGAGTGCCAATGCGCCGACGGCAAAGACCGCTCCAGCCGCAAGTAGTTTTCTCTTACTCAATGTTCCTCCAAGAAGCATGGCCGAAGATGCCATGACCAGTCTCCGGGTCGCGGAGATACCGTGACGCTGACGAAAACCAGACGCTATGAACGACTCGACAGTACACATAGTGAGACAGGACACATCAGTCCTGGGTGCCGAAAACACGCGATTGTTACCTAAGCGAAACCGAAACTCAGTGAATCGCGGTTCACTGAATTTTTATGTATTCGACCCGATGAATAGTCACGCTATTTTGCCGGTTGCGCTGCCGCCTGATCCCGGCCCCCCAGGGACGTCGATTTTCGATCTGCGAAAGTTGAGTTATGAATCCAAGCAACGCGTTCCGACCGCGATTTGGCCAGGTTCTGACAATTGTGATGGGCCTCATTGCGGTGATTTCCATTGCCGGCATGCTCGGCACGACCGGAATCAGCGGCTTTGCTCAATTCGGTGGCCTGCCACTCTTGTTAGCCGCCCTGGTCTGGGCTGTCTTCTATAAACCAAGGCTCGAGGTCAGCGACGGCGAACTCGTGATCGTCAATCCGCTTCGCACCGTGCACCTAGTCTGGCCGAGCATAAAGGGCTTTGAAACAAACTGGGGAATGACAGTGCTCTCGGCGTACGGCAAGTTCACCGCATGGTCGGTTCCCGCGCCGTCCCGCGGCTTCGCCAGGCCCGGGCGGATCGGCTGGGGCGTTGAATCGCGGTCGAACGCCGCGGATGACGTAGCCGGACGGGTGGCGTCGCCCGCGGTGCAGGAAGCTCTTGCCCGCTGGGAAGCCCTGAAAGCCGCGGGCTACCTCGATAATCCACGGCTCGAGGCTCCCCGGCCAAAGGCGTCGTGGAACTTCGACGTCATCCTGATCTGTGCTGTGCTCGCCGTCTGGACCGCGGTCGGGCTACTGGGTATGTAGCCGAAGAACGCCCGCCACCTGATCACGGTGACGGGCGTTCTGGGTTTCAGAACCTCAGCTGTCTGGGGCTTTAGCGGGTGCCTGACCGGCCACGGCCATTCCCCCGAGCCGGCCTGGGGCTGCTTTCAGTGCGGTAGCTTGCCGGACCACGTCCACCACCGGCGGAGGCACGCTGACCGGAGCTCGTGCCGCGACGATCTCCGCGGGCCTCCCCCTGTCGAGTAGCGTCGGTACGCCGTTCGCCCTCGCGTCCGGAGTGACCGGCGGTACGGCCGTTACCGCTGGTTCCGGTGCGGGTGGCACCGCGACCGCCGCCACGGGAGTTCCGGCCATTACGGCTATTGCCACGCGGCTGGTTCTGCTGCGGAGCTGCAACGGGAGCAGGCTCGACGTGTGCGGCGACTTCGCCGACCAGGTCGGCAATCACGTCGGACTGAGGAGTTACCTGGATCAGCTCGGCGGAGATCTTCGCGTGCCGAAGCATCGTCTGGACGTCACGCCGCTCGGGCGGAAGGACCAGCGTGACGACGTCGCCGCCCGAGCCGGCTCTCGCGGTACGGCCTGAACGGTGCAGGTAGGCCTTGTGTTCGGTCGGCGGATCGACGTGGACGACCAGATCGACGTCGTCAACGTGGATTCCGCGGGCGGCGATATCGGTCGCCACCATCACCTTGGCGGTTCCGGATGAGAAAGCGGCTAGGTTGCGTTCACGCGCCGGCTGCGAGAGGTTTCCCTGCAGATCGACGGCCGGAATCCCGCTGGCTGTCAGCGCCCGGGCCAGCTTCTTCGCGGTGTGCTTCGTCCGGGTGAAGAAGACCCGACGACCCAGACCGGAGGCGAGGTGCTGGACGACTGCTTTCTTATCAGCGGAGTCGGCCATCGTGAAGACGTAGTGGGTCATTGCAGTGACCGGGGAGCTCTCGGAATCTACCGAGTGCGTCAACGGACGGTCGAGGTAGCGCTTGACCAGGACATCGACGCCGCGATCGAGCGTTGCGGAGAACAGCAGGCGCTGGCCGGAGTGCGGGGTCGCGTCGAGCAACCGCTTGACGCCTGGCAGGAAGCCGAGGTCGGCCATGTGATCGGCTTCGTCGAGCACGGTGATTTCCACCGAGGCAAGGCTGACCAGTCGCTGACCCATCAGGTCCTCCAACCGGCCCGGGCAGGCGACGAGGATGTCCACGCCATCCTGCAGTGCCTTGACCTGCTTGCCCTGCGCGACGCCCCCGAAGATGGTGGTTTGCTTCAGACCAGCGGCCTTGGCGAGCGGCTCGATAGCTGCTGAGATCTGGTTCGCCAGTTCGCGGGTCGGAGCCAGCACGAGTCCGCGTGGCCGTGAGCGTTCCCGGCCGGAGGTGCGTGCCGATTCCGCAAGGCGGGCGACGAGCGGAAGTGCAAATGCGAGCGTCTTTCCGCTGCCGGTCTTTCCCCGGCCAAGAACGTCGCGTCCGGCCAGGGTTGACGGCAGTGTTGCCGCCTGAATCGGGAACGCCTTGACCATGCCCTGCGAGCGAAGCTCGGCGACCAGGTTGGCCGGAACATCGAGCTGGGCGAATGTTGGTGCGTTGTCGGTTGGGTCCTCTGCGCCAAGGATGTCACTGGTGCTTGCGGCAGGGGTGGTCTCAGACATGGTGGTGCTCATAAACGAAATATCGCCTCTCGGGCGTCGAAATCGGGGCACAAAGCAAGTGCTGGTTCTTGGGCCGAAAAGAAGCCGACTACTGTGTCGACGTTGCTTTGTTCTTTAGCTGCGCTTGATTCGTAGTCATGCATTGGATCTGCAATTACGAAAGCGGCGACCCCGCTTCATCCAGTATGGCGGCGCGGGGCGCCCGAATGCAAAACGCGGCCTTTGCCTGCCGTCGAATCGCGACTTCGCCATCAGCCAGTCGCCATCAGCCGGTCGTCGGTCGTCGGTCGTCGGTCGTCGGTCAATGACGACGACCGACAACTTGGCTCCGTTCGGACTGGGCTGGAACGCACTTTCTCCGTCACTCCAGCTGCCCGACCCACGACGGACTCAGATCACTCCAGCGGCCTCCGCGATCAGTGCGTAGTCCCGTGCGAGCGACTTCAGGTTCGCATGGGCATTCAGCCCACTGGGGTTCGGCGCGACAAACAGCTTCGTTACGGGCCAGGGCGAGGGTTGCTCGCCGACAACGGCCTTAGGCTGCGCGAAGGCTGTTCGGAACGCAGTGATGCCAAGCACCGCGACGACGCGAGGAGCGTGCCCTTGCACCACCTTATTCAACCGTTCAACGCCCGCGCGGAGCTCTTCCGCACTTAGTTCATCCGCTCGCGCCGTGGCCCGCGGGCTCAGGTTGCAGATGCCGATTCCCTTTTCTCTGATCAGCGCGAGGTCGGCCTCGGTATAGCCTGCTGAGGCGTCGATCTGACGTCCGGTAATCCCGGCGGCATGCAGGGCAGGATAGAAACGATTACCGGGCCGGGCGAAGTGCGCGCCGGTCGCGGCGGTCCACAAGCCCGGATTGATGCCGACGAACAGCAGCCGCAGCGGTTCCGGCAGCAAATCCGGAATGGTGGCATCACGAAAGCTCTCCAGCTCGGCGCGGGTGAATCCCATGACGTCAGGCTCCGGGCTCAAGCTGCGCCGCGACGGCCGCAAGTCGCTTGTCACGGGTCCAGAGCGAGGAGCCTGGCGATAGTTGCACCGCCGCGAGGAGATGCGCGTCAACCAGGCTGAGACCGCGTCCGTATAGGCGGTGATTGTCGACGAAGGCCAGCACCTCGGCGTGACCTGCCTCCGGCAGCCGCGGCAGATTTGTCATGAGTTCCAGGAAATTCTGACGGTTCCTGATCGATCCCAGTGCCAACTCACCGATAACCAGATTATGGGCGCCTACTTCGTTGCGGGCGAGCAGTGCCGACAATTCCGGATCACGTTGATGCAGATGATCCACCCAGATTGATGTGTCAACGAGGATCATTCCGCCGGAAGATTCCGCCGCCGAGGGGCCGAGGTGGCTTTCGGGTCCGATCCGCCGAGCAGGGCGAGTCGGCGGGCGCTCTCTCGCTCAATGAGGGCCTCAAGGCCGTCCCGTACGAGCGCAGATTTCTCTGTGCGCCCAGTCAGCTCCATCGCCCGCTCGACCAGGGTCTCATCCAAAGTCACGGTAGTTCTCACGTCAGCCCCCTACATCAAATTCAGCATAACATGATGCGCAAAGGAGCATCATGCATGAGTCTGATAGCTCGCCGGGTCCCGGCCATTCTCGCCTGCCGCCTGCTCGACGAGCGAGGCGACGAAAACGAACTCGCGGCCGGGCCGGTCAGGAGCGTCACGAATCCCATCCACGACGAAGCCGGATTCGTTCAGAGCACGCGTGACCTCGTCCCGTTCCCGGAAGCGCAGCGTCGAGTCCGAGGTGATCACCGCGCCATCCGACGCAAAGGCGTAATTCCAGCGGAAACTCACCAGCGGACCGGAAACGTCGACCAGATCGCACCAACTCTCCACGGGTCCGACGCCAGGAATGTCTGTCTGTTTGAACGTCTGGTCCCGATTCCAATCCTGCCACGCCTTAACCGCCGGGTCCCGGATCTCGAAGACCAGGCGCCCGTTGGGACGCAAGACGGAGCGTATCCCGCGCAGAGTGCGGGAAAAATCTTCATCGGTGAGAAAGACCTGCGCGACATTAGCGGTCATCAGCGCCACGTCCACCTGAAGTGCCGGAAGGTTCGTGGCGTCACCGTGCAACCAGCGCACCCGATCAGCCATCGGCTTCTTGCGGGCCACGTCGAGCGACGCACCAGCCGGATCAACCCCGATCACCTCGAGGCCGCGCTCCGCGAGCATGCAGGCAAGCGTGCCGGTGCCGCAACCCACATCGAGAACGCTTCCGGCACCGAACTCACCAATGATGGCGAGGTAGGCCTCCAGGTCGTCGCGCTCGGGATCCAATGGATCGTAGATTTCGGCCAACCGGCGGTGATTGAATATGGGATCGGGCACCCGGTCAGGATAACCAGACTGACCCGTCACCTGACTAGACCACACTGAAGCCCTCGGGCAACTGCTGCCGACCGGTCAGTGCAAGGAGGGCTGGTACGCCACGTTCGGATTCGTAAGCCATCCGTGCCGCCAGCTGAAGACTGGCGTCGATGGCGCCGTCGAGCTGGGACGGCAGGGCAACGGCTGCAGCCCGAATAAGGTCGAGGCTGTGCACGGTCAGCTCGAAGGTGCGGGTCGGCAAATAGTCGAGCAGACCGATGGTGCCAAAGGGAGTGGTCAGGATGCTGTCGTCCGGGCTATCCCGGACGATTGCGATAACGCGATCGACGAGTCTCTGGACCGTCTGGACCGGGTCCGGTCCGAGATCACGGCCCGCTTGCCGTCCTCGTTCCACCACTGCAGCCGCACCGGCGAGAGTAGCCGCGGTCGCCCGGTAGTAGGCGACGGGGTCCCTCAGCGTCGGCGGATCAGACGTCATCGGAACAGCCAGGTAGGTTTCGACTGTGATCAAGGACCTGCTGGTGTGCCCGGCAAGATCGCGGATGTTCCACTCCCCCAGACCTGGATGACTCAAGCTTGACTCGGGTATGGCAGCCATGACGCTGGCGAACGCATGGGCCGCATCTTCGAAGCACGCTCTGAGCCGCCGGCTCCCATCAGACTGCATGTCATGAGGTATATGCGTGGGCACGACGAAGTGTCAAGAACGCCCGACGCGCTCCCAATGCGCCTGAAGAATGCTGACCGGGTCGTTGACCGGCATCGGCGTCTTCGCTTCGCTCAAGCTCAGCGCGAGGCGGACCGATGGCAAACTGGAGCAATGAAGGCGACCCGTGATCAGGTACTGCGCTACCGAGTGCACGCGCAACAGCTTGACCGTGAAACCGGCTCGGCACACACAGACGCCGATATCCTCGACCTGGGTGTGCAGGACACCGGGAACGAGGGAAGCCGCTGGGCTCTCGCACAGCGCGGCGTGCAGTTCGACCCGGGTGAGCATTTCATCGCCTGGACGCTTCGCGGAGCGCCCACGGCGTATCGACGAGCACAGGCCGCGCAAGTCGCGGCGGCCACTGCCCCGTATGACGAAGCAGATGCCGCCAAACGGGTCTTCGACGCGGCCAAGCCGCTGAAGGCGGCGGGGATTCCCGTGCTTGAGGCACTGGCCGTGGTGTCCGGGCATATGCGCGACATCGTGAAGGAACCCACGGTAAAGGGCGAGATGTCCGGACGACTGACAGCGGTGCTCCCGGACCCCTATTTGCGCTATTGCCGACCGTGCGACGCCATTCACAGTCACGAGCAGACGTTCCGCCTGTCGGCCCTGCCTGCGGGCCTTGAACTCGACCCAGGCACGTCTCCCCCAGTCCTCCGCCGAATCCCGGGGTGGGGTGGGCCTGCCGCGGAAAGGCCTGCATCGCTCGACCCAATCCGGGCCTGCCTGCACCTCTTCGGGCCACTCACCCCCAAGCTGGTGGCCGGATACATCGATGCTCCGGTCAGGACTGTCACTTCTCACTGGCCGAACGACGTCGAAGAGGTTGTGGTAGCCGGCGAGAGACGCTTCGTCCTCGCCGCGGATGCGGCGGCCCTGGCAGACCCACCGGCGAGCGCAGGCGTGCGGCTGCTCGGCTCGCATGACCTCTTCCTGCAGACCCGGGATCGCGAACTCCTGGTCGAGGACGCCGATCGCCGAAAGCAGCTCTGGCCTGTCCTGGGCCGGCCCGGGACGATTCTTCAGGGACACAACATCGTGGGCACCTGGCGGCCACGAACATCCGGTAAGAAGCTCACACTCGCCACCGAAACATGGACTAACGTACCGAAACGCGAGTTGGAGGATCAGGCTGCCAGGCTGGCCGAACACCGCGGACAGGGTTTCGCCGGCGTCGCGTAGCTGGTGGAGATCTTCCTTACATCCACTTGACGCCGTCGTCCTCGTACTCTCGGATCCGATAGCCGATCATCCTGCCGAGCACCTCGCTGGGAACGGGCTTGTCGTAGGGCAGCTGAACCGACCCCTTTCCGGTTGCGTATCCGTCCAGTTCGTCGATGAAGGCGCGCAACGTGCTCGGGGTGAAGACGAAGTTGGCATGTTTCTTATGCCCGCTGAAGACGAACAGAATCGTCCCCGACGAGTACGCCGGGCTGCCCCATTTGAGTCCTTCCACGGCATCCGGAGCATTGGAGCGGCTCAACTCTCGCAGTTCCTGGAGTCGCTGCCGCACGACGTCGGGGAATGAATCGATGTATTGCTCGACCGTTTCGGGCTTCGTCGTCATCTGGCTAGTCAATCGTGATCTAGCAATGGGGCGTCGAGGACTATGACCGTTCGGGAAATCTTCATGGAGTCATCCTCAAGCAGGCTACCCGGCTGCACAACCCCATTACGCGTGCTTATCCGGCCGGCTCCAGCGTTTGCGACTGCTATCGCAGGGCGCCACACGCGCCCGCTCAGAGCTGCCGGCCTCGCGGTGCGAATCACGCGACAGTCGCTCGCACACCTGCAAGAATGACGCCATGGCAAACTCCCTTTATCTGTCCGGCGACGCTGCCGCAGACGCACTTCTGGCCGAGAACGACTTCGCACTGCTGGTCGGCATGCTGCTCGATCAGCAGGTGCCGATGGAAACCGCTTTTGCCGGCCCGGCGAAACTGCGCGAACGGCTCGGCGATCTCAGCCCCGAACAAATTGCCGGCATGGACCGGGACGAACTCGTCGCGGTCTTTGCGGAAAAGCCCGCCGTGCACCGGTACCCCAAAGCGATGGCCGGCCGGGTTCAGGATCTGGCTCGGGCAATCGTTGAGAGTTATGACGGCAACACCACCGCTCTTTGGACCGAGGGTGACCCCGACGGCAAAGAGGTGCTGGCCAGGCTGAAAGCACTGCCGGGTTACGGTCAGCAAAAGGCCAAGATCTTCCTCGCCCTACTGGGCAAGCAGTTCGGGCTATCGGCGCCCGGATGGCGTGAGGCCGCCGCCGAGTATGGCGATCCGGACGCGCGGCGCTCGATTGCCGACGTCACCGACGGAAATTCCCTGTCCGAGGTGCGAGCCTTCAAGAAGGAGCAGAAGGCCAAGGCCAAGCTCGCTACGTAGAACAGCTTCGGACGTCAACCGTGGTTGACATCTCCATACTTGTCAACTATGGTTGACACATGCATGAGAACCCGATCGATGCCGCGACGAGCGACGATCCAACAATCGGCTTGCACGCCGTTAGCTCATTGCGCGAACTGGCCGATCGGCTGGAGGCGCTTCACGTAGCTCGAGCCCGCGAGCTCGGCATGCCGTGGCAAGAGATCGCCGACGCTCTCGGCGTCTCTCGCCAAGCCGTTCACAAGAAACATGGCAGGAGAAAGTAATGTTCGAGAGATTTACCACCGATGCTCGCGCCATAGTCGTCGCGGCCCAAGAGACGGCGAGAGAAATCGGCTCCCACAACATCGACTCACGCTATTTGCTTCTCGGACTGTTCGATACCAATGACTCAACAACACAGGCGCTGAATGATTGCGTCGACAACTTCGATGACGCGCGCACGAGGCTTCTCGACCGACTTGCCGGTTCCGGGCTGGACGGTGATGCGCTTGCCTCGCTCGGCATAGACCTGTCGGAGGTTACTGAGCGAGCAGATGCTGTGTTTGGTTCAGGCGCCCTTACATCGAGCAGGTCCCCGAAGGGGAGAATACGGTTCAGTCAGGATGCCAAGAAGTGCCTCGAACTCGCCCTTCGCGAAGCGATTCGTCTCAAGGGCTCATCAATTGGCACGCGGCACATACTTCTCGGCATGCTGCGAGCGGAATGCCCGGCTCGCAGCGAATTATTACGGGAAAACGTAGACGTCGCCGCGCTACGTAGCACTCTCGAAACGCAGAGGGCCGCGTAACGAGAGCCGGCAGTGCCTTGCAAGAAGCCGCTTGGCGAAGCGCACATCGACTGCCGATAGAAAGCTGGGCCAACTCGCGGATGGCTTCGGCAGCTAGCCGATGGACCAGGCACGTCGAATTTCGCTTCCGATAGGCTCCTGGGCATGAGGATGACCAGTGGCTGATCCGGATGAGGGTTTGATGCCTGACGGCACCATCCGGACCGGCGCTCAACGGGAACGTGTGCCGCCGTTGTTCGAACCAATTCTGGCTGAAGCGACCAGAGCAGCCGAGCAGCGTGGCGGCTCCCTCTACCTCTACGGATCAGTCGCCACCGGCGCCGCTCGCCCCGGCCTCAGCGACGTTGACCTGCTGTCTGTCGATTTCGGCGAGGCTGCCACGCTCGGCGATCAGCTCTCGGCCAAGTACGCTGACCGATGCCGGGCCGTCGAGATCGCCACGGCCACGGCGGCGGACTTCGAACGCCAGAACGACGCGGCGTACGGCAACCGGGTATTTATCCGGCACTACTGCGTTCATCTGACTGGCCCGGACCGATCCGCCACCCTCCCTGCATACCCTGCTGACGCTCGAGCGGCTCGCGGATTCAACGGAGACATCGGGCAACATCTGCAGCGATGGCGTCAACTACTCGGCAGCTCGCCGCAGCAGGTAGAGGTGCTCGGACGACGAGTAGCCCGCAAGTCCCTCCTTGCCGTGGCGGGCCTGGTCAGCGTGCATGACGGTACGTGGACCACCGATCGGCCCCCCGCGCTCCGCTGGGGTGGTGTCCAGCCCGAACTTGCGGCCGATCTGGCGCAACTGATGTCGTGGGCCGATGGGGGCAGCCGCCCGACACCCTTAGATGTTCAGAAAGCGGTCGCGGACGGCGGCATAGTCCCCACGATCGTCGAGGATTTCGCGCGGCTGGTCGGACTCTGGCGCGAGGCACCCGACAGCCCCTCGACGCGATGACTTTCCGTGGCGAATAACGTCACCCGACGCGCTTACGCCATTCAACAACTGCGCCAAATGACCGATTCACTGCCTACTGGATGTCGCCTCAACCTACCGTGTTCGCGGGACGATGCGGCGTCACGGGCGGCTCGGCCGACCATGGGAAGACGATCCACTCGTCCGTGCGTCGCCACACGTAGTCAGGATTTACGACGGATGTCGACTTGGCATAGAGCACCGCGCTGCGGGCCTCCGCACCGTGACTACGCATGATGTCGAGGACGAGAGCGAGGGTCCGACCCGAGTCGGCCACATCGTCGACCACAAGCAGCCGTTTGCCCGCGATCGACTCGGCATCGAGCAACGGAGCGAGGAGCACCGGGTCGGGCAGCGTCTCGTGCACGTCGGTGTAGAACTCGACGTTGATGGCGTCCGATAGCTTGACGCCGAGCGTGTACGACAGCGCGCCCGCGGGCAGCAAGCCGCCGCGCGCGACGGCGATGATGATTTCTGGCGCGAAGCCCGAATCGGCGATGATTTGCCCGAGGTCGCGGCTCGCAGTGCCGAAAAGGTCCCAGGTCAGGACCTCTTTTGCGTCGAGTTCGGATGAGTCTGCATGAAAGGCCATGTCAGAGAGACTACCGCCGCACACACCTACCCAAGGCACCGGCAGCCCGGCACAACCCTGGACCCACAGTCGCCATAACCTGCTGGACTGGGTTCTTCCTGGGGCGTCGGGTAGCGGGTCCGCGCTGATACTGCGCGGTATCATCTGGTGTGAGCCTCAGCCTCCGGAAACTTCTCGAGAATCCCTCGCTCGATCTCAGACTCATCGTCGACCTGAGCGAGGATCCCCGCTCCGAGTCCGCGCTTGACCACGAATTCGAGTGGCTTCACGCGACGGACCTGATCGACCCGACGCCTTTTCTCGGCCCGGCGGAAGTCATCCTCACCCTGGGTTGGCAGTTCCCGGTCACTGATTCCGTCGATTCCTCGATTGCCGAAGCGCGGATTCCGGCGGACAAACTCGAGAAGATCTATGACGACTATGCGGCCCTCGTCGCCGCGCACGGGGTCATCGGGATTGGGTTCGGAAGCGATGTCCTCCATCGAGGAGTGCCTCGGCCACTCGTCAACGCGTGCATCAAACACGGACTGATCCTCTTCGACGTCCCATACGAGATCTCATTTATGGATCTTCTGCAGGAAGCGGCACGGGTCGTCCAGCGAGACCAGAGCGAACGGCAGTCCCGTTCGCTCCGAGCTCAGAAGGCGATCGCACACGCGGCCACCCGACGGGATGGGCTCAACGCGACTCTGCGGGAAACTGCTCGCCAGCTGGGATGCGGAGTGTCGCTCTTCGACTCGCTAGGGCACTCGGTGATCACGGTCGAGGCGCCTCACGGTCCCCGGGTTGGCGAGAGCGAGATCGCTCCCGTTGTCCGGAAGGCCCTCACAGAGCAGCTGCGATTCTGCACCGCACAGGTCACCGACGAGGTCGAGGCGATCGTGCAGCTGCTCGGCGAATACACGGACCCGACCGGGGTCCTCGTCCTCACCCTCAGCGAAGGGTTCGACGACGTGTCCCGCAACGTGCTCTCCAGTGTGCTCGCCCTGGTGAGTGTGTCCCTCGAACAGAATCAGGCACTCGCATCCCTGCACACGACCCTTCGCCAGGCGCTGCTGCAGCTCCTGCTGTCGGGCAATATCGGGATGACCCGTCACATCCTCGAAAGCGTGTGGGGCCCGCTCCCTGTTCCTCCGATGGTCGCCATGGTGGGCATCTCCCGGCAGTTCGAGGTCACCAGGATCTTGCCTCGATTGGAGACCATGACCTCCGACGAGGCGGTGCCGGTGTTCTACGCCCAATACCAGAACGGTCTGGCGATCCTTCTGCAGTCCAAACACGTCGAACAAGTGATCGAACTCTTGCAGCCCTTCGACCTGGCCATCGGTCGCTCACGCTGCGACCGATGGGACGGACTGGAACTGGCGCTCGAAGAGGCGAAGAAGGCCGCCGAATACGGGATCCGGACTGGGAAGACGGGGTCCATCGCATTCTCCGGGATCTGGCAGGACGGGGTGGCGGACCTCATCGACGCTTCAGATGCCTCTCACGTGGCCCGTCGGGTGCTGGCACCTCTGGCTCGTTTCGAGCGCTCGAACAACGGCGACCTGATCACCACCCTCAAGGTCTGGCTCGAGAACCACGGGAAGCTGCAACCCGCTGCCCGGGCACTCGATGTTCACCGACACACATTGATGGCCCGTCTCGAGAAGATCGCGCAGCTGACCGGTTCCGACCTCGACGATTTCCAGGTCCGCGCGGACCTCGTGCTCGCGCTGCGTTACTACCGCGCGGAAAAGGCGGACAGCAGCACTGGTGGCACGGCGCAGCCCTGAGATTTAGTGGACAGTCTGTCCTGGTTGCCCGCCGGTAATCGACAAAATTCAAGTCGGGACACCTCTTTCATGCCGCTTGAGTGTCGGTATGTCCCGGAAACTCAGACACTTTGTCGGTTCTTCTTGAGTCGCTCGTGGCATTAGATTCGTCATCGACGCAATTGCGCATCACGGGCAAAGGAGCACAGCGATGACGAAATTGAAACGCACCCTCGGGTTCGGCGCGGCCTATGCCGCGTCGACCGGATTGGTCGTCTCGGGCACGGCGATGGTGTCTCTTGGCAATGGGTTCGGCACGGGCGGTCTCGCCTTCGCGATTCCGGCCCTCGCCGGTTTGATCATCATCACCATGGTGGCGATCTCCTACGGAGAGCTGGCCTCCATGCTGCCGGGAGGCGGAATGGTCGGGGAATACACGCTCCCCGCACTCGGCCGCCTCATGGCGATCATTGCGGTTCTCGGCGGGTATCTCGTCCTCGTCTCTGCCGACGGCGGAACCCAGCTCCTGGTCGCCGGTGAATCCTTCGAATCACTGACCGGCTTCCCGGCAC
Organism: Saxibacter everestensis; assembly: GCF_025787225.1. NCBI lineage: Bacteria > Bacillati > Actinomycetota > Actinomycetes > Micrococcales > Brevibacteriaceae > Saxibacter > Saxibacter everestensis. The sequence goes on from NZ_CP090958.1 coordinate 2,218,475, forward strand.
CGGCATTCTCGTTCGGCCTGCTCCTCATTCTGCTCGTCCTCAACATCTCCGGAGTCGACATTTTCGCCCGGGTGCAGATTCCCGTCGTTTTCGGCATGATGGGCATTCTCGCGGTGATGGGCCTTGCCGGCGTCCTTGGCCTCTCGAGCCAACCAACCGTGGACAACCCAGTACTCAACACGGAATGGGGCACCCTCGCCTCGATGGGTGCCGTGGCGATCTGGCTCTACATCGGAATGGAATTCGTCGCGCCGCTCGCCGAGGAGATCCGGCAACCCTGGAAGAACATCCCGCTGGCCATGATTGTCGGGGTGTCGACGATCTTCGTCGTCGACGTGCTCTTCGGTTGGGGCGCGACCCACTATGCCGACCTCGACGAAATGGCGGCTTCCTCGATCCCGCACGTCGTCGGTGCCACCGCGATCTTCGGCGCCGCGGGCGGATTCATCATGACTGTCGTGACGATCCTCGCCTCGTTCTCCACCGGAAATTCCTACCTCGCTGCGATTCCGCGCATGCTCTACGGACTTGCCAACGAGGGCCTGTTGCCGAAGTGGCTGGCCAAGGTGAGCCGCCGCTCACGCGTTCCATGGACGGGGATGCTCGTCACTGCCGGGTGCATGGCTGCCGTACTCGTCTACTCGACGGTCTCCGACGGCGGAATCGATCTGATCATCCAGCTCGTCAGCATCGCCTGCACCACCTGGCTGCTCAGCTACATCATCGCCCAGGTCGACGTCCTCGTCCTGCGCCGTCGCTACCCGAACGCGCACCGGCCGTTCAAGACCCCGTTCTACCCAATCCCGCAGGTCATCGGAATTTTCTCGTGCACCTATCTCATCGTCTTCATCGTTCCCGGACTCGAAGCGCGACTCGTGGTTTGGGGAACTGCCGCCGTCATCATCGCCGCGATCGCCATATTCGGGGTGGTCTGGCTCAAGCTCAACCGCCTGCCGCTCTTCACCCCCACGGACCTCGTCCAGACCCAGTCGAACATCATCGAGAGATCAGAGGAACTCGAAGGCAACTACCCGGGCAGAACGACGGACCCGGCCACACGCCGAGTCTGAAAACAGGAATCATGAAGAGCATCACGCGGAAACCGCGGAAGAACGCCCTCGAAGGGGACGGGCCGATCGTCGATCGGGCCCGGCAGGCCCTCCATCAGATCGCGGCCCAGTTCGGTGAGGTAAGCCACCGTGGGCGGACCCGGGCTCTGGTTACCACTTCCGACGGCATCGACCTGGTCCTCGAATACGAACCGGGAAACTATGTCTTCTCCCGCGTGTACAACTTGAGGATCAAGACAACACTTCCTTCCGACACAGCAGTTCCGGCAGGCCTCGGGGTGTCCTACAGAGGAGCAGATGCGCCGGCCTTCGTTTCCGAGGCAGGACTCGGGAAGCCTCGCGGCGAGGTTCGCGCCCCCGTTGCTGAGCGAACTGCTCCCACCGCGGTGATCGATGCGCTCAATACGATCGTCCGAGACCACCTTCGCGGTGTTGACCTGGTCTCCTCCCGGGTCGAAATCGAGGGCGGACGCCGGGTGCTTCACCTCACCCCGATGGGTGGATCCTTCGTCTGGGTTCTCATCCCCCCGATCTTCAAGGCGACTGCCTTTCCGTCAGGGGAACCCGGGCGGATCCTCGAACTCGTCCGCGCCCTCCGGGGATTTACCATTGCTGCAACCACACCGAAAGGACATCACGCATGAGCACTGTCGACGTCAGGGCAGCTGTCTTCACCGGGCCCAACCAGCCCCTCGAGATCCAGGATCTGAGCATCTCCGCCGAGCCGGGGGCGAACGAGGTCCTCGTCAAGCTCGCAGCCTCAGGGGTCTGCCACAGCGACCTGCACGCGCTCGACGGCGAATGGGAAACTCCTGCTCCCATGGTTCTCGGTCACGAGGGTGCCGGTGTCGTTGTCGCAGTCGGCTCCGAAGTGAGGGATCTCGACATCGACGACCATGTCATTCTGTCGTGGACCCCTTCGTGCCAGAAGTGCGAATTCTGTGTATCCGGACGTCCGGTGCTGTGCCAGCTGGCGAATGAGACGGCGTACCGGCACGTGTTCTTCGACGGCAAGACTCGATTGAGCGCGGGCTCTCAGGAGGTCAAGAGCTTCCTCGCCGTGGGATCCTTCGGTGACCACGCCATGGTCCCGGCCTCCGCCGCGATCAAGATCCGAAAGGACGCGCCACTGGCCCAGGCCGCGCTCGTCGGATGTGCCGTGACTACCGGGATCGGCGCCGTGGTCAACACCGCAGAGATGGAACCCGGCAGTACAGTCCTCGTCGTCGGCTGCGGGGGCGTTGGGCTCAATGTCGTCCAGGGGGCGCGCCTGGCCGGGGCCAGGCAGATCATCGTCGCCGACATCAGCAAGGACAAGCTCGAGCTGGGCCGGACCTTCGGGGCCACCCATGCCATCAACAGCAAGGAGAACGACCTCGTCGAGGCGGTTCTCGAACTGACGGGTGGACGTGGCGTCGACTATGCCTTCGAAGCGATCGGCCTGCCCTTCACGATCGAAGCCTGCTACGAAGCCGTCCGCCGAGGCGGTACCGCTGTGGTCGTCGGGCAGGTGGCCGACGGGGTGAAGATCTCAATCGACCCCTTCGTCATGAGCGATCAGGAGAAGCGCCTGATCGGTTCGAACTACGGCTCGAGCCGCCAGTCGATCGATTTCCCGAAGATCATCGACCTGTACATGGAAGGGCTCGTCGATCTCGACTCCATGATCACGGACAGGATCGCGTTGGACGATGTCAATGAAGCGTTCGACGAGATGCGCCAGGGGCGCGGCATCCGCAGCGTCATCGAGTACTGACGTAAGTCGTATCGAGTTACCGCCTGAGTGGGCTGGGGGCCGCGAGCCTGGACATCACGACGCTGCCCCTCAGCATTGCGGCTATCCCGTCAGGGCACCTTCACACCGATCGGTTCGCCCTCGACCGGCCCCTCCGTGTTCGGCTTCCACCCCAGCTCGGGTGCTACATGCTTCGCGAAGGACTCGAGCAAATGCAGATTGAAGTCGACTCCCAACTGGTTGGGAACAGTCAGCATGAGGGTGTCCGCCGCCTCGATGGCGGGGTCCTGGCGTAGTTCCTCGATGAGTTTGTCGGGCTCGCCCACATACGTCTTGCCGAACGTGGACCTAAAGCCATCGATGACGCCAACCTGATCGGCGCCGTTACCGCTACGGAGTCTGAAAAGCACCCGGTCCTCGTCCGTGAGCACCGGAAACACGCTGCGGCTCACAGACACACGCGGGGCCCCCGAGTAGCCAGCCGCCTGGTAGGCGGCACGGAACCGATCGATCTGTTCGCGCTGCAGATCGGCGAACGACGCGCCGGTGGCCTCGGTGAGCAGGGTCGAACTCATCAGGTTGAGACCCTGAGCCCCAACCCATTCGGCAGAGCTTCGACTACCGGCGCCCCACCAGATCCGTTGCTCAAGTCCGGCCGATCGTGGTTCGATAGCCAGACGCGGACCCGAGCCCGGGGCGAGTCCTTCCGCCTCGGCGACCGGCTCGCCCTTGATAGCTCGCATGAAGCGGTCGAACTTCTCCCGGGCGATGTCGGCGCCGCGCGGGTCGGTCGAACCGGTGTAGCCGAAGGCCTCCCAGCCGCGATGGGCAGCCTCCGGTGACCCGCGGCTCACCCCAAGAGCGACACGGCCATCCGCGATCAAGTCAAGGGCAGCAGTCTCCTCGGCGAGCTGAAGCGGATTCTCGTAGCGCATATCGATCACGCCCGTGCCGACCTCGATCCGTTGCGTGCGCGCCGCAATCGCGCTGAGCAACGGGATCGGCGACGCCGCCTGCTTCGCGAAGTGGTGAACTCGAAAGTAGGCGCCATTGACGCCGATTTCGTCGGCACCGACCGCGAGCTCGATGGCCTGATGAAGTGCGGCCCTCGCACCGAAGTTGTCGATCCCGCCCTCCGAACCATAGTGACCGAAACTGAGGAATCCGAAAGCTCTCATGTCTCGGCAACCTAGTTGAAGGTTCATCTATTCCGCGCGGTCGGCACCGGCGTCTCACCCCGGACTGTCGCTAAGGGCAAGAAAAATGCTAGACACGAGGCCATGACTGATTACCCAGCGATGCATGATCTTGGCCGAATCGACGTTGTCGCTCTCTACGAGACTCCTATCCTGAGCCGGGACGTCGCCCTCGACGTTGACGCGGTGCAAGCTGCCTGGCCAGAGTTCGAGGGGGCTTTCGATTCGCTGCAGGGACGCAAGATGATGGGCCTCATCTACGGTGGCAGCACGGTGTACCGCTTGGCATCCGTGCGGCTGGATAGAGATAGTGACAACCCTCTCGGCCTGGATGAAACGACGATTCCGGGCGGTGATTACCTTCGGTTGCGTTTGCGCGGAGACGCGCCGGACATCTATGAGCAGATCTCCGCGGCTTTCGATGCGCTGTTTGCCCTCGCAGACCACGACGCCAATCGGCCGCACATCGAGTCGTACCGCCGCGAAGGCGAAGTGGACTGCCTTGTGCCGATCGGCTCACCGAGCTGACCCAGGGTCCCGGCTAGCCCAGGGGGACGCCGGTCTGGTGTCTTGGCGATCGTTCGGACGGATCGGTGCGTTGACCGGTTGAGACCACCAGTCGATCCTGACCGGCCTGGCACCGCAGCTCGGTTGACGCTGACCGCTTAAAGTTCGCGTGAGTTTCGACCGTTCTGGTGGGAACTTGAGCATCCCGACTCTCTAAGGCCGCCGGGCAAACGGGGAACTAACCGCATCAGTTTCCTTGCCGCTGCAGAGCAATGCGAATTTCCTGGAGCGCTGCTCGGAGTTCGAGGTCGGTCGGTGCACCGTAGCCGAAAACGATACCTTGTCGTTCGGGCGGAGCCGCGCCGTGATAGTACGCGCCCAGCGAGGCCACCTCAACGCCTCTTTCTGCGAGGAACGCGACTGTGTCTTCGGCTGTTCTCCCGTCTTCCCAGGAGAGAGTGGCGTGCAAGCCACCCTCGATACCATCCAAACGGATACGCGGAGCGAGGTCGGCAGTGGCGGCGATGACCAAGGAACGTCGGTGTGCGTACGCTCTCCCGACGCGGGTCAGGTGACGTCGGAGGCCGCCCCCGCGGAGGAACTCCGCCAGAGCGGTCTGGACTAGTCCGGAAACCGGCTGACCTAAGGTGGCGCGAACATCAATGACCCGGGATCGTAACTCGGGGTCGGGGATGACGAGGAAGCCGCAGCGCAACCACGGGGTGAGCGTCTTGGAGAAGCTGCCCATAAGGACGACCCGTCGATCGTTGTCGAGGGATGCGATGGCGGGCAGCGATGGGGAACCGTGTCGGAATTCGCTGTCGTAGTCGTCTTCGATGATGACCGCGCCGGTCCTCTGACCCCAGGCGAGCATCGCCAGGCGCGCGGCAACCGGTAGCCTTCCGCCGAGAGGGTACTGATGGCTCGGGGTGAGCAGGACCGCGGAGAACGGACCCGGCGTCCGAGCCAGTTCGTCAGGATCCATCCCGCCGTTCTTCACCGCAATCGGAACCGGGGTGGCACCGAAGCGGGTGATTACCCTACGCGCGGTGGGATAACCGGGGTTCTCGGTCGCGATGCGCGCACCCGCCGGGCCATCGTCGCGGAGCCCGAGCAGCAGCAGCCCGAGTCCGTCGCTGGTGCCCGCGTTGACCACGATGTCGTCGGCGTCGCACTGCACGCCGCGTGCGGCCCGGAGGTGGTCGGCGATGAGCGCGCGCAGTTCTGGGTCGCCCGTGAACGGTGGCGGTACAGACGGCAGATCGCGCTTGACCGCATTGCGCCAGGCCACCACCCAGTCGTGATTGGTCTGGAAGCTTGTCGACGGGCCCCCCGGAGAAAGATTGATTACCGCCGAAGAACGGTCTGCCGTGGGCGAAGCCTTCTCCTCAGACGTTCGCGTCGGCCGGTGCAGAGGCGGCGACGATTCAGCCGGGAGATCGTCTGCCACGAAGGTGCCCGAACACGGCACGCAGACCACGTACCCCTCCCCGGCGAGCTCTTCGTACACCGCCACGACGGTGCCACGCGATACCTTCATCGCGGTCGCCAGTGCCCGCGTAGACGGCATCGGCTCACCCGCGACTACCTGCCCCGAGAGCAGCGCCGCACGTAGCTGCTCGAGTAGATGCTCGCGCGCGGTACGGGTTGGGGGCCTCAGGGTCTGGAGCACGAGATTCATCGGGAATGCATGGCGCATGCCTTCATCTTACTGGTCTACCTAAATCTGCGATTTCTGGCATTGCGAATGGACCGGAAACGCTTTTAGTGTGAATACACGAGCACACCAGTTCCTCACCCGGTGACTCGCATCACGTACTGATCCGACATTCAGGAAGACCCGAACTTGTCATGACTCAAACCCTGCCTGTTACTGTGCGCCCGCTCGCCCCGGCCGACGAGGCGCGCTGGCGAGAACTCTTCCGCGGCTACCGCGACTTCTACCGCCTCCAGGAATCGGCGGATGTCGTCTCGCGCGTGTGGGGCTGGCTGACTACCTCCGAACACGAATGCGAGGCCCTCGTCGCCGAGGGTGAGGACGGCATCGTGGCCATCGGTCACTACCGCCGTTTCTCGCGCCCCTCCACTGGCACGGTCGGTATCTGGCTCGACGATCTCTTCACAGATCCCGCGGCCCGCGGCAGGGGTGCAGCTCGTGCTCTCATCGCCCACCTCACCGAGTTAGCAGGCATGGAAGGACGCTCGGTGGTCCGGTGGATCACCGCAGACGACAACCATCCGGCCCAGGCGCTCTACGACCAGGTCGCGAACCGCACCCACTGGGTCACCTACGAGGCGGCGCCAGCCGCGGCCCGCCTCGAAGAAGAGGTGCAGCGTTGACACCGTCGGGCAAGTACGACCGGCCGCTTGAAGCTTGCAGGCCCAGACGTACTCGATTCACGGGGGCGGAATGATGCAAGTAGGTTCTGGCGATCGGGGCGTCCTGCTTGCAGTTGCGGCAATCTGGGGTCTGAACTTCGTCTCCGCGACCTACGCACTGGAGTCGTTTACGCCCTGGATGCTCCGGGTGGTGACGTTTCTCGGAGGCGCACTCATTCTTGCCGTCGTCGCAGCTGCACGAAAAATCTCCCTGAGACTTCTCCGGCCCCGCGACGCGCTCCACCTGGCGATCGCAGGGACTTTCAGCGTTGCGGGTTTCGGGGCACTCTCAGCGCTTGCGCTATTGAACACTACTGCTGGACGAGCGAGTGTGTGCCTTTACCTCATGCCCATCTGGGTCGCACTCCTCAGCAAAGTGGTGTTACGGGAAAATCTTGGCCGAAATCGCACAGCTGCGGTGCTGATCGGCATCGCCGGCCTCTCGGTGCTCCTCGTGCCCTTGCTGAAATCGGGATTGTCTTATGGGGCCCTGGCAGCGACCGGTGCGGGGTTGAGTTGGGCGATCGGCACGGTGTACCTCAAGTGGGCACGAGTGCCATCGCACCAGTTGACGGTCACGATCTGGCAACTAGTCGCTGGCGGGATCGTCTCCGTGATCGGAGCCATTCTGTGGCACGAGTCCTTCCCGACGCAGATCACGATGCACGCATCGTGGGGAATCGCGTACACCACAATCATGGGTACGGCAGTCGCCTACCTGCTCTGGTTCGGCGCCATCGCCCGCCTCCCAGCCAGCACCGCCGGGCTCGGGACACTGCTCGTGCCCGTGTTTGGAATGCTCGCCTCCATTGTGCTCCTCGGCGAACGACCCACGATCACCGACATTATCGGGTTTTCGCTCATCTTTGTTGCCGGACTCCTCGCGCTCCCATCGCGTGCCCGGACCGCGTCGGCTCACCCATCACCCGCGCCTAGGAAGACTCGATGATAACGACTAACGAATACGGACAACCGATCGGCTGCCCGGTGCCCGACTGGAGCCCCGCGGCCTTGCCAAAGGCAACGATACTTTCCGGACGGTACTGCACTCTCGAACTCATCGACGTCGACCGGCACGCTGACGACCTCTACGCCGCATACGCCGCTGCACCCGACGACCGCGACTGGACATATCTTCCGGTCGGCCCGTTCCGGACACCTGAGTCCTACCGCGCCTGGGCCGACGTCGCAGCCAAGAGTGATGACCCCCGCCACTATGCTGTGATCGACAACGCCACCTGTCGCGCACTCGGCACCCTCTCACTCATGCGACACGATCCCATCAACAGGGTCATCGAGGTCGGCTACGTTGTCTTCTCCCGTTCCCTCCAGCGCACTCCGATCTCGACCGAGGCGCAGTATCTGCTGATGAGCTACGTACTCAATGAGCTCGGCTACCGCCGGTATGAGTGGAAGTGCGACAACCTCAACGAACCCTCGCGCAAGGCGGCCGAACGCCTTGGTTTCACGTATGAAGGCACGTTCCGTCAAGCTACCGTCTACAAGGGGCGCAACCGCGACACCGCCTGGTTCGCGCTCACTGACCGCGACTGGCCCCGCGTGCGCCACGCATTCGAACTATGGCTTGATCCGAGGAACTTCGACAGTGACGGCCGCCAGCTCGAAGTGCTGCACACCCGATGACGGTGGGAACTGCCGTGGACGCGCTTTGGAGCGCTGCTCGCCGACCGGAATGTTGTTTGCAGGCGACACGGCATCAGGGCGTTTGTGTCCCCGAACTCTCCGACGCGGCGAACGCCCACATTACGCCGAACCTGTCGAAGGCCTGGCCGTACCAGTCACCCCAGGGGGCGAGCTCGAACGGCATGTTCACCGAGCCCCCACCGTCGACGAGTTTCTGGATCAGCGTCCGGGCCTCGTCCGGCGTGTCCACTCCGTAAAGGAGCGAGTACGCGGTATCGCGCAGCGGCGGAGCGTCCTCCCCGGGCATGGCGTCTCCCCCGGTGATGTCGCCGCCGGGAGTGTGGAGCGCCGCATGCGCGACTTTCTCCGGATCTGGCGTGAATGGCATGCCCTCGAGGTCCATGTCCCCGTACCTCGTTAGATCAAGTTCACCACCGAACACCTCCTGCCAATGGGTGAAGGCGTCGGCGGCATTCCCAGGCAGTGCGACGTACGTGGCAAGGGTGGCGCTCATTGCGGTTCTCCTCATGCAGTGGACCGACCCGGACTGGTTGGCCGCGTCACACCAGCATGGCACCGGAACCTGCCGGTGCGCAGCTGTTTTCGCAGCATAAAAGTGCGGGATTGATCGGCCGTCTCGATCACCACAGGACGCTGATCCCGGCCAGCTTCTCGAAGGCACTGTCGGCCGATACAAGAGGCAACGACTCGATCATGCATTGAGCGGCAATCATCCGATCGAACGGATCTCGGTGCTGCCATTCCAGTGAGCCGGCCAGCAGGCTGTGGGCGGCACTGATGTCAACGCTCTCAACACCGAGACGTTCCAGGTGTTGCTCGTACCCGCGCACCAGAACTTCGGCCTGCGGAAGCTTACCCAATCGTTGCTTAGCAGCGATTTCCCATGCCGACGCCGCGGACACGAAGAGAGCGGTCGTTCGGTCGGCGAGCAACCCTCGCACCTCGTCCGACAGCGCGTCGGGATCGGTCAGCATCCACAACAGCACATGCGTGTCGATCAGGAGCCGGCGTCCTGTCACTCTTCCCACGCCTCGAGCTCGGACGGCGGAAGGGGGTCGAAGAACGACGAGGGAACACGATACGGAACGAACCCCCACTCCCGGCCCGGAAGCTGGGCGATCGGGGCGAGCCGAGCAACCGGAGTGTCACCGCGGGAAATTATTACCTCGGCACCAGCTTCAACCTCGGCGAGAATTGCCGACAGATGGGTCTTCGCGTATTGCACCTTCACGGCCTTCACCATGAGCTAAGTCTAGCTTGACCAGCGTAGGTTGGTCTATCCTTCGGAAGCCGAAGTGTGATGCCAGGGGCGTCGAAGGCCCAACCGCTCGCTCCATCCCGCCAGACGCCGTTTCCGCTACGCATCGAACCGGAACGCGACTGCATTCCGCAGCCGATCAGCTCTTGCTCCAGACAAAAGCGATCGCTGATCTCGCTGGGAGTCCTTCGCTGGGAGTCCTGTCGCCGGTGGTCGATTCTCGTAGACTGTTGCACGTGGACTTGAGCTTCCTGCCCGCAAACGACGCCAAATGGACCGACATCCAGACAGTCTTTGGTCAGCGCGGTATGGCCTCCCGCTGCCAATGTCAGCGCTACAAGCTCCGGCCAGGCGAGGCGCTAGCGGCACTGCCCGACGACGAGCTCTGCCTTCGCCTGCATGACCAGTCCCAGAAACTGCCAACGACTGGACTGCTGGCATTCGCAGATAAGGATCCGGTCGGCTGGTGCGCGGTGGCACCGCGCACATCCTATTCAGCGCTCGTGCGCAACAGCAATCACACCGCATGGCGAGAGCGTCGCGAGCAGCGGGACGACGCTGCGGTGTGGGCGATCACCTGTTTCTGGACCAGGACGGGGTACCGCAGGAAAGGCGTCGCGACCGCACTGGCCACGGCCGCCGTCGCGCTCGCTCGTCGTTCGGGCGCCGCCGCCGTCGAGGCGTATCCCGTCGTCTCGAACGACGCCCTCGCGGTGGAGATGCACGTCGGCACCGCGAACATGTTCAAGGCCGCCGGGCTGTTCACTGTCAGCAATCCGAGTAAGCGCCGGTGCGTCATGCGACTCGATCTCCAGGAAACCGACGAAACAGTTCCGTCGCGATAACTGCGGCGACGCGCCAGCACCCCGCCTCCTCAATGACACTGCGAGCGCTGTTACCCCTGCAGCACGCCGGTGCGCGGGTCGGTCGTGCGCTGACGAAGCACCTCGCGCTCGGATTCGCCCAGGAACGTGGCATCCACAGCATTCGCCACGAACTCGGGCAGGCGCGCCGCACCGAACACTTCCGTGGCAATTGCATACTCGCGTTCCAGCGTGGTCGGGAACAGCGCGGGATCGTCCGAGTTGATGGTGACCCGCAGGCCGGCGTCGTCCATCTTCTCGATCGATTCCCTGCGCCAGGGAATGAGCGCACGGCGTGAAGTCGTGAAAGCGACGTTGAAGAAAACGCCGGCATCACGGCAGCGAGCGACGATTTCCGGGTCGCGAAGGATCTGATAGCCGTGGTCGATACGGTCGCAGCCGAGCAGTTCGAGGCAGGTGCGCACTGTCTCCGCCGTCGGCGCATGCTCGCCGGCATGGGCCGTGCGCGAGAGACCGTGACGGCCGGCGAGCTGAAACGCCTCCGCGAACTTCTCCGGCATGCCTTTCAGCTCGAAAAAGTCGATGCCGACGCCGACGATATCGTCGCTGCGATGGTCCAGAACGGCCTCGACCATGGCCGTCGCCTTCTCCGGTGTGTCCTCACGATTCACCGCCGCGATGGCCCGACCGTCCACTCCGAGACGCTCGCGAGCCATCGCGAACCCGTCGGCGATTCCGGCGGCCATGTCGCGATACGCAACGCCAAGGTCCGTGTGGACCGAGGGGCTGAACGCGAGTTCCGTGTAGATCGTCGAACTTTCGCGGTAGCCGTCTTCGAGCGCTTCGAACACGACGCGAGCGAAATCATCGCGCGTGCGCAAACTGGCCGAAATGAGCTCGTAAACGCGCAGCAACGGAAACCAGGGCCCGCGCTCCTGCTCTTCGTCGGTGGGGTCGGAATTTATCCGCCGATAGAGCTCGGCGGCCGGCATCGGAAGGTCGATGTTGTTCGCCGCCGAGAGTTCTGCGAACGTCTCGGCTCGCACCGTTCCGGGCAGATGAATATGCAGGTCGATCTTGTTCATGTCTTGCGCCTTTCGAGCCAGAGTACAAAATGCGGGTCTTAGTGGGCCGCCGCGACGAAGAAATATACGAGGAACGGCGTCATGATCCACATGCCGAGATTTACTTCGCGGAATTTCAACGCGGCGACCTTGATGAGCACGAAGCTCAAGAGTCCGGCGGCAATGCCTGTGCCGAAGTTTCCCCACAGCAGCGTGCACACGAGGACCATCGCCGCAGGAATCGATTCGGTGAGATCCTTCACGTCGATTCGCACAAAGCCGGTGAGTGACCGCAGTCCTACGTACATCAGAATTGGTGCGGTGGCCGCGGCGGGAATCATCGTGGCAAACGGCGTGAAGAGCAACATCAGGGCAAACAGCGCCGCCGTCCACAGCGACGTGAGACCGGTGCGGCCACCTGCCTCGGAGCCAGCTGCAGATTCCGCGTAGGTAGTCATGCTCGGTGACCCGAACAGCGATCCGCCGACGATGGCGACCGAGTCGACGAGGAACGGCTTCTTCAACTGCGCGTCGGGTACGCCGATCTTCTCCGACACGGTCATCACGACGCCGGTAGCCGAGAAGAACTCCGCCGCAAAGAACGCGAAGAGGTACGGCAGGTAATGCGGACTGAGCGCCCCCAGAAGGTCAACCTTGAACGCGATCGGCGCGGGACTTTCCGGTGCCGCGAAGATCGAATCGGGAAGTTCGGTGAAGCCGAGTGGGATTCCGATCACGGTCAGGGCGACGATGACGATGACGAAGGCGCCGGGCACGTTCCGCGCCTGGAGCGCAACGAGAACCACGAAGCCGATGAGCGCGGCGAGCGCGGAACTCGCACCGAGATCGCCGAGCGTCAGGCCGTTGTCGTCGGTGACGAAGAGGCCACCTGACCGGAACCCGATGAACGCGATGAACAGTCCGATCGCCGCTCCGATGACCAGGCGAATATTGGTCGGAATCATCTTTGTGATCAGATTCCGAATGCCGAAGATCGTCAGTACGAGAAACGCGATTCCCGACCAGAACACCATTCCCATCACGACCGGGAATGGAATCTGCTCCCCGATCATGAGCGTATAGGCAACGAGAGCCACGCCGCCCAGCCCCGGAGCGAGGACGAACGGCATTTTTGCGTAGAGACCCATCGCCAGCGTCGCAAGGGCAATCATTATGATGATCGCCGTGGTCACCGGGCCTCGTGGCAACCCCGCATCGGCAAGCATGCCCGGGATGACGATGATCGAATAGGCGGAGGCGAGAAACATGCTCATCCCCGCCGTGAATTCTCGCCAGCCCGTCGATCCGCGGGATTTCAGGTCGAACATCTGGTTCGAGCGTTTGGTGGACTTTTGCGTGCGCACCGTTGCGGTCATAAGTTCCCCACTACTGAAGTCATTCGGACGCTCGCACATCTCTGCAAGCGCTTGCAGTGACATGTTTCACGAATCCATGCCCCGCTGTCAAGCACGTCGGGGAAGTACACTGGCTCAGAATTGACCGACAGGAGGCCTCAGTTGACAACCCTCGATGACGTCGCAGCCCGCGCGGGCGTCTCGACGGCAACTGTCTCGCGCGCCCTGACACGTCCGAACATGGTCGCCGCAGCGACGCTGGAGCGCGTGCAGCGCGCGGTCCAGGAACTCGGTTACCACCACAACGCTGCCGCCCGCGCCCTCGCGACTGGACACACCGGACTCATTGGAATCGCAGTGCCGACGCTGGCCAGCTCGTATTACCTGCCACTCATTTCCGGCGCACAGGCGCGCGCCGAGGCTTCCGGATACGAGATAGTGATCGTCGACTCGCAGGGCAGTGAGCCTCGCGAGGCCACCCTGCTCGCACGTCTCACCAATCGGGTAGATGCGCTGCTCCTTGCCGGTTCCAGGCTCAGCGACGCGGCGATTCGCGACATCGCGGAAACACTCCCCGTCGCAACGTTCAATCGGGCGATCCCCGGTGTCTCTGCCACGGTGATCGAGGTCACGCAGGCGTTTTCCGAGCTTGGGCGCTTCCTGCGCGAGCAGGGGCACCAGAGAATCGCCTACATAGGCGGCCCGCCTGGCTCTGCGACCGACGCGCGCCGCATGCACGCCCTGCGGTCGGCATTTATCGACGACAGCGGCGACCACGACCCTCCGGCCACGTCCCCGCTCAATAGCACGCAGCGTTCGGTTGACATCCTCGGGCCGGTAGCGCCGAGCTTCTCCGCCGGCGGCGACCTTGCCGAGCAGATAACAGAGTCGGGCGACACCGCGGTAGTGGCCTACAACAGCGCAGTCGCGCTCGGACTGATGCACCGTCTCGGCACGCTAGGGGTGCGCGTGCCGGAAGAACTGGTGCTCGCCACGGGCGACGATCTCGTTGGCCGCGCGCTCGAGATCTCCCACTTCGTCACGGTTTCACAGCCGATGGCCGAGGCCGGCGCTCACTTGGTCGACCTCGCGCTCCAGCAGCTCTCGACGTCGGGTTCGAGCAGACAGTCGAAGTTCCCAGACCCCGATGCCGCCTCGCGAGAGTCACAACCAGACTGCGAGGACGCTACCTCGACTGATCTGCATTTCACCCTGCACGCCGTCGCGAATGTTCCGTCGACTGGCGGCGGAAACGAGCTAGTTACACGTTGATCCGGACTCGACCGAGCCGGTCGGGATCGCAGGCCAGCTCGGCAATCCGGCGTCGACCGTGCACGCCGTCATGATCCGACGCCAAGTAAACCGGCCGCACCACGGGTTCACGAATCGATCGCTCCCTGCAGCAGAATGCGTGCGTCGTGCCTGCGCACATGATCCGCGATCTGCGGTGCAAGGCGCGCGAAGGACGCAGGGCCGATCGGGAGCGTGAGGTCGCGGTTCGCACTGCGGCCGTCGACGAGTTCCACCAGGATCCAGCGGCGGCCATCGCGCATCCCGAGTCCCAGTCCTGCTGTGCGGTCGAGCCCGCGCTTCGCCGCCTGCCCGATTCGGTGATCGACGTCGAGATTTGCGAGGTTGCTGGATCGCCTCGCGCGCGGAGCCTGACCTTCGAGCTTGATCGACTCGATGTCACTCCAGGCGATGGGGTCGGCGTCGACACCGGCTCTTCGGCCGCCGACGAGTACGAGTCCGCTGATACCCACGGCGTCGAACGATAGCAACGGATCGGCCTGTCGCGACCACTGGATGATGCGGGAGAGGACCTCGGCCGCACCCACGAGCGTCACGACCGCCACGAGGATGAAGAAGACGCCGAAACCACAACCGATAACCTTGCCTGCGGTTGCCATTTGACTGAGGCTGGCGACGATCATCCAAACACCAAGCGCGGCGAGCCCGATCATGATCAGCGTGGCTGCGCCGAAGCCAACCAGCTGCCGAGCTGCTCGCCCGGGGTCATACTGGACCGTCAGCGCCGATCGCGGCGCCGCGGGTGGACGGTTGTTGGTCGACATTCGGCTACCTCCTCGTCCGGGCGACGTCGAAGCGCACGCCTCGCGCAGCCGCCTCGCGCGCGACGCGCGGCAGCATGGCCTCAACGTCTGCCCGCACGGCGATGCCGTCGAGCCGCTGCCGCATGACGCCCGTCGCCCCCGGCCCCTGCTCGACGAGCACGCGGAACCGCCTGCGCAGCCGCTCTCGAAGCGCGTGCGCGTCGCGCACATGCAACTCGAGGTGATCGTGATCATTCGAGACGACTCGAATGGCGATCAGCTCTTGCCACGGCACCGAGGCGTTGCGCGCCGTGAAGCCGCTCGCATCGAACGCGAACACGTCGCCGAAGCGCACAAAGGGGGCCGGCCAGTAGCAGACAGCGAAGATGGCACACATGGCAATGACCGTGGACAAAACAGTCAGCGGCAACCCCAGGATGATCGCGAGCTGGTGGTCGCTGCCGTGGTCGAGAGCATCGACGATCATCCAGACGACCAACCCGATGGTGATAGGCGCAAGCACAAGGGTGACGACGAGCGCCTGCTTGGCAGCCCTCCTGTGCGCCCGCGGATCGAAGCGTACCGTGATCGGCGAC
The DNA here is from genome assembly GCF_025787225.1 of Saxibacter everestensis. Classification (NCBI taxonomy): domain Bacteria; kingdom Bacillati; phylum Actinomycetota; class Actinomycetes; order Micrococcales; family Brevibacteriaceae; genus Saxibacter; species Saxibacter everestensis. The sequence continues at coordinate 2,234,178 of NZ_CP090958.1, forward strand.
TGCGAGAGGTCGCCTCGCGGTTGCGGCCCTTGCTCATGCTCGCTCATGTCACACCGCCCGGACGAGCTCGATCGAGCTGCGTCTGCAGCGGCGGCCTCACGACATCAGCGCCGATTCCTTCAATCGTGTAGCGGCGCTCGATGCCTGCGGTAGCCCGCCCCCACTCGCTCAACGAAGCTCTCTTCTGATGCGCGTCGAACGATCCGGCGTCAATGAACTTCTCGTCGACCTGCCACACGAGAGGATTGACGGTGCGCCGCACGTCAAAAGAGATGCATCCACTCTCACTCCGCGTCTGCTCAATATGAAGCGGCAAGAGTTGGAGTACGACGGACACTTCCTCGTCGCTCCCGCAGACCAACTGCCCGCTGAGGACAACCTCGGTCATGGCACCTTCCCCTTCAATGCATATGCAGGCCCGGGCTACTTCTTCTTGTCGCCAGAGGGCAATCCACTAGACATTAAACCTGAACTCGATGACATCACCATCTGAGTATCGGACAAGTGACCCCTGATGCCACTGAGCGAGCTAATCGCCAAGGAGCCGGTTGTGGAAAGAACAGGCGCCGTTCGGAGCCGCTTCACAAGTTCGCGCGGTCACGGTGACGCTGGACATTCCTGACCATGTGAGAAATCGAGCTATAGGTCCGGCCTCACGATCCGTCCTCATTGGGTCGGATCGGTACGCCCGATGAAACGATCTGGTCGGAGCGCGCGGCATCAACTGCGAGCGCCGCGACCGTGTCCACGAAAGTACCTATCGGCCCCTCCCATTGGGAGGCGAACTGCGCGTTGCCAATGAGTGAACCAGTGCGGACCGCTATGCGCACCATGACCTGTTCAACCTCCTCTACCGACGGGGCGGGACCATCTCCGAGGCGCGACAAGGTTTTAGCGATTGATGGGCCGCTCCAACCTCCCTCTTGTATGGTGGCAAGCATCCGCCGTGGGGCGAAACGTTGATGTTCGTAGCACAGCGGATGTAGTTCCGCCTGATTCTCCTTCAACAGCGGGACGATCCCGGAACAAATCTGTCGCGTGTGGTCTAGCTGAACCCAGTGCTTCTCATCTTCGATGCGTTTCTTGGAAGCTGCCTTACCGACGTAGAGCAAATCGAGTTCCGCCGTAGTCCACGCATACAGATTAGCGGCTTCGGATTCGACTTCCTTAAGGGCGATCCCGCCACATAGAGCAATGTCAATGAGTTTGCGCAGATTCATGGTGATAACCATCGACCCTCCTTACAGTTGAAACACATTTCGGCATGATGAAAGACGTTCCGATTGTATTCATTGGAATGGGCCAACCTCAGCGCGAATCTCGAGACTCAGCTGGCTGCTCACAAAAGCGAATTCATGCCAAAGCCGCGACATCGGCATCTTGGTACTTTCCTGTGCATACGCTGCTGCCCCGAACCCTGTGCGCGCCGTTCGCCGAGCTGCGCTAGCAACAGCTCGGGCGGCGTGGACTGCTGTCCTACCGGAAGGAACGCGGCATTGACGGCACCACGGGCGACGACATCCTCTGCCAGCTCGTAGCGCCAATCGACCCGAATCTCGAACGGACAAGCGCTCGGATCCAGCTCGTGAAACCGCCGGACGGCACGAGAGATCGATGGCCAGGCGGAGAGAAGGGATTGGGCGTCCAGCGTGTCCGCAGGTATCCCGCCGACCGCTGACGTCACGAGCACACCGCCCTGGTTCGGCGCTGCGACCCAATCCACCACGCGAGGAACTTTTGCTCCAGCCTCACAAAGCCACAACAGGCGATCACGCTCAGCCTCGAGTCCCGCGACCTCTGCCGCACCGACCCGCTTTGCAAACTGACGTCCGTCCGTCGACCGGAATACCTCGGCGCCCGATTCCCCTCGGATAACAGGCTCCCACCGGTCGTCGGGCAGGCGCAGTGGACGCAACTCGCGCACAGAACTCATAGGTTCAATTGTCGTTCATCCCAGGAAGCAGCAAGCAGACTCGACGCCATCCCCTCACGGGACGGCAATGAAACGGGTCTCACCAGGCGAGCAGCTACTCGGTCAACACTTTACGGAAAATAATCTCAGTGGGGTCCCCCGGCAAGAGCAGGGCGCCGCAGTCCGTCCAACCGAGCTTCCGATAGAAGTGCTGCGCGTCTTCATCGGCCTGGGTCGAGGTCAAGACGAGCTTGTGTCCCTGCTCCCTGAGCGTCGTTTCCCAGGCGTCGACGAGTGCTCTTCCCAACCCCAGCGCCCTCTGTTCCCCGAGAACGAACAGCAGATTCATGAATGGGATCTCATCCCAGAACAGATTCCAGCGGAGCCATCCGAGCGGCTCTCCTTCCGCTTCGACAACCAGAATCTGGCCGGCGTCGATCAGGCTCGCAAGCACCTCGGGCCGGACATGATGGTCATGTGTGGCAAGGAACTCATGATGCTCCGTTGTTGCGGCACGCACCGCAATCGTGTCCTTGCTGGTCATGCCAGGGTGAATGGGAGCTAGCTTCTCCTTCATGATTCCTTCCTAGTGGTAGTCCACGATCTCAACGTCTTCGGGTCCAGCATCGGTCCAGACGAAGCTGACCCGCCATCGGTTGGTAGTCCGGACGCTGTGCTGTCCAGAACGGTCCCTTACGCGTCACGTCAGTAACGCTAGACGTTAAACCTGAACTCGATTACGTCGCCGCAGCCGAATAGCCTGAACGACCCCTGTCCGGTCAAAAGTTCTCGTGTGAATCGAGATCCGATGAGGCAGCCGAGACACTGGCCTTATCCCCCACGCTGGTTGAGGTCTGGGCCAGTCCTGCGCGGCACAAACGAAAACCGCCGTTTGAGGGAGTCGTTCTCGCCAGAAGATGGCAGACGATTGCTGCGGGGATGAGGATCGCCGCCCCGGCTGCGTAGTCACGCATCCGCAGTGGAACGCCCACACGCATGAGTTCTTTCTGGGCGATCGACGCCCCGGGCAGCATCACGGTCAGCGCGGTGACGACCCCCGCGGTGTAGCGTCGTTGGATCGCGGAGGTAGCCAAATGAGTTCCGACGTGCGCTTCGAGCCCCTACAAAGCCGTCGCGAAGTGACTGGGGAATCCGCGCCAGTAAAGCATCGACTACTGAGACCTCACGACGCGGCTCATGGAAAAAACGATGGGGCCGTCAGGAATCGCGGTCGTCGCCACGGTCGTAAATCCGAGCCGCTGGTAGAGGCGCACGTTTCGCTCGTCCGAGGTTTCGAGTGCGACCGGATCGCCTCGCTTGTCGATCATCGAGAGACCTTCCGAGGTCACGGCCGTCCCGAGGCCCACCCCTTGGTGGACTTCATCGACGCCGACCGTTTCGAGGGTCCACGATCCGGCGGGGGCGGCAGGTAGCGAGATTCCCGAAAGCGCAGCCAGGCGCGATCCGTGCAGCTCAGCCACCCCCTGTTGAATCTGTTCGGTGGGCGCAGGTGCGTCCGGAGGCAGGAAGGCTGCGACTGCTCCGCGCTGCACGCTTGCGGGCATAGGCGCGTGCTGCACGCGTCCTGTCGCCACAGCGAGTCGAGCACCATTGCCGTCGCGCATGCGTGCGGAGGAAGAACCGCTGGCACCCATCCGCTTCACAGGACGCGAGCAAAGACGCATCGTCGCCGGTGAGCAGCGCGGCGGCGTCCTCGGCGATGAGGGCCATGACGTGCTCGATGACCTGGGTCATCGGGTGATCGGCGCTACGGGTAAACCCTGCCATGGGCTCGAACCGCAAGAGCAGGGCCCCAGGGGCGCTGGTCAGCGCGCGATTGAGGGCTTGCATTGCTTCTGGCGGTGGGACATCTCCGGTGGTGTGCGCAGCAAAGACGTCCCGGAGGTCCTCACGTAGTGCCACAATCCTGCTTCGGCAGTACTCGTGCAGCACAGCTCCCGGGACGATCAGGTCGAGGGCAAGCAGCCAAGCCCTCACTGCGTCGGGGGTCGCCAGCTCGTCATGTCGCTTCCCCCTTGTCAGTTCGCTCACGCTATTGACCAGGGCGAGGCACGGATGCTCCTCGACGCCCGGCACGGCTATCTGAGCTGTCTCTGTCACAATCCTCATGGTATCAGTTGCATTTTTCCGTGAGGTGCCTGCTATGGTTCAATCACGCCTAATGATGTATTTCTCCGTGAGAATCGAAGTACTGTATGCAGTTCGGACCCCAAACAGGCACCGCGCCGTTCGCACTGTCCGTGCTAGCCGACGGCGGGACCGGCGTCGGAACGACCGCCGAAGAAGGGCTCGCAGGCACCGTCGCGCTGGCTCGCACGGCGGACCGGCGGGGGTTTCACCGATTCTGGATGTCCGAACACCACGCCATGGGGGCGACATCCGTGTCCTCGCCGCCGCTGATGATCGCCCGGCTCATCGCCGAGACGGCACGCATTCGCCTCGGCGCGGGAGGCGTAATGCTCCCGAACCACGCTCCGCTGCTGATCGCAGAGCAGTTCGGAATGCTCGACGCGCTGGCACCGGGCCGGATCGACCTGGGACTGGGACGCGCACCCGGCACCGACGGAGCGACAGCATCGGCCCTGCGCCGGGGCGCGGACGCCAACGACGGCTTCCCGCAGCAGGTGGTCGAACTGCTCGGGTTCCTCACCGACAAGTTCCCGCCCGGGCACCCGTATCGGACAGTCCGTGCCGTGCCCGGCCCTTGGCAGGCAGCTCAGAACCGGGTGCCGGCACCGTTGACGGGACCGGATATCTGGATGCTGGGCTCCTCGCCTTACTCCGCGCGATTGGCAGCGCAGCTCGGCCGGCCGTACGCGTTCGCGCTGCAGTTCGGCGACGCCGACATCGACACGGCCTTGCGTCTCTACCGCGACGAGTTCCAACCCTCCGACGTGCTCACTGAGCCCCGCACCCTCGTCAGCGTTCCCGTCGCGATCAGCGACGACCCCACCGAGGCGAAGCGCCAGACGACCACATCGGCGATGGCGATGCTGCGCATGTTCAAGCGCGAGGGCTACCTGCTGCTGCCGCCGGACGAAGTCGAGGCGTACGCTGCCACGGCACAGGAGCAGGAGATCCTCGACGCCTATGTCAGCCGCAACTACCACGGCACCGCCGCCACGGTCGCCGACCGGCTCGAAGCCCTGCATGAGCGCACCGATGTCGACGAAGTCATGCTCGTCGTCGGCGGACACTCATCTGCTCTCGATGGGGACGGGATCGAGCTCATCGCCGACCACTACGACCTTCCGCGCACATGAAGATCCATCGATTCCCACCCAACCCGTTGAACCTCACCCCGATGTATTGGAGAACACCATGACCGCACCACGCCGCGCACTGATCGTCATCGACGCCCAGCAGGAGTACTTCGACGGACTCCTCCCGATCCAGTACCCCGACCGCAACGAATCGATCGCCCGCATCCGGGCGGCAATCGATGCCGCGGAGCAGTCCGATACCCCGGTTGTACTCGTCCAGCACGAGCTCCCGGCCGAGGCCCCGGTCTTCGCCTCCGGGTCGGCGACGTGGCAGAACCACCTTGAGGTCGCCGCTCACGAGGAGCGGGCGTCCAAGCGCATCAGCAAGCAGTTCTCGAGCATCTTCGCGGGCACCGACCTCGAGGCATGGCTGCGCGGCCAAGCTATCGACACGATCACTCTCGTCGGGTACATGACCAACAACTGCGTGCTCGCCTCCGCAGCGGCCGCCGAGCCACTGGGCTTCGCCGTCGAAGTCCTCTCGGACGCGACTGGCGCGATCGACCTCGCAAATGAAGCAGGCAGTGCGCCCGCCCGACAGGTCCACGAGACCCTCATGACATTGCTTCATTCGAACTGGGCCGCCGTCACCGACACCGACACCTGGACCGCGGCGCTGCAAGCCGGTGAGCCGTTGGACAAGAGCGACCTGGTCACTTCAGCGGCGCACGGCCGCAGCGAACAATAAGGCACCGCCCCGCTGCTGACGGACGGGCGGAGCCGCTTAAATCGAAAGGTCGCGAGGCTCCGCCATGTCCATCGAGGCCACGGGCTCGGGTGCCACTCTCGTCCGCCACGTCCTGGTTTGCGGGTGTGATAACTGCCTCAACATTGCGACTAACTTTCGTTATGAGCCTCGGCGCGAAGACATTCATGTTCGCGGAAGAGGCCAACGCACACCGCGACCTCGCCGTTCGGATCGGGGGCGACCGCGAGCCCTAAAGGTCGCTGATCTCCAGCCTGATGTTGGGCGCGACGTCCTATTCGGAGGGCCGCGTGCGCCGAGACGCGAGCCGCACTCCGTCCGCACTGGGTCGACCTAGGTCAGCCATCATTACCAGCGGCCGGTACGACAGGCTTCTCGGAACGGTGCTCGCAGGTCGTGACCCGCTGCACGGTGCAGTCGAAGCTCCTCGGATTGCTCCGAATACCCCTGCCCGGTACCCTGGATAGGGCTACCCCCTACAGGTATCGGTGAACGCGATGAAAGAGCTTGAGCATGACCACGACTCAGTACAAGGTGACGGGCATGACCTGTGGGCGCCGCGAGGCGGCGGTGCGTGAGGAGGTCTCGAAGACTGCGGGCGTCGAGAGCATCGACGTCAGTGCTCAGGCGGGATCACTGAGCATGACCGGCAAGGCCCCGCTCGCCGGTGCCGCGATGGCCTTCTCCAGCGTCTTCGTCGGCGGCAACAGCCTCCGCCTGCGCAGCTTCACGAGCATCACCCGCACCTGAGAACGAAACAGATTTCATGACTTCCGACCGTCAAGGAACACACCGTATGAGCACCCCATCCAGTGCACCCGCCCAGCAGGCCGCCGACGACGCCCGGCGCAAGGGATTCCTGATCCCCATGCTCGTCGTCTCCGGCGGCCAGCTGCTCATCGTCCTCAACGACGTCATCGCCAACGTCGGCCTGCCCGCCATCCAGGCCGACCTTGGCATGTCTCCGGGGACGATGCCCTGGGTCGTCAACGCCTACATCCTCCTGTTCGGAGCCCTGCTGCTGTTCGGCGGACGCCTCGGCGACCTCTATGGCCGCCGCCGACTCCTGCGCATCGGACTCGTCGTGTTCATGGTCGGTGCCTTGATCGCGGGCTTGGCCGCCAGTGGCACCGTGGTCATCCTCGCCCGTGCCCTGCAAGGCGTCGGCGCGGCACTGACCGCGCCGAACGTACTCGCCTCGATTAACTCCACCTTCCCCGCAGGCAAGCACCGCAACACCGCGCTCGCTCTCTACGGGGCGATGTCCGGTCTCGGCGTCGCCGTCGGACTCCTCGTCGGGGGCGTGCTCACCGGCACCCTGGGCTGGAACTGGATGTTCTACCTCAACCTCCCCATCGGTCTGCTCCTGTTGGTCGGCACCCGCTCCCTGGTCGAGGCCGAACGCCACCAAGGGAAGCTCGACGTCGCCGGCGCGGTCCTCGGAACCGGCGCGATGGCGTCCCTGGTCTACGCCATCACCCGTGGCGGCGAGCACGGTTGGGCCGACCCGACCACCCTCGGATTCCTTATCGCCGCCGCGGTCCTGCTGCTCGTGTTCCTCACCGTGCAGTCGAGGATGAACGATCCGATGCTGCCGCTGCGAGTGTTCAAGAGTCGCAACCGAGCCGGCGCCTATTTCGGGATGCTCATGGTCTCCTTCGGCCCGCTGGGCATGTTCTACCTGCTCAACCTCTACATGCAGTACGTCCTCGACTTCGAGCCCCTGCAGACTGGCCTGGCCTGGCTGCCGTTCGCGGTCGGCATCGTCCTCGGCGCAGCGATCAGCTCCAAGCTCGCCGCCGCGCTCGCCCCACGCTGGATCCTCGGCGCCGGGATGCTCATCGCAGCAGGCGGCCTGTTCTCGCTGACCTTCATCGGCGCGAGCACCTCCTACTGGAGCCATCTGATGCCGGCGATCTTCGCCACCGCGTTCGGGTTCACCCTCAACTTCGTGCCCCTCACCTCCGCGGCCGTCAGCAGCGCCGCGCCTCAGGACACCGGGATCGCCTCGGCCCTGCTCAACACCGGCCAGCAGATCGGCACCGCCTTAGGGATGGCCGTGACCTCCAGCATCGCCGTCACTGTCACAACCGGCGACCTGCCCGACGCTCTCGGCAAGCTGACCCAGGGCCGGCAGGACGGCGACACCCAGCTGGTCGCGCGGGCCTCCGACGCCCTGGTAAACGGCTACACTGCCGCGCTGGTGGTCGGTGCGGTCTCACTCGTCCTGGCGGCGATTATCACTGCGATCATCATCAACGCGAAAAGGCCCGCCCCGGCCAATTCCGACCTCACCAGGAGCGAAGCATCATGACCCAGCCCCCCGAGCGCGCCGCCCGGCACGGCTACATGTCGGACAAGGGCCGCTACCTCGCCCGGCTCAAGCGGATCGAGGGACAGGCCCGCGGCATCCACCGGACGATCGACGAGGAACAGTAGACACCGAGCTTCCCCACGGCCCCGGCTCGCGCTCGCCCGGCACGCGCCCGGAGTGAACTGACAGATCACAACGCACACTACGAAAGGAACAGCAGATGCATTCCCACAACGAAGAAGCCAAATTCATGGCCGACATCAAAGAGGCCGCGCCGGAGATGGTGTCGGCGTTCTTCGGGTTCGACAAGGCCGTGTTCGACAAGAACACCGGAAACCTCGAGCTGGCCACCCGGGAGCTGATCGCGGTCGGCGTGGCGGTGACCACGCAGTGCCCGTTCTGCATCGAGGACCACGCCAAGCGCGCGGTCAAGGCCGGCGCGTCCACGGCCGAGGTCGCCGAAGCCGTCATGGTCGCCGCCGCCCTGCGAGCCGGTGGCGGCGTCACCCACGGGTGGAAGGCGATGAAGGCAATCGCCGAGACGGATTGACCTTCCATGGCGGACGACGTCAGTCTGCACCTTCGCAGGCGGGGGGCTCCTTCTCCCGCTGCTCATCAGAACGATCAGGTTCCACTGAGCCCGGAGCTGCCACTGAAGGTTGCGGCGAGGTAGCGGGGCGCGCTGGTTCTCCGGGGCACCCTCGGGACGGCGTACTGGACGGGATCTCGCAAGCTGACCTCCTGGTGTGGCGTGCGGGAGCCGTGGTCAGCGCACGCCCTTCACCTGATGGTAGCGACCGTGCCCAGAGGCGGTAGACATGAAACAGATTCTCCTAAACACTGTCTCAATTCACCATACGGGCGCATACATCGCGCTCGTCCCCGCCACTAGCCACGCCACCGCGACCACACCACCCGAAGGTAAAGCAGCCAACGTCCTCGCCGAATCACGGCACTAAAGTGGCACGACTCAAGGGCGCGACGCGCGCTGCCCCACCTCGCAACGGGCAAACGAAATCCCCCCGGGGATCACAGCCTTCTGCTCAAGGCAGCAAAGTGAATCCGGACTCGTAGCTTGTCTTCCCGATTGCTGCCAACACGATCTGGAGAAAACCCATCGCCTCGAGTTCCCTCGCGCGCGAAAGGGGGCCAACGTCAACCGCCCGGAGTCCTGAAGCTTCGATGAGGGCCGCAACTGCGATTTTCGCCTCTGCATAGTCCCCGGCGAACAGGACGGTCGTGGGCGTTGTGCCGTTCGTGCCGGCGGTAAGGGTGTCGCCGAGGTTGACGTTGAACGCTTTCACGACTGCCGCGCCTTCGGGGAGCTGCTTGGCGAGTTCGGCGGCAGTGGAGGAGTCAGCCGGCACCTTCAGCTCATCGTATGTGGTGAAGTCGATGGGGTTGCTGATATCGATGACGACCTTGTCGCTGAGTCGCTCCCGATACTGCTCAAGGATGCTCGGGTATGCCGCATACGGAACTGCGAGCACGACGAGGTCGCCGGTGAGTTCGTCGCCGATAGCCCCGTACGTGACATCCGGACGCTCCCCGGACGAGCTGGCCGTACTGCGCCTGATGATCTGGATTCTCGCTCCGGCCCGTGCTGCGACTTCAACTATCGCCGCGCTCATCTTGCCGCTACCAATGATGCTGATGGATGTCATGCGAACTGGATCCTCCTAAATTGTCCGAGCGCCTTCTCGGCTACTTTCAGCGCGTCGTAGTCGAACACCGCGCTTCGGCGAAAATCTCGCCCGACGCGCAAGTCGGCGTCACGCTTCTTGAGGTCCGCGAATTCATACTGCGCATCGAACATGGCACCAGCTCTCCGGGAACCGTGCTGCAGGATAGCCGTGCGCTGCATGCGAACCGAGGTGTAGCGCCTGAACGCTTCGGGGATGTCAGCGGGGCTGTCGGCTGCTTTCAGGAAGATGGCAAGGGCCATGCTGTCTTCGATCGCCTGGTTCACCCCCTGACCCTGGTGCGGCAGCATCGTGTGCGCTGCGTCGCCGAGGAGCGTGATCGGCCCGCGCGACCAATTGGTGAGGGGTTCGTGGTCGAACAGGCCCCACCAGAAGGTCTTCTCGATGGCCTCGATGAAGTGATGGAGCTTCGGGTCCCAGTTCTCGCCCGCGAACTCGGCGGCGAGTTCACTCACCTCCGCCGCGCCAGACCAGGGCCCATCCAGAGGCCTGGCGCTGGGGACGCCGGCGACGAAGTTGAACAGCTTGCGCTGCTGCAGCGGGTAGCACATGAAGTGCCTCTGGTTGCCCATCCATACCTGGCTGATCATGGGCCAGTCGTCGGAGAGGAGGGACGCGTCGACGACTCCGCGATAGACGATGTATCCGGAGTAGACGGGATCCCGGAATTGCATCACGGATTTCCGCACCACCGAGTGGATCCCGTCCGCTCCGACCACGGCATCGAAATCCTCGTGTGCACCGTTCTCGAATTCGACGCGAACGCCGGAGTCCAGCGCCTGAACCGACGCCAATCGATGTCCAAGACGGATTGCCTCGGGATCGACTTCTTGAGCCAGAACATTAATGAGGTCTGGCCTGTACATTCCGATGTTCTGATACTGCTGCGCCGAATCCTCCCAGGCCGCGTCGGTGACCAGGTTGCCCATGGCATCCTGGTAGACACCGTGTCCGTCCGGGATCGCTCCTGCACGTTTGACCTGCTCAAGCACACCGAGCTTGTCGAGCACCCGCTGGGCATTCGGTGCAACCGTGACGCCTGCGCCCACCTCGCCCAGCTTGCTGGCCTGCTCGAACACCGTGACCTGGACGCCGGCGATCCGCGTCAGAGCGATCGCAGCGGTGAGTCCGCCCATCCCTCCGCCAATGATCGCGATTCTGGTGGTGTCACTTACCATTGCTTCTCCTTGACTGATCTGTGCGACACGTGCGCCGCCTTACCGCGTCTGTGCGAGCGCACCGGGGGCCTCGCTCCGCGTGAACATCGTGGCTCCGCTCGCCTGCTCGGTCTCATGGTCGGGGCCGAGTGGGATGCCGGAGCGATCGCGCAGGCACAGCGCCGCGCCCGCTCCGAGAAGGGTGGCTGCGAGCAGGTACCAGGAGATTGCGGCTGTGCTGCCTGTGGTGTCCAGCAGCATCTGCGAGATCATGGGGGCGAACGCCCCACCGAAGACCGCGCCGAACGCGTAGGTGATCGACACACCCGAGAAGCGAATGGAAGCCGGGAAGATCTCCGAGTACCACGCGGCCAGTGGGCCATAGGTGAGGCCGAGGCCGATCGAGATCAGGACCAGTGCGGCGTAGAGCCCGAACAGCCCGCCAGTGCCGACGAGCCAGAAGATGGGAAAGACAACGGCGGCCTGCAAGGCGAAGCCTATGAGGAAGGTGTTCCGCCGGCCGATCACGTCGGCCAGGTAGCCCGCGATAAGCGTCGAGAAGAACCAAACGACCGCCGCGACGGCTGCCGCAACGAGCACCGAGGTGGTGTCCAGGTTCTGCTCATTGATCGCGTAGTTGTTGAGGAAGCCGCCCGTGGTCATGTAGCCGAGAGTGCTGTTGCCCACGAACACGAGCGCAGCAAGGATCACGAGATACCAGCGGCGCTTGAACAGCGTCACGATCGGAACCTTCGTCTGCTTGCCGCGCTTGGCGATCTCCGTGAAGACCGGACTCTCCTCCACCGAACGGCGGATCACGAAGCCGACCACGATGAGTACGACGCTCACCAGGAATGGCACGCGCCAACCCCACTGGAGGTACGCCTCGCCTGGGGAGATGACACCGGTCATGAGGGCAGTCATGCCTGACGCGAGGAGAAAGCCGAGCGGAACACCGAGCTGAGGCCAAGAACCCGCGCGACCGCGACGGTTCGCGGGGGCATGCTCGACGGCCATCAGAACCGCACCGCCCCACTCGCCGCCGGCGGACAGACCCTGGAGGATCCGAAGGATGAGCAGGAGGATCGGCGCAGCGATGCCGATCTGGGAGTAAGTGGGCAGAGCGCCGATGAGCGTCGTGGCCGCACCCATGAGGACGAGCGTGATGACGAGCATCGCACGCCGTCCGATGACATCGCCGAAGTGCCCTGCGAGGAACGCGCCGAGCGGGCGGAAGAGGAAGGAGATGCCGACCGTGGCTAACGAGAGCAGGAGCGCGATGTCCTTGCCGGCAGGCTGGAAGAAGAGCTGGGCGAACACGAGCCCCGCGCTCGTCGCATAGATGAAGAAGTCGTACCACTCGATGGTGGTGCCGATGATCGTCGCGAAGGCGATTCGGCGCTGGGAGGTGGGATTGGCAGCGGTAATAGAGGAGCTCATCGTTGTCCCTAACGTCATTGTTTCCCCTCCGTCAGGCGGGGATCGGGAAGCTGTTCCTCAAATTCTGCGATGCTTATCTCTACATGTAAATCACAGTAATTTGAAGATATAGTTCGACTGAGCTAAAGAAGTTGAATCGAGAAGAGGTGGCCATGGCCGACGTGAGCCTGAGGCAGCTTGAACTGTTCGCGGCCCTGCCGAACTTCACCACGCTCAGCGCGGCTGCGGCACATCTGCATATCTCGGAGTCTGCGCTGTCGCAGGCCGTCACCGGCCTCGAGAATGCGGTGGGGGAGCAATTGTGCGTGCGCCGTAAGGCGCGGGGCCTCACTCTGACTCCGACTGGCCAGCAATTCGCCAAGCAAGCTCGCCAGATCCTCGCTGACACGAAGGAACTTGTCCTTGGCGCCCGTCGAGGACAGGAACTGCGGGGCCCCGTGAAGCTCGGCTGCTATTCGAGCTTCGCTACGAGCGTAGTCCCCGAACTTCTCGAAGGCTTCCCAAGGAGGCATCCGGGAGTGCACATCGAGATCATGGTGGGCACCAACGAAGAGTTGCTCTCAGCACTCGAGGCAGGGCGTCTCGACGTGGCCCTCCTATACAACGTGTCTCTGCCGTTCGGGTACCGTCGTCGCAAGATCTACGCGACTGAGCTCGAGGTTCACCTGCATCCCGACCATCCGCTCGCAGCGGCCAGCACAGTTGACCTCGCGGATCTCGCCACCGAGCCCTACATCCAATACGACGCAACCCCGGGCATCCGCAACGTCACTGATGCATTCACCGCGCGCGGTCTCGAACCGAGGATCAAAGCCCAGGTCACTCAGATCAGCCTCGTTGAGGCGCTCGTGGGTCGCGGCGTGGGCTATGGCCTGCTCATGTCACGGCCCAACGCGCTTCCAACGAGCATCGAGGGGCGGCCGTTTGTCATCCGGCCCCTCGACCCGCCCGTCACGGTCTCCCACGTGGTGGGAATCTGGCCTGAGGACATGAACCTTACGCCACGCGCCTCGGCCCTTCTTGATTTCGCAGTGGAGAAACTCGGCGGCTATGGCGGAGCCGATGTCCTTTCGAATCCAGCCACGTCCGACGGCACCGTAGCATCCGCACCGATCCCGTAGTCCTTACCTTCCCCGCTCCAGCGGCCCAAGATCGGACCTGACTCGTGCCATTTCGGCGTGATTCAGTTACCCGAAATGGCCCGAGGTCCGGATGGTTGATTTTGTGGGTGTTGGTGCCCGCTTAGGGCACCAAATCGGTGCTCGTTGAACCACCTCAGGTTTGATGCCGCATTCTTTTGTGTTGAAAGTGTGGGCTCATGCCTCAAAAGATCGATCCAGAGCTTGAGCGGACCCTGGTGCACCCAATGATCAGCCACCTCGGAGGAGATAACCACGATCCGTCCAACTTCGTGCTCGTTCATGCTCGTGATGAGGTTTCCGGGGCCCGTCGAGTACAAGCGGGGCGGAGTCGTCGATGCGCCGATGCCCACCGTGCTCACCACGGCGACGACTCCCTTGAGCAGGCGGTTGTGATCACCGCGGCGCTTTCCGATCAGGTCCAGATCCGTGTCGTCAAGATAGAAAAAACCGCTCCAAATCGGCTTGAGATGGCTCACCCCGGAACTTTCCGAACCCGGCCGACTGTTCGTCACTCAGAAACTCAACAAGCATCCACCAAGGATGCCGATCAGCACCAAAGCAAACCCAACAAGGCTTAGCGTTCAATTTCACTCCACTACTCCCACGAGCTCGAACAAGCCAATAGCTATTTTGACGGTTTGTAATGCACTATGTAGGAGATTCCTCGCCCAATCTTGCCTTTACCCTAGGTGGGAATTGGCAGGTCTAGTTGTCGAGGACACTACGAATCACTTCAAACCTGGAGACCGGGTAATCGGGTTATCACATCAGTTGGCTACTGGCCGTGGAACGTGGGCAAACAAAGTTTGCTACCGGCCAAGAACCTCACAGTAGTGGCTCTTCACAGATAGGGGTGTAGTCTCCTGGCGCGGGCGTGCCTGGGTAGGGATTGAGACCCCCGGCTCGTTCCCATCGTCAGGGCCGGGCTGTTGCTGGCCCGCCCCACAGAGTTCGGGCCACTCGACCAGAGTTCGGGCCACTCGACGCCGGATGTCAGACTCGCTGCGGGCTACACCGCACTAGCCATGATGGAGCGACCTTCCTCCGCCGTGATCGAACCCGCTAGTACGTCGATAGTGAGGCCGTCCGCTAGGGCGAGCACCGTTGTCGCGCGCCGGTCGGCGCCCCCCATGTCCGCGTCACACTCCATGATCAAGCCCGCGATCGCGGTGTGCAGACGCGACCAGACATCACGGTACACCTCACCGATCTCCGGATCTGTGAGCGCACGCGCCGAGAAGGCCACCCACACACGCGCCGAGACGTCGTCGACTCCGGACGGGATGAGGAGTTCGAGCAATCCCATCAGACGACACCTGGCATCCTCAGCGAACCCGGCCTGACTGTACCGCGCAGCCGATCGCTCGGCGACGGTGCGCAGCGCCGCACGCAGCATGGCCGCCTTCGTCGGGAAGTGGTGCTGCACAGCCCCGATCGAGACACTCGCCCGACTCGCCACCGACCGAACACTCAGGGCCTCCAGCCCGGAATCCGAGATCAGGCCAATGACGTGCTCGGTGAGAATATCAGCGGCGGCGGTCATGAGCACGATCATAGAACTGCTTGGCCTTCATAGCGATTCCTACCACCGCGGTGACGGGCTCACGCCGTCCGTCCGCGGTTGACCGGCCACTGACCACGGCGAGACACAGCAGGAGCACGCCGAGGCCGAGCAGGGCAAACTGTGCCGTCTCGAGCAGCAGGCCCAGGATCTCGGACAGACCCTCATTGCTAGCGCCGAGGTCCACATGAATGAAGGACAGTGCGAGGCCGACCGCCACCAATGGGATCCCAGTCATGAGCCAGCCGAGGGGTGTGCGTGCACCCTTACGACCCGCGCACGTGCCAATCACTAGCAGGATCACGCTAAGCGCGAGCAGGGCCACGCGCAGCAGTGCCCACGACTGCATGTTGCCGAGGAGCGCCTCCCCAGAGGTCCCACCGCCGCCGAGGAGGGACAGGCGCGGGCCCAGGAACCCGACGGCCGACGCGATCAGCGCCACCACGGCGCCCGCCACACCCCAAGCGAGGCTCGACTTCGCCCGACGCCAGTACATGACCATCACGACGATGCCTCCAATCGGTGCCAGCATCCCCACGGCTTCTAAGATTCGGAACATGAGCTACTCTCCAATTTCCAATACATTCGTATGGCTCATACCGTACCATACGAGCGTATGGGGATCTTCGCGATTGGCGGTGTAGATGCGCGATGCGGGGTCGTGAATCAAGCTGCCACAGTGGTCTCAGATCAGACTCCCGGATCGACTGCATTGCAAGTCCTCAAATGGTTTGACCTTCGGCCCGGCAGCTGTCTTCTAGTCACGGGCGCTCACGGAGCTGTAGGCAGCATTGCGGTCCAGAGCTTGCAGCAAAGATATACACGTCGATGCTGTAATTTCCCAACAATCACAAATCCCGTATGTGTCCCCACTAGGCGCCCACTCTGTTGTTACCGATGTCAAGGATCTAGCCGGCTGCTCTTTTGACAGGTATTTGATACTTTCGGTTCGGACCCGGTGTTGTACGGCGGGTCGATTTAGATGCACTTCACCTGACCGCTGTAGGAGCCCAGGAGGTGCTTCAGGGCGTCGAGATTGTCGCCGAGGACGTAGAGGTTCTTTGACCCGGCGTTCACTTCTTCGGCGTTGTGCTTCAGGTCCGGCACCACGACAGTCTCGGTCTGCGTGGACGTGAGGTACTTGGCGTCTGACTTCCCGAGGAACTTGAGCTCGTAGCCCCCCTGGTCAGGCTCACGTCGCCGCTACGGAGAGCCTCTTGGAGGCGGTCGAGCATGAAGCCGCCGCCCTTGTCGAAATACTGCGGCAGCGCGGCGCGTAGTCGCGCGATCTCGAAGTCGTTCGGACTGGCGGTCTCGTTCGCCTCGCGGGCATCACTGATCATCGGGGCCTATCGGTTGGCGGGTCGGTTGATCAAAGGAGCGGGCTGTGCCTTCTTGCCCTGCCTGGCAGAGGTTAATCCGCTACGGAACTCCACGACATCCCCGTCGGCCATGATGTAGTCCTTGCCTTCCATCCTGACCTTGCCCTTCGCCTTGGCATCGTTCATCGAACCTGCCGCGTCGAGGTCATCGAAGGACACGATCTCCGCCTTGATGAAGCCCTTCTGAAGTCGGTATGGATCACGCCGGCCGTAGCACTCACGGCCCGAGGAGAGCCAGTGGCACCACGGCGATGCCGTCTGGCCTCCGGTAGGCCGTCGTGCCGGTCGTCACGACAACGAGGTCGGCGACCCGGTCAGGAATCTGCTCGCGGAGCCACTTTAGATGCCGGACGTCGGAGCTAGTCACCTCTGGCGACAGCTTGACCTCGATGCCAAGTACCTGTCCGTCGACACCCTGGACGAGGAGATCGACTTCGCGATCTCCTCCCGTAAGACGGAGATGGCTTACCGAGGCTTCAGCTGCTTGCCCCAGGACGCGAACCCCGAGGGTGACGAGCGACTCAAAGAGAGGACCGACCATGTGGACACCTGCGGCTCCGAGCAACGACGCCGCCGACAGGTCGAGGAGGCGGACCGCCAACGCGGGATCAGCGAGTTGATGCTTCGGCGCTTGTTGCAGTCGGCGGATGGGGTTGTTGGCAGGTGTCCACCCAGGCACAGGATCGAGCAACCAGAGCTGGGTGAGATGATCGCGATACGCGATCGTTGTCGTTTTAGCCGGCTGACTTCCGTCGCCACCAGTCGTCGCGTCAAGCAGCCGCGAGTAGGCGGTCGTTGTCGACGAGGCGGCAGCGTATGCCGCGAGCCAACGACTGAGGGTCTCCGGGCGACGCACGTCGTAGCCCTGCTCGGGCAAGTCCCGGTCGATGATGCGCTGCAGGTACGCGTCCAAGAGGCCCCGACGTAGCCGCGACGCCGTATTCATGATGCCAGGGAAACCACTGTCGGCGATCGCGTCGGCATAGTCACGCAACGAGAAGGTCGTGCGGCCATCGATTTCCTGAGCCTTGCCGGCGAGTAAGGCAGACAGCGAGACGGTGGGCGTGATCAGCCCACGCTCATGCAACCCCATCGGGCGCATGCGCAACGACAGGATGCGCCCGGCACCGCTGTGCGTCCCGGTGGGATCAGCCGGAGTTGCGGACCCAGTCAGAAGAAAACGGCCAGCCGGAGCACCTGCGTCGACCTGTCGGCGAACGGAGTCCCA
Organism: Saxibacter everestensis; assembly: GCF_025787225.1. Lineage (NCBI taxonomy): Bacteria > Bacillati > Actinomycetota > Actinomycetes > Micrococcales > Brevibacteriaceae > Saxibacter > Saxibacter everestensis. The sequence goes on from NZ_CP090958.1 coordinate 2,252,007, forward strand.
CACCTGGGGAAGCTTCTGCCACTCATCAAGCAGAATGCTGCCAGGCGGAATTGACGCCAAATCGAAGTCCGCTCGCGCGACCTCTCGCTGCGCAGGGTCATCCAGGAACCAGGTCGTATCAGCGCGGCGACGAGCAGTGCCCGTTTTCCCCACTCCCTTGGGCCCATCCAGCGCGATGGCGGGCGCAATTGGCAGCAATTCGTCGAGCTCGCGATCAACCGTCCTCTCAATGTATTCCATGCCTCGACTCTAGCCGCAGCAGAACTTCTACGCTACCATTTGCGGCTTAGTTAGACTACCTTTTGCGACATCTATGAGCTACCTTTTGCGACCGCAGGCAGCTACCGTTGCGTCTACAGAGCGAGGTCAGGATTGCGAGCGATTGGCTAGACGGTCACGCGCTTGCGTCATACCTGACACTTTGGCGCTAAAGCATGCTTCAGGAAAACAGGCAGCCAACGCGGGCTACAACGCTCCGTCGTGACGAGAGGCTCGCCGGTCTGCCAAACTTCAATAGAAGTGCACCCCGGCCGCCCCTCGCCTGCTGGCGTGAAGAGCGAGCGCACCCTTGACTTCGGCACCCTGCCCGTCCTCACAGCCCTGAAGCGCTACTTCCGGGCCGAGAACGCCACAGGAAACGCTAACGTCGATGATCCAGACGTTGCAGCATCCCAGTTCCTCGGCATGATTGCCACCGTTGTCTTCTGGCCACGCCTTGCCCATGGCAACTGGTCGCTCAGTGAAGACGATGCCCTCCGCGTCGTCAACGAGGCAGCTCGAACGATGGCCGCCCGCTACGCGGCATCCGCGGCCCTCTCCTAACGGCCCATCGGAACTGGAAGGCATGCAGTCCGCAGCCGAGACCGCCCTGCGTACGTCCAGCTGCGCGATCGACTTCGTGGCCCCAGACGGTAGATCGAAAGTCGACGACACGCGCACATGACGTCGATCGGAGCCACCCTGCCAAACTCCACGCGGGTCGGCACCACTCGCCAGACCGTCCAGTCGTCGAAGACGACGCCCTTCTGCGCAGGGCACTTCTGGCCCGCAGGTCAGCCAAGCTCCCGTCTCGGGATACCTCGACCATCGGTCCTCGCACCCAAACGGAACGCACGAGCAGCTGCTACCTGAAAGCGAGCGCAGCGTGCAGATTGACAACGAACTGGCCGCCCTTAACACTCGTCTTCGTGCTGGCGAATTGCCCACCCATGCTCGTCAACACTCGAGCCGACTGCCGAGAGGGACCCGGAGATACTCAAACGATTCCGCCGATCCCACCTGCCGGAGCTTGGACATCGCCACACGATGGAGCCAAGGATCGATCGACGACACAACTTTTCGAAGTCCTTGTCGTCGGACGTCCTGATCACAGGACCAGTACATAGAGGTCGGGATCAATAGCGCTACATGTCAAATCGGCACTTAGCCACGTCGCCCAGCACGGCGAAGGTCAACCCGAGGCTGATCTCTTTCGGACCCGCGTCAGTCGTGGCCCCGACTGTCGTCTTCGTGGTCGGGCTCTGACCGAAGCGCGTCGGCGATCTCCTCCTCAGGGCGCGGCGCGATCGTCTCGTCTACCTCGAGCTCTGGAACGTCGGTCTCCCCCGGCACAGGCACGTGCTCATGCGATGGGTGTTCTTTCTGGACAGACACGTCGGAACCTCCCTCGCGGTGGACACCCAGAATACACCCACCGGTTTCAGCGCTCGACGCAAATCGACGACTCCACCACGGCACCTCTCCTTGGATCCGAGGATCAATCGCGCTTCACACGTTGAACCTGAACTCGACGACATCGCCGCGGTGAGAAACGTCTACTGATTGTTCCGAATCGGTCGGCCCTGGCACAGTTCCGCCTGACCGAATGACCACCGGCTCCCCCGTGTCACTACCGAGACCGCTGGTGCATTGCGATCGCCATCCGTGCCCGTCTACCGCATAACCCGCCACGTCGCTTCGCGCGGGTCATGAACCACTCGGGCATTCATCCACCCAAAGTCACCCTCCCGACTCTGCCCCCCCGTAGGACCTGAGCGTGCTTGGATCCTGCCCTGGGCCGTGCGCGCGCTCTCCAGGCAGGACTGCAGTGGCTGCTGACGGATGTACCGGAGGATCTCCGGCAGGTCGTCGTGCAGGTGGACAGTGGCAGTGGCGGCGACATGAATGTCAGCGAAGTCCAGCTCGTGGAGGTAGGTGCGCCCATTCTCGGGTTGCTCTCGGACACACGCGACAACCGGCCGGACCAAGGCCAGGACGGTCTCGACTGCGCCCGACCTGTCCTGCTCGGCTGCAGCCGCCGTGAGACCGTCGTCGACGGCGGCGGCGAACTTCTGCTTCTGCACCATAATCAGCACCTCCGCCTTCGTGCCCGCGTACAGGTACAGGGTGCCGATCGCGCTACCTGCGCGGTCCGCGATCTGCTGGATGGTCACGAGGCTGACGCTCCGCTCGGCGAACAGCGCGATGGCTGCGGCGATGATGCGACTGCTTGCCCTTCTTCGCTCGCTCCCGCCAACCCATCGCGCCGGGATGCGGCTCCCTGCTGTCCTCCCTTGACAGAATTGACTGAGTGGACTCATACTTGAGTCTACTCAGCTAGACAGGCCGAAGATCCACCGGCTTGCGGGCGAAAAGGGAAGGAAATCCATGGAACGCACACCGCAGGGATCATGTGCCGCGCCGGGGCGTTTCGTCGATGCACCGACGCGGATGGTCCCGGTGGCGGGTGCGGAGTTCGTCTACCGCGACCTCGGCAGCGAGCACGCGAACGGCGTGCCGTTGGTGGGTCTGGCGCATCTGGGCGCGAACCTGGACAGCTGGGACCCAGAGGTCGTCGACCCGCTCGCGGCAGAGCGCCGGGTGATCTTGATCGGCTACCGCGGCGTGGGTGCTTCCGCAGGGGCCGTGCGGGACCGATTCGAGGACATGGCGGCGGACGCGATCACGGTAATCCGCGCGCTCGGCCTGTCCCGGGTGGACCTGCTGGGACTGTCGATGGGCGGCATGGTCGCCCAGGCGATCATCGAGCAAGCCCCCGACCTAGTGGACCGAGTGATCCTCGCCGGGGCCGGCCCGCAGTGCGGTCCCAGCCTGACCCGCATGACCGGTGTCTTCGTTCGCGGGATAGTGCGCGGGGTGGCGACGTTCACGAACCCGACCACGCTGCTGTTCTTCACCCGCACCCGTAACGGCAAGCAGGCGGCAAAGGCGTACCATGCGAGGCTGAAGCGGCGGCGCGCCGGACGAGACAAGCCCGTCACCCCCGCCGTGTTGCGTGCACAGTTGCGCGCCGTGAACCGGTGGGGACACCAGCGGCCAGCACCATCGGCAGGGTCCATCGGACCGGTGTTGGTCCTGCACGGCGACACCGACCGCATGGTGCCATCCGGGAACGCGGACGCCCTGCTGCAGCAGATCCCTGACGCGCAGGTGCGAATCTTCCCCGACTCCGGGCACGGGGTCGTGTTCCAGAACCGTCAGGCCGTCACCGACCTCACCGGCCGCTTCCTTCACCGCTGACCACCATCACCCCCAGACCGATCCGTAGGAGACAGAGAGATCATGCGAGCGTTCGTGTTCGACAAGTACAAGCAAGCCGTCCACGAGGCGGAGGTGCCCGAGCCGGCCGTGGGCGAGCGCGACGTGCTCGTGCAGGTCGCGGCGGCCGGGGTGAACCAGCTGGACGAGAAGATCCGGGACGGCGAGTTCACGACGATCCTGCCGTACAAGATGCCGCTCGTCCTCGGCCACGACGTCGCCGGCACCGTCCTGCGCACCGGCCCGAGCGTCACCGGCTTCGCCCCGGGCGACCAGGTGTTCGCCCGGCCCCGGGACGGGCGGATCGGGACGTTCGCAGAGCGCATCGCGATCGACGAGGCCGATCTCGCCGTTGCCCCCACGACGATCAGCACGATCGAGGCGGCATCCCTGCCCCTGGTCTCGCTGACCGCCTGGCAGGCGCTGGTGGAGAAGGCCAACGTGAAGCCGGGACAGAAGGTCCTCATCCACGCCGGTGCCGGCGGGGTCGGCACGATCGCGATCCAGCTCGCCAAGCACCTCGGCGCACAGATGGCGGCCACCGCCTCGAGGAAGAACGCCGACTTCGTGCGGGAGCTGGGCGCGGACGTCGTGATCGACTACCGCACCCAGGACTTCGAGAACGAACTGTCCGGCTACGACCTGGTCCTGGACAGCCTCGGCGGCGAGAACCTCGCCAGGTCCCTGCACATCCTGCGCCAGGGCGGAAAGGCGATCGGGATCTCCGGACCACCCGACCCGGCGTTCGCGAAGGCTGCAGGACTGAACCCGGTGGTGCGCCTGGCGATCGCCGGGATGAGCGCGAAGATCCGTCGGAAGGCGAAGAAGCTCGGCGTGGGCTACGAGTTCCTCTTCATGTCGGCCAGCGGGGACCAGCTCCGGAAGATCGCCGCGCTCGTCGATGCCGGTGCCCTGCGCCCGGCCGTCGGGCGGACATTCTCCTTCGACCAGACGCCGCAGGCCCTCGACTCCCTGACCACTGGCGGCACCCGCGGCAAAACCGTCATCACCGTCCCCTGATCTGGCCCCCGCACGGCTCCCATGAAGCATCACCCTGCCCCTGAAGGAGAGAGCACCATGAGCACCACCGAGGAACCCATCACCTCATATGCGAAGGCCCCGACGAAGACCCTCACGGCAAGGGGCACCACCTTCGCCTACCGCGAGCTCGGCCCGAAGGGCGGCATCCCCGTCGTGTTCTTCGTGCACCTGGCCGCGACCCTGGACAACTGGGACCCGCGCATCGTGGACGCCATCGCGAAGACCCGTCACGTGATCACGTTTAACCAGCGCGGCGTCGGAGCCTCCTCCGGCACCGTCCCCGACACCATCGAGCAGGCAACAGACGACGCCTACACCTTCATCACGAAGGGCCTCAGGTACGACAAGATCGACATCTTCTCATTCTCCATAGGCGGGTTCATCGCCCAGGACCTCGTCGTCAAGCATCCCGACCTGGTCCGCAAGCTCGTCCTCACCGGCACCGGGCCCCGCGGCGGGAAGAACATCGACAAGGTCGTGGGCGTGACTTACTGGGACATCTTCCGCTCCGTGATCACCCGCTCGGACCCGAAGGAGTTCCTCTTCTTCAACCGGAACAAGGTCGGCAAGAAGGCCGGGAAGGCGTTCGTGGAGCGCCTCAAGGAACGCACCGCCGACCGTGACAAGCCCATCAGCACCACGGCGTTTCGCACCCAACTGAAGGCCATCCAGCGATTCGGCCGCTCCGCCCCGTCGGACCTATCGGTGATCACCCAGCCCACCCTGATCGCCAACGGCGATTACGACCGCATGGTGCCCTCCATCCTCTCCGCGGACCTGCACCAACGCATCAAGGGATCCGAGCTGATCATCTACCCGAACTCCGGACACGGCGGAATCTTTCAGTACTGGGAACAGTTCGCCCCCGTCGCCGCGAAGTTCCTCGCCCCCTGACCCCGCCGAGAACACACAAAGGCAACGGCAGGGATAACCATGAGCGAGACCACGACGACGAAACCGGACGTGTCGAAGCACTGCACCTCGTCGATCCTGCTGCGGATGCCCACCGACAAGCCCCGTCAGGCTGGAATGGACCGGTGGAAGGGCCCGCATTCGGGCATCATCTCGGCCGCCCCCGGCCTGTTCGAGTACCGGCAGATCCACCTCGCGGAGCACAACCCGGGCCGCTGGCCCGCCACGCGTGACATCGAGACGATCATCCCCGAGGACCGGAGGATCGACTGGATCGACTGGATCGCGGAGGTCACCTTCGAGAACGCCCTGTCCCCGCTGGCCGGCCGCAAGCAGACCGCGCTGGCGTTCGAGGACGAGGGCACGGTCGGGTTCCACAAGTTCCTCAAGAAGGAGCTCACCCCCGCGTTGATCGCCACCGGGGAACTGAAGGAGCTGCGCACCCAGGTGTTCCTGCCGTGGAACGAGAAGACCTGGGACACCCCGAACGTCGCCCACGACAACCCCGAGGACCAGCACCTCCACGCCTCGGTGATCCTCGGGTTCGCTGACGGCACCGCTCGGGACGCGTTCTACACAACCCACGCCGGCCACCTCACCGAGCTGCTCGCTCCGCACGCGTCCGCGATCCACGCGTACGACGTGGAGACCACCCTCACCTACGTCAAGGAGAGCGAGATTCTCTCTCACTCCGCAGACTGACTCACCTCACCCCGCTCGGGACAGTCTCACGCAGGGGTCGGCGTTGCTGGCCGTCCCGGCACAGGAGGCCCCGCGGGCCGGCTCGCGAGGGAGCTTGTCGGGCTCGTCTGCGGAGCATTGCGACGACAGGGCGACCGGAGCCCGGCCGCTAGGAGTCAGGGGCAGGCAGCCGGACGGATGATCAGGCAGGTGCTGGACGCGGTCGCGAGCACGCGGCCTTCCTGGTCGCGGATGTCGGCGTCGGCGAACGCGACACTGCGACCGGCGCGGATGACCCACCCGTGGGCCGTGACGGGACCGGTGTCGGCGGTGACCGGGCGCAGGAACGACACCTTGATCTCCAGGCTGGTGTAGCCGACTCCAGCAGGGAGAGTGGAGTGCACCGCGCACCCGCAGACGGAGTCCAGCACGGTGGCGAAGAACCCGCCGTGCACGGACCCGATCGGGTTGTAGTGCGACTCGTCCGGCACCGCCGTCATCACCACGTCCCCTTCCCCGACCGTGACGATCTCGAGTCCGATGTGGCTGCTGATCGGCGGGGCCGGCGCTTCGCCTGCAGCGACGGCTTGCAGCTGCTCGAGTCCGGACCTGGCGAACGGTGCCCGCTTGTCCTTCCCGGGGACCTGGTAATGGATGGTGCGCGACCGCTCCGACGACGGATCAGCGTCTGGAGTCGTCATGGTCACCTCCCTGCCGCGGCGACGACGGGAGCGCGACACGCTCCGGCAGCGCGAGCGCTCGCCCGTTGAGGACCGCCGCATACGCCGCCGCTGGGTGCATCACCGGGATCAGCACGGAAGGATCGCCGCGACCTGGATGCGGATGCTCGCGAGGATCTCCTCGATACTCGAACCCACGTTCACGCTGGCCGCCAGGTCCAGGAACATGATGGCCGGGATGACCCGGGCCAGTGTCGAGGCATCGGCGACGGTCAGCTGAGCCCGTTCGGTCAGGATGCCGGCGACCGCTTCCTCGGTCTGCCCAACGATGGATAGCGCCTCGGCGTGGTGCGGCTCGCTCGGGTCACCGAAGACCATCTCCCGCAGGTAGGTGCGGCCATTGTCGACCTGGACACGGTTGCACTCCACGATCGGCGCGACCAGCGCCATCACGCCGTCCAACGCATTCGACGCGCCCACGGCCGCGGTCCGCCCGCGCTCCAGCGCGGTCGAGTAGAGCGCGTTCTGCACGAGCAGTAGCAGCTCGCCCTTGGTCTTCGCGTACAGGAACAGGGTGCCAGAACCGATATCCGCCGCATCAGCGATCTGCTGGGTGGTGACCTCGTCCACACCATGCTGCGCGAACAGCTCGCTCGCGGCCGCCGTGATGCGCTCGAGCTTGGCCTGTTTGCTCCGCTCGCGTCGCCCGAGCGGCTGGGACGCCACTGGCATGGTCTCCTCCTGGAATAAACTATGACTTGTCTCAGTTCTGAGTGTAGTCACTTTCGTGTGGGCTCGGATATGCCTCGGCTCATTCTCCCACGCCGGTACGCGACCATCCGGTCGCGGCCGGGAGGCAGTGGCGATCCGTTCATTGGAAAGGAACCTCATCCGTCATGACCACCTCTTCTCTCTGGCAGCCGCTCACCCTCGGCAGGCTTGAGCTTCCGCACCGTCTCGCGCTGGCTCCTATGACCCGCAACCGCGCCAACCCCGACGGGACCCCGGGCGATCTCGCCGCGGAGTACTACAGCCAGCGTGCATCGCTCGGGCTGGTGATCACTGAGGGAACGCAGCCATCGGAGGACGGGCAGGGGTACCCCAACACCCCCGGGATCTACACGCCTGAGCACGTCGAGGGGTGGCGGAAGGTCGCCGATGCGGTGCACGACAAGGGCGGACACCTGTTCATCCAGCTCATGCACGTCGGCCGGATCTCCCACCCGGACAACACCCCGCACCACCGGCACCCGGTCGCCCCGTCCGCGATCACGGCGGAGCAGGACATCTTCACGCCCACCGGCAAGCAGAAGACCACCGTGCCGCGCGAGCTCACCACCGCCGAGATCCAGGGCGTGGTCGGCGAGTTCAGCCACGCCGCAGCCTCCGCGATAGCCGCGGGAGCGGACGGGGTGGAGATCCACGCCGCCAACGGGTACCTGCTGCACCAGTTCCTCGCCCCCAACGCCAACCACCGCGCCGACGAGTACGGCGGATCGGTCGAGAACCGGGCCCGGTTCGCCATCGAGGTCGCCCAGGCCGTCGCCGGCGAGATCGGCGCGGACCGCACCGGGATCCGCATCTCCCCCGCCTTCCCGCTCGGCGGGCTCGACGAAGGCGACACCGAAGCCGTGCGCGCCCAGTACCGCCACCTCGTGGGTGAGCTCGCGAAGCTGAACCTCGTCTACCTGCACGTGCACCATCTCGGCGACGACGAGCTGCTGCGTTCGTTCCGAAAGGTGTGGCCGACCACGGTCCTCGTCGTTCGATACGGACGGGACCGCGACAGCATCGCCGCGGACATCGACGCAGGCCTCGCGGACGTCGCACCGCTCGGCCGGTTCGCCCTAGCCAACCCCGATGTCGTCGAGCGGCTGCAGCAGGGCGCGCCGCTGAACGACCTCGATCCGGCCACCCTCTACACCGGCGGCTCGAACGGGTACACCGACTACCCGGCCCTCACCCACCCCTGACATTCACCAAACCATCACTCAGATAGAGAAGGAACAGTCATCATGACTTCATTGAACGGCGCTGTCGTCCTCGTCACCGGCGCGAACGGCGGCATCGGTACCCACTTCGTCCGCGAAGCCCTCACCCGCGGTGCCGCCAAGGTGTACGCCACCGCACGCAACCCCCGTGAATGGGACGACGAGCGCATCGTGCCGCTCGCCCTCGACGTCACTGACCCCGCCTCCATCCAGGCAGCGGTGGAGGCGGCCCCCGACGTGACGGTGCTGATCAACAACGCCGGCGCGACCGCATCCAGCGCGGGCATCCTCACCCACACCGACGAGGAGATCCGCCGCAACGTCGAGACCAACTTCCTCGGCCCGCTGTTCCTCGCCCGCGCCTACGCCCCGATCCTGTCGGCCAAGGGCGGGAACACCGCGATCATCGACATCCACTCGGCCCTCGCCTGGTACGCCGTCGCCGGGATCTACTCCGCCACCAAGGCCGCACTATGGTCCGCGACGAACTCCCTGCGGCTCGAGCTGCAGCCCGCCGGCGTCCAGGTCGTAGGGGTGCACGTCGGTTGGGTCGACACCGCCATGGCCGCCAGCACCACCGACCCGAAGCTCGACCCCGCAGTCCTCGTCAGCAAGGTGCTCGATGCGACCGAGGCCGACGACCTGGAGGTCCTGGCCGACGAGACCTCCGTGCAAGCCAAGGCCGGACTCTCGGCAACGCTCGAGGTCGTCTACCCGCAGCTGGCCGCCGAGAAGTAGTCCGAACGTATACGGGAAGTCGCTGCGGCAAACCGGCAGCAGCAATTTCCCGCACTCACAGGGATGTTGCCGAGCATCCGCCCCGCAGCAGAGGTTCATATCCCGCACGGGACCTGTCTGATACTCACGCCAGCGGGCGAACGACCGGGCATCGCTGAGACAAGGCCGTGACCAACTACAACTAGACGTGAACCGGAACTCCCACGCGCACGGCGCTGGACTCCACGACGAAAGAGTGGCTCTGACCAGGGGTTCTACACATTGAACCTGAACTCGACCACGTTCCGTAGCCGAATAACCTTTGATCTCAAGGACTGAGGGACTGATGCAGGCATCGGGAACGGAGTGCTGGAACCGTGGACTGCGATAGCAAGGAACGTAGATAACGGAACCGACCCCGCGTGTAGCCTGCGCCTTTCAGCAAGCAACAACGTACAGCACTCGCGTCCCCATCCGTGCTCATCACGATGGTCGCAGTCCTGGCCCAACTGACAACATCGTGTCGGGCGGTAAAACCTACAACGCCGTAGTCATGAGCGCATCTAAGAGGTTGTAATGTGGCGTATGAAGAAGAACGGCATCTGGATCGACAAGGAAGACACTCGACCAACGGTCTACCTTGTCTGGCACACTTTGCCAGACGGTGGAGATCAGCTAATCGGGTTGTGCGAATCGGAAGATGACATGAAAACCTGCTACGACAATGCGCTTCAGCATTTTGATGCCGAGGAACTGCACTCCACAGAAGTGCCGTTCGGCTGGACCTACTTCGAATAGAACGTCACAACAGTGGCCCCTTCAGCCTTCAGGCTAAAGGGGCCATCGTTTGTACCGAGAAGACTCGCTTCCCGCCCAGGGTCGGCCAACTACTCCTTGAGGTGCGAACGACTGAAATCGTTAACGAGAGTCACTATGCCTGCAACGCGCCAATCAACGTATTGTTCATTCAGCTCATCCCACAGCCATGTGAACGACAACGCTGTTTCCGCCAATGACAACAGTTCAGCACGATAGTAAATCGTGTTCCGAGCTTAAAATCCATATCAACGGAGAAAAGCGCATCCGTAAACGACAAACGCGCTTTCACGGAGCGTGACCGGTTCAGCTTGCCTCGTGCCACCGGCGGGAACCTCCACGGGCTACCAAAACCCCCAGGTCATCGGCTTCTGGGATGAGCAGCTATCTAATACCGGAACCCGAGTATGGATCCCCACTTAACAGCTAAAACTAAAATCCCTGGTCAGAGCACTATTTACACATTGAACCGGAATTCCACCACGTCGCCAGAGAGAAACCTCTGGCCTCAGCCATCACTGGCTGCAGACCGCCGTTGAGAATGCCCAACACCAGAGCCTGAGGTGAAGCCGTGCCCAAGTTAGCAGATCAGCTTCGCTCCGGCTCGCCCTCGTTTCACCCGCTGTAAGGTGTGCCCATGTGTGCCTCCAGGAACGGCGTCCTCACCATCGCCGCCGATGGCGTAGGGGCCGTCTCCGCATCCCTCGGTGGAATCCTGACCATCGCTCCGCTCACGGGCGGGCGGTGGCTCGGCTTGACGGACACCCCCGTCAACTGTCGACGAGTGCTCGGAACTGCAGACCTTGCCCTCGGCATCACGATCATCGCAAGCCGACCGTCACGTTGGCGATGGCGTGCCGTAGCGGCGCGAAGCTTGCTCCACCTCGTTTTCGCGCGCGAGTACAAGCGAACCAGTCGCCGACACAACGCCGTCGCGATGTGTGCACTGTTCGTCATCGATGCAGGGATTGCCATTGGACTCCGCGAAGAACGTCGTTACGTCTGATCACGGTGCTGGTGCTGGTTCACTCGAGCAAGAGACGTTGAAGTGCAAGTCCGCTACACATTAAGCCTAAGTTCGACCACGTTCCGAGGGTTTGGAACGTCGACGTGCGCAGCAGTCTCCGCGAGCACGATAGCCACGCACGCGCCTCGGACATCGGGCGTCGATCCCGAACGCGACTACGCGTTGGATCACCACGTTGCGACCCACCGGCCATGGCTCTAGCATCGAGGCGTGACCAAGCCGCGCGTGCTTCAGATCGGGATGGACCCGGACGTGATCGACTTCTCGCCCTGGCCGGGTCAAGACGCCGACAAGCTTCGCGCCCGCATCGGCGACGCCGAGGCGGCGTTGCGCAGCGCGGGTTTCGATGTCGCCGTTTGTCTGGTGCCGAGTGACGTCGAAGCCGCCGAGTCGGCAGTGAGAGAGCACTTCGCCGCCGGAACGTTCGACCTGGTAGAGATCGGGTCCGGGATGAGGACATCCCACGAGTTCACACCCATCTTCGAGCGAGTTGTCAACACCGTGACTGCCCTCCAATCGGGCGTCCGATTCTGCTTCAACGACTCACCGGAATCGACTCTCGACGCCGTGCGTCGCGGCCTCACACCTTGAACCTAAACTCAACCACGTCGCCGTCGATGGGACCATCCGCGGCAGCATGATGTCACGCGACCTGTAGCGGCTTGATCGCATCGATCTGGCCCACCGCGCGATCCTTCGCCAGATCCAAGTCATAGTGCGTCTGGAGGTTGAGCCAGAACTGCGCCGACGTGCCGAAGTACTTCGCCAGGCGCAGCGCCGTGTCGGCGGTTATCGCGCGCTTGCCGTGCACGATCTCGTTGATCCGGCGCAGCGACACCCCGATCGACACCGCCAGCTTGTGCTGTGTGATGCCGAAGCCCTCGATGAAGTCCTCCATGAGCAACTCACCCGGGTGGATGGGAGCGAGCTTGCCGCTCGCGTCAGTGGTAGTCAACGATCTCGACCTCCTCTGGTCCAGCTTCGGTCCACATGAAGCAGATCCGCCACTGGTCATTGATCCTGATGCTGTGTCGGCCGGCCCGATCGCCCTTCTGCGCCTCGATCCGTTTTCCTGGCGGTACGCGAAGATCGTCGAGCGACTCCGTAGATCCCACCTGACGAAGCTTGCACAACGCGAATCGATGAATCCGAGGATCGATCGAGGGGACACACTCACGACGCCACAGTCGTTCAGTGTCCTTGCTGCCGAACGACCTGAGCAGCCCACCAGGATATAACGCTTGGCGTCAATAACGCTAGACGTTAAACCTAGATTCCACGACATCCCGTTGGCCATGATGTTGTCCTTGCCTTCCATCCTGACCTTGCCCTTCGCCTTGGCATCGTTCATCGAACCGGCGGCATCGAGGTCATCGAAGGACACAATCTCAGCCTTGATGAAGCCCTTCTGGAAGTCGGTGTGGATCACGCCGGCCGTAGCACTCACGGCCCGAGGAGAGCCAGTGGCACCACGGCGATGCCGTCTGGTCTCCGGTAGGCCGTCGTGCCGGTAGTTACGACAATAAGGTCGGCGACCCGATCAGGAATCTGCTCACGGAGCCACTTCAGATGCCAGACATCGGAGTTAGTCACCTCTGGCGCCAGCTTGACCTCGATGCCAAGTACCTGTCCGTCGACACCCTGGACGAGGAGATCGACTTCGCGATCTCCTCCCCTGAGACGGAGATGGCTTACCGAGGCTTCAGCTGCTTGCCCCAGGACGCGAACCCCGAGGGTGACGAGCGACTCAAAGAGAGGACCGACCATGTGGACACCTGCGGCTCCGAGCAACGATGCCGCCGACAGGTCGAGGAGGCGGACCGCCAACGCGGGATCGCGATACGCAATCGTTGTCGTTTTAGCCGGCTGGCTCCCATCCCGACCAGTAGTCGCGTCAATCAGCCGTGAGTAGGCGGTCGTCGTCGACGAGGCAGTCGCGCGTATGCGGGATGAACCGAGGTCGGGATTGGAAGCCTCGACATGGCCATGCCTTCGCGGCGTGCCTGGCCCTTCTCGCGCTGGAGTACGCACCAGGCATAGGCAGCGGATACTAATTAACTCGGATGCCGCTGTATTTCGTAGCCGAGAAGCATCACCCTCAGTATCTTGCTCGCGCGACCAATCTCACAGAAAGTCAACGTCATCCTGTTGGTTCGATGATTCTGCAACACCGCCAAACCAGTCATTCATCTTCGTCAGGTACTCTTCCCGCGCGTGAGTATCAGTAGAGATGACCTTCCAGTTTAGGCGTTGTTCAAGATTGAATAGATGCGCTTCAACGATGCCTTGTAATATCTGTGGCTTGCGCTCGTCCGAGTACTTCAAGCACATTTCGAAAATCGCCGAAAGCGCCTGCCGGAACAGACGAGTGGTGTCCCGAGCCACCTCCAGCACTCCCTGCCCGGACGCCCCTGCATGGAAGTGCCCTGAACCGGCATCGATTATGCCCAGAAGGCCAAGGGCATCAGCTCCATGTACTGCGTGATGCGCGTCATGGACGCGCCACGCATGCTCGTGGACTCCAGCAAGCGCCTGAAGGTCTTTCCAGCCTGGCTTGCCAATGCCTAGCCGCCGAGCAGTAACACGCGCCGCCCACCCGTAAAGACCCGAATACTCCGCACCGAACCGTCTGACCAGGCGACGCCTCATCACCTCCGGACTCGGCAGATCGCCAGTCCAAGCCGTCTGGCCAGTCTTTCTGCGCTCCATAGCAAGAACGATCCAGCGATGTTCTCTATACCGCGTCGCGGTATAACGATCGCCCATCGCGATCACGCGCGCGACGACAAGGATCTCCGACAGTGTTCGCCACCGGGACTTTGCGCCTAATTGATACCCATGGTCCAGAAGTATCGCAATCTCACGGACAGTCGAAACTGCGCGAGTAGCTAATCCAGCAAACAGATAGCGAGCATGCTCAGGAACACATGGCTTCCAGATCGAACCCGCAAGATACGTTGCTGCATGGCTGAGAGTGGCCGCTTCAAACAAGGGAAGGTGACCGACATCTCGCTGAATCAGGTCCGGTACATCCATAAACTCGCGCCTCGATCGATCACCGAGCTCGCTCAGCAAGTCCTCCATCCCGACCAGAGCATCATCAATTAGGTCGAGAAGCCCTGCCGGATCACGCCAGCTGCGCCCAATACGAGTCGCAAATCCCGATACAGCTTCAATCGCGTGCTCAGCTGCCTCCGCCGACACCTTCTCCTCCGATTCGGACATTTCAACTCACTTCCGCGGCCAGAACACCGACAACGATTAAATTCCCGCACTCCACGAAGAAGCGTGCGCCAACGAGACGTTAAACTGGAACTTCACTACACAATCTCCAAATTGGGCCACGGTCCGGCGATTGCAAACGTTCACTGTCGGCGGAGATCACCGCGGAACTTTCTGCACGGTCACATGCACCCGGCCTGCCGCTTGCGCTGTGCCAGAACTCCAGACGGAAACAGCACGTCCAATGCATATTGTTAATCGGGAGACCGTCGCCAATCCTCGCTCACCCCGACGTATTTGAAACACTCGAGTCAGCAGCAAATCCACCTCGAGACTCTCGCCCGCACGATCGAGGACAGGGAGTTGATTATCCTCGTTCTCGGCATTAGACATCGCAAGAAGGTGTACTCGATATACCTAAGCCCGCCGCAGACAACTACTCGCGGATGCGCCACGAAGCCGTCACGCTGCGCAAGACGTCGAGAACATCGTTTCGGTGTTCAGGATCAGACGAGGCAAGCTCGAGGGAGTTGTCAAGTACCACACTCAGATCGGCCAACGCGTGGACAGCATCCCTTCTGAACTGGAGGTTGATACCGTCCACACTCACGAGCGCACGAATAAAATCACCGATTAGGACCATTGCCACTAGACTAGCAACGATGTCCGGGTCCAGCTGATCAAACGGATCGGGATCATCAAAATACGACTGGGCGCTTAGCACGTCCACATGAACGAACTGACATGCCGTTATATAGAAAAGCGAATACAACTCAGCGACATGCGGAGCAGCTGTGGAACGCTTAGCTAAATCACTGACGCGGAGATTCACGTCTGCGCGAATACCGGTATTGCGGTGCACAACATGATTGTAATTCACTCTGCCATCGGCATATGACCCGAAGGTGTAGTTTTCTTCATCAACCTTGGGTGAAATATTCTCCCAGAAGATTGAATCATCTTGGGCGATCGCATCTAAAAAGAGGGTGTTCTCGAAAACGCTCCGCGCTAGAGCGTACACGCTTTGAGGCACTCCAGCATCAGACAGGCGCTCGAGGCTCTCCAACGTTCGTTTAGTCTTAATTACCGAGAATAAGCAGTAGTCAACCGGAGTTCGAATACGAAAAGCTGCGGCCTGGCGCACGCTCGGCTCCATGCGACTCGATCGATCGTCACCACTAAGGTGGCGCGATAGAAAATCTATCATCACCATTTTCAGCTTACGGGAGACCTGTTGGACGGATTCTTGGATAATTTTCGTTTCCAAATTTCACAAATGCCAGCGACGATACACCTTCCGGGGCAAAAGGCGCTGCCGAGATTTCTTTATACTCATCCACATAGAGTTGGAAAAGCTCGAGATCTTCGTCCGAGATAAGCTCGAGGTTCATTTCAGCAGGCATCAGCCCATCGGTCCGGCTAAAGGCGTACACAAATTCATCTCGTATTCCGGCCCTTAGCATGAGCCGTGCGGACGCGTGAACAGATTCCGTGGGATCCGCAATGTGCCCGAAGACAAGATCACTATCTCCAGGGCGTCGCCCGTAGAGTTCAAAGAATGTATCAGAGGCTTCAGAAAGCACGTCCTTCACGTCCTCCACTAGAGGAACTTGCCGAATCACGTTGCCCGCAGAATCGAGCCCATACTTAAACGACTTCAGCGAGCAGCACTCACGGTACAGCTGCATCGACCCGCACAGGCACTCGGCATCGGGCGATAGCTCAGTAAAGTCGCGCGTCAAGGCACAGCCCCAATCTTCGAAGTGAGTTGATGGTTGCGCCCGCGTCATCTGATGAGAACGCCACCCTCTGCGGCCCGAGACACACAGTCCGCCGAGAACTGAGGCCGCAACTGGCTTTAACTACCACTAACCGCACAAGTGAGTGACCGGAGTGTCAGCTGCTTCGACTGTAACCCGCTACACATTAAACCTAAACTCGACCACGTCGCCATGATTCATGATTACGGAACATTGCCCTCCTAAGGAAAAGACCGCGCAGCTCGCCTTGGTGCTGTAGAAGTGCTTAGCAAGCGCAGCCGTTCCGCGGCTTGCGAGTGGTTCGCTGCTCCGGGCCCCATGAAGGCTGCGTATGGGAAGCTGACTTCGCCGACATCGATCTAGTCCGTGGCTAGACGAACCTGGCGAAATCTACGGAAGCCCCGATGCCCATACCCAGAAGATCTAACGCAAGCGATCTCTCTGGATTCAGCACCAGCTCTTCTTGATCATTAACCTGACATGAAGGAGACATTGCTTCAGGAAACCTGAAGTGTGAGCTGGTCGAGCAGGAGGAGTCTGGACAATTACTGGACTTCCGATGATGATGCGGGAGACCACTGGTGGGCGGTGCTCTCCATCACGCCTCGCTAACGGTGAAATCTGACGAGCCTCGTCCGGCACCCACTCATCGTAGTGAACACGGAAAAGAGACTCTATGCTTACTCGACGCCATTCCTGGCTGGACCCAATCATCCAGGCACACAGTTCGGATACTCGGGCAGGGCTATACGAACGAGGTGAAAAGCCCTCCGGTGTGAAGCCTCTCCCCTGAGCCCATAGGTACTCAAAAATTCTCTCAGTACCAGATCCGCCCCTGTCATCTGGCATTCCTTCGAGCTCGAGCCCTTGCATGTTTCCATCAGCGGTCCCATGAAGGACAATAAGCGTTACCGTGCCATCCTCATTGGGGAATTCACAGACCCACAATGCGATCTTAGGAGCGGACGCCTGCGATTCCCGATAGTCATCATGCCCCCGGAGCGCATGTGCAGCGCTGCCAGACCATCGACGCCAACTCCCTTCGCTCGATCCGAGAGAATGTTCAATGAAAAGCGCTGTGTTGTCAATTTCGGGCACCATACGCTCTGCGAGTTTCCGTAACTGGAGCTTATTTATCCCGCCTTCTAGAGGGAGATCCTTAATCTTTTCGAATCCAATCGCACTCGAATACTGTGGGACTATAGAGCCAAAATTTGCAGATACCTTATAATTACTCTTCTTGAAATCTTCAACATTCGACTGCTCATAAATTTTCCAGTACCCCAGATACATCAGTCGCTTGAGATCTAGTTTCACACGAAACCCCTTAATTTCATGCCTCCTGGATGAGAGCCAAGATCATTCACGCCGCGTTGCAGTCAGCACCAGCCGCTATTTACACGTTGAATCTAAATTCCACGACATCCCCGTCGGCCATGATGTAGTCCTTGCCTTCCATCCTGACCTTGCCCTTCGCCTTGGCATCGTTCATCGAACCGGCGGCGTCGAGGTCATCGAAGGACACGATCTCCGCCTTGATGAAGCCCTTTTGAAAGTCGGTGTGAATTACGCCGGCCGCCTGCGGGGCGGTATCGCCCTTGTGGATAGTCCAGGCCCGAGATTCCTTTGGCCCCGCGGTCAGATAGGTCTGCAGGCCGAGAGTCCGGAATCCCACGTGTGCCAACTGATCCAGGCCGGCTTCGTCCTGCCCGGTGGATTCCAGCATCTCCCGGGCCTCATCCTCGTCGAGTTCGGCGAGTTCCGACTCAAACTTGGCGTCCAGGAAGATCGCCTCGACCGGGGCGACAAGTTTGCGTAGTTCGTCCTTGCGTCCCTCGTCGGCGAGCACGTCATCGTCGACATTGAACACGAACAGAAACGGCTTGGCCGTCAGCAGGGACAACTCACGGATCGGCGTCACATCGAAGCCGTCGTCGTGCATCGCGCTGAAGAGCGTGCGTCCCTCCCCCAGGATCTCGGCCGCCTTCGTCGCGGCCTCGAGCACCTCCGGCTCGTTGCGCTTCTGCTTTACTTCTTTTTCGATCCTCGGCAGCGCCTTTTCGACGGTCTGCAGATCTGCGAGGATCAGCTCGGTGTTGATGGTGTCGATATCGCTTGCCGGCGACACCTCGCCTTCGACGTGGACCACATCGGAGTCCGCGAATCCTCGAATCACCTGGCAGATCGCGTCGGCTTCACGGATGGTAGCCAGGAACTGGTTTCCCAATCCCTCACCCTCGCTCGCGCCGCGGACGATACCGGCGATGTCGACGAACGACACGGTGGCGGGAAGTATCCGCTCCGAGCCGAAGATCTCAGCCAATCTGTTAAGTCGCTGATCGGGCAGCGAGACGACGCCGATATTGGGTTCAATCGTCGCGAACGGATAGTTCGCAGCGAGTACCTGGTTTCGGGTCAGAGCGTTAAACATGGTGGACTTGCCAACGTTGGGCAGTCCGACGATTCCAATAGTGAGTGCCACGTCGTCAAGATGCTACCCAAGTTAACGGCTCGGGGCATCTTTTCAGCTCAGTGCATGTCGCCAACAGCTCAGACGTTGGCAGACCGTACAGCGGATTCTGACTATGTCCCGGCGTTGCCCTGCGGCGAATGTCAGTGCCGGCTGTCATGGTTTCAGCATGAACACCTGGAATGCAGTCGCGGTTGTCGTTGCCGTAGTCGTCGCACTCATCGTCGGCGGCGTGCTTGGCTGGCTGCTTGCGAAAGTGACAACCAGAGCCGACCGGATCGCTGCGGAGACCGAGCGCAACATGCTGCGCGAGCGAGTTCAGGATCTGGAGGCCGACGCCGGTCTCACCACCGAACTCGCGGCGATGCTCGGCCCGCTCGCCCACAGCGTGCAGCGCGTAGAACATCAGGTTCAGACCCTGGAACGGGACCGGACCGAGCAGTACGCCAGGCTCGACACTCAGCTGGCGACTGTCGCGGCCTCCGGAGAGGCACTGCGCTCAACGACCGCGCAGCTCGTCGGGTCACTCAGGGCTTCGACGTCCCGTGGCAGCTGGGGCGAGGTCCAACTGCGCAGGGTTGTCGAGCACGCCGGAATGCTGGAACGAGTCGACTTCACCGTCCAGGCACCCGGGCAGAACTCACAAGATGCCGCGATCCGCCCGGATATGGTGGTCCGGCTGCCCGGGGGAAAGCAGATCGTAGTCGATGCCAAAGCCCCGCTGGCGGCCTTTCTGCAGGCAAGCGAGCAGGGCGCCTCGGGTGGGCCCACGCCGGAACAGCTCAAGGCCCATGCGAAGAATCTGCGAACGCATATCGACGGCTTGGCCGCCAAGGAGTACTGGACGGCGTTCACTCCGACGCCGGAACTCGTGCTGTGCTTCATTCCGGGTGAATCATTTCTCGCCGCGGCGTGCTCAGCCGATCCGGCATTGCTTGAGCACGCAATGAGCAAACGGGTCGTGCTGGCAACACCGACAACACTGTTGGCGTTGCTGCGCACCGTGGCACTGACCTGGCAGCAGGACTCGCTCAGCGGCTCCGCGAAGGAGCTGTATCGCGTGGGCAGGGAACTCTACGAACGTCTCGGCACCATGGGAGGGCATGTGGAGAAATTGGGCGGTTCACTGAACCGCGCCGTCGCCGACTACAACCGGCTGGTCGGAACGCTGGAGTCGCGAGTGCTGGTCACCGCCCGGCGGATGAACGACCTTGACCTTACAGATCGGAATCTTCCAGCGCCCGAACCGATCACTGCCGCGGCACGAAACATCGGCGCGCCGGAACTCCTGGACGATAGGGAGAGCGCATGAACCTGGGGCGACTTACACCCTTATACACACTCAGGTGTATTATCCGTACATGAGCAGGACAAATATTGAACTCGACGACGAGCTTGTGGAGAAAGCCATGCGGTTGTATCGATTGGACTCCAAGCGCTCAGCGGTACAGCTCGCCCTTGAGCGATTGGTCGGTGACACCATGACCAAGGACGAGGCCCTTTCGATGCAGGGCGCCGGCTTCGAGCTCAGCAATGCGGAGATCGAATCGCTTTCCGACGTTGACTCATGATCGTTGACACCTCGGCCTGGATCGAGTATTTCCAAGGCACGGATTCGCTCGCTAACCACCGCATCTACGACTCGATACGTGACGATGCCCATATCGTTGTCCCGGAACTCGTGATGATGGAGCTATCGATAGGTACGACCGACGAAGCTGCCGCGGCGCGCCGCAAGCGCTTCTTGCGTCGGTTTGACATCATCCCGATCGCTCCGCTCCGAGACACGGAGGCCGCCGCAACAATTCATCGTCGCTGCCGACGCTCCGGAGAAACTGTTCGCAATCTGATCGACTGCACCATTGCTGCAGTAGCGATCCGGCTTGGGTATCCCGTCTTGCATCGCGATCGCGACTTCTCCGCGATTGCCAGGCATACCCGCCTGAAGGAGGAGCCGGCGTTCGACAGATAGCGGCAGATTCCTTAGCTAGCTCCGGCGCTTGTTGCTGGTCTCTTCCCCTGCGGCTTTGAGGTCCTTCCGCAGCTCGCGCGGCAGGGAGAACATCAGGTCTTCCTCGGCCGTAACGATTTCTTCGACCTCGCCGAACCCGTACTCCGCCAGCAGTTCCAGCACCTGGCGCACCAGGTTCTCCGGCACCGAGGCGCCCGAGGTCACGCCGACAGTGGCTACACCGTGGAACCAGGTTTCATCGATCTCCCGGGCATAGTCCACCCGATAAGCGGCTTTCGCGCCGTGCTCCAGCGCAACTTCGACCAGCCGAACCGAGTTCGAAGAGTTCGACGAACCGACCACGATAACGAGTTCGGCCTCGGGAGCTATCTTCTTCACCGCGACCTGACGGTTCTGCGTCGCGTAGCAGATGTCGTCGCTGGGCGGATCCTGAAGCTTGGGGAACTTTTCCCGCAGGCGACGGACGGTTTCCATGGTTTCGTCCACCGACAGCGTCGTCTGCGAAAGCCAAACGATCTTCTCCGGATCGCGAACCGTCACACCCTCGACGTCATCCGGGCTCTGCACGAGCTGAATATGATCGGGCGCCTCACCGGCCGTACCTTCGACTTCCTCGTGACCCTCGTGGCCAACCAGCAGAATGTCGTAGTCCTCGCGGGCGAAACGGACGGCCTCTTTGTGCACCTTGGTGACGAGCGGGCAGGTCGCGTCAATTGTCTGCAGATTCCGCTCAGCGGCTACCTGATGGACGGCAGGCGATACGCCGTGAGCGGAAAACACCACCCGGGCGCCCTCCGGAACCTGGTCGGTTTCGTCGACAAAGATGGCGCCGCGTTCGGCAAGGGTTTCAACAACATGCAGGTTGTGCACGATCTGTTTACGCACGTAGACCGGCGCGCCATAGTGATCCAGGGCCTTCTCCACCGCGATGACCGCACGGTCGACGCCAGCGCAGTAGCCACGGGGCGCAGCGAGAAGCACCCGCCTACCGACTCCGGCGGGGCTGATAATCTCCGATGGAGCGAGCCTCTTTCGAGGCATCATCGGAGTGGGCAAGCTGATCGATGCTGGTGCTGTTGTCACAGCTCAATGGTACGTGTTGACTATTAGCGTTTCCCAAGTCGCTGCGGAGAGCTTCAAATCTTCGATGGCGGCACGACACGGATTTGGCAAGCAGGGCGGGTAGGAGCTTAGGACTATGGCGGCAAAAATCACGGGAGCGCCCTCCACACTGGGCAGCGCGCCGGATGCCACCCAGGTCGAGCTCGCGAGTACCGCGGCAGAGACGACCGCCGAGAATCCTTGGCCGTTGCGGCTACTGGCGGTGAAGATGAAGGACTACATCGCCAAAATGTCCCCCGTGTGGATCGAGGGCCAAGTGGTGCAATTCTCACAGCGCGACCGCTCCTCATTCCTCACCCTGCGGGACACCGATGTTGAGATGTCGCTGCCGGTTCACGTCTGGGGCACAGTCCTCGACCGGCTCTCCGCACCTCTCGAGCAGGGCGCGCGGGTCGTCGTCAACGTGAAGGCAGATTTTTGGCCGAAGAACGGCCGTCTTTCGATGAAGGCCAACGACATACGCGCGGTTGGCATCGGCGAGCTGCTGGCCCGGATCGAGCAACTGCGCCAGCAGCTCGGCAACGAAGGACTGTTTGCCGCGGAACTCAAGAAGCCTTTGCCGTTCCTGCCCCAGCGCGTGGGTCTGATCACCGGCCGGAATAGCGACGCGATGAAGGACGTGCTGAAGAACAGCCGGCGGCGCTGGCCCGCTGTGGAATTCGAGGTGCGTGAAGTCGCCGTGCAGGGTCCGGAAGCCGTCCCCCAGGTGACGAAAGCACTCGCCGAGCTCGACGCCATGCCTGCAATTGATGTCATCGTGATCGCCCGCGGCGGTGGATCGATGGAGGATCTGCTTCCGTTCAGCAACGAGACTATGGTCAGGGCCGCCGCGGCAGCCGTCACGCCGTTGATCTCCGCGATCGGCCACGAGGCAGACCGCCCCCTGCTCGACGAGGTCGCCGACTTCCGCGCATCGACGCCAACCGACGCTGCCAAGCATCTGGTGCCGGATGTCGCGGAGGAAATGGCGGGACTCGCCAAGGCGCGGGCCAGCCTAACCCGGGCCATGATCAACCGCATTCAGCAGGAACAGCATCGCCTGGATGCGGTTCGTTCCCGCCCGGTTCTCGCCGAACCGCAAGTCATGGTGGCTGCACGCGCGGCAGAGGTCATGGCATTGCGTGACCGGGCGCTTCGAGCGATGCATTCCGGGCTCCGTTCGGCCGGCGACCGGATCGAGCATCTGCGCGCCCAGGTCCGTGCGCTGTCGCCACAACAAACGCTTGACCGTGGTTACGCCGTCGTTCAGACCACCGATGGCATTCTGCGAAACGCCGACGATGCGTCGGCCGGTGACAGCCTCAAGATCCGGCTGGCCGCTGGCGGTCTGCGGGCTACCGTCGACGAGATCCTCAGCGCCGGTACCTCCCGGACTGCGCCGAACGAACTGGAAGCGTCAGCGGACCAGACGGACCAGGCCACCGAGCGGGCCGACGAAGCGCCCGATCCAGCACATCCAGGAGAAGATCAATGACCGAAGCGAACGACACCACCGCGGGAATCGACCCGTCCGAACTCAGCTACGAAGCTGCCCGCGACGAACTTGTTGATGTGGTCCGGCAGCTGGAAACCGGCGGAAGCAGCCTCGAGCAGTCGCTTGCGCTGTGGGAACGTGGCGAAGCTCTCGCGAGCCGCTGCCAGCTGTGGCTCGATGGCGCGAAAGAACGCCTGGCGAAGGCGCAGCAGGCACACGCCAACCCAGCTGCCAACGGCGAAGAGCCGAGCTAGTCACGCCTTCAGCTCGGCTTTGGGAAGCCGAGCCTTCAGCTCGGCCTTGGGAGACGAGCAGGCTCGGCCTCGGGAAGGCGAGCAGGCTCAGCACCGAGCCGGCGTTTTACCCTGCATGACCGTCGAATCGCTAGTCAAGCGGGACCCGGAGCACCCTCGATTCGGGACCCTGGTTCGTCAACAGCCATAGTGAATTGTCCGGCGCGACGGCAACGGCACGCAGCCTGCCGTGCTCGTTCTGGAAGTACGCTTCGGGTTTCCGGACCGTGGTGCCACTTCGCGGTACCCGCCACAGTCGCTCGCCTCTCAGCGCCGCGAGGTAGACCGCGTCCTGCGTTACTGCCAGCCCACTCGGAGAGGCCTGACCTGGTGGCCAGGTGACCAGCGGGTCGATGAAGCCGGAGCCACCGCCGTCTCCCTCCACCTCGGGCCAGCCATAGTTCCCGCCCGCTTCGATCAGATTGAGCTCATCGAGCCTGTCCTGGCCGAACTCGCTCGCCCACATATTCCCTTCACTGTCCCAGCCCATGCCCTGGACATTTCGATGACCGAAGCTGAACACCGGTGAGCCTTCGAACGGATTATCGTCCGGGATGCTCCCGTCGGCAGCGATTCGCAGGATCTTCCCGTTCAGCGAGTTATTGTTCTGCGCGTTGGGCCGGTTTTGCGCGTCACCGGTTGACACATAGAGACTGCCGTCCGGTCCGAACGCCAACCGTCCCCCGTTATGCGTGCTTGCGGCCTCGATCCCGTCCAGAATCACCGTCGGGTCACTCAGCCGAGCCTCGCCGAGCCGCATCGTGAAGACGTTACTTCCATCCTCACCGGTGCGATAAAGGTAAACCAGCGAATCACTTGAAAAGCTCTGTGAAACGGCGATGCCGAGCAATCCGCCCTCCCCGCCGACCGCGACATCCGGAACGACGCCATCGGGCCCGGAGGCATCGATTTCGACGACATCCCCATCGTCCGTCAACTGAATAACCCTTGCCTCGTCCCGCAGGGTTATCAGGGCCGAACCGTCGGGGAGAAACGCCACACCCCACGGCGTATCGAGCCCACCGGCCAACTGCTGCGGCGTTCCCGGAGTTCCTTCCGGCAGCTCCGGCGCACTGCTTGCAGAAGGGGTCGCCTCGGGCTCGGCCGAGTTTGGTCCGGGCGATCCGGGGTCAGTAGAGGCGGACTGTGAGCTTGACTGCACCACTCTCGGCTCGCCACCTGTACAGCCCGAAACCAGCAGGGCAACGGCTGCAACCGCAGCGATTGTCGCCATCGGACTGGCGTTCCTTAGTGACCACGGCTCCATTCATCAACACTAGAGCCTGCCGAACCCGGTAGCCATAGAACGAACAATCGGTGGCCGGCGGAACCCGCTATTTGACGCTCTCCACCACTGCCTCGGCGAAGGCGCCGAAAGCAGCATCATCGGCTTTGCCCTTGAGGATATAGGTCACATCCCCATCAGTGCCGATCATGTACCGCGTGCTGCCATCGTCGCGAAGCTGCCAATCAAGGCCGGCAACCTGGCGGGTACCTGTATCAGTCGCTTCCCCGGTAAAGGCGTTGATCCACTGCTTGTCAGGCTTCTCGACCTGGGTGACTGTCAGCCACCTCTCCTGGTCATCCACGTAGCTGATGTACCAGGTCGGCAGCTCGGGATTCCCGGACTGGCTGAACGATGCCTCGTTCGGGTTCCAACCAGGCATGTCCGGAGTTGCCAGGGTGAATGGCGCCGCTTCTCTCGCGCCATCGGCCACCGCAGCGACATCGACGGTTCTGGAGAACGTCTTCTCCGGATGCGGTGCCAGCGCGAGAGCCGCCACTGCCACGAGCAAGCAGGCGATCACGGCGATCGCGACCTGGAACATCGTGGCATTGTTCCGCTGCTCGCGATGCGTCAGCGTTCGCGGATTACGGCCGGCCGGACCGCCCGCGGAATTTGCAGAATTCACCTAGCTATCTTCGCGCATTATCGCGACCCGCGCCAAAAACTGAGCAGCGCCGGCCGGTTCGCCTCCAGCCAAGTCACCAGCCATTTGTGGGCACCCCCGACAGCTCCCGGCCTCTCGGTGGCAGAATGACCATATGACTCAGAACGCAGATTCGTCCCAAACTCCCTCAACGCCCACTGCGGTGACCGATTCCTGGTCTACCCAGTCGGCCGTCAGCGGCTCCGAGCCCGACCGCAACCTTGCGCTCGAGCTGGTCCGGGTCACCGAGGCGGCCGCGATCGCGTCGGCGCCATGGGTTGGCCGTGGCGACAAGAACGCAGCGGATGGCGCCGCCGTCGCCGCGATGCGTAACGTGATTTCCAGCGTCCGGATGACCGGAACCGTCGTGATCGGCGAGGGCGAGAAAGACGAAGCGCCCATGTTGTTCAACGGCGAGAAGGTCGGGGATGGCGAGGGCGCACACTGTGACGTCGCTGTGGACCCGATCGACGGAACGCGCCTGACCGCGCTCGGAATGCCTAACGCGATTTCGGTTCTGGCCGTGACCGAGGACGGCGCAATGTACGATCCTTCTGCCGTCTTCTACATGGAGAAGTTGGTTGCCGGCCCCGAAGCGGCCGAGGTGGTCGACCTTCGACTGCCGGTCGGCGAGAACATCCGCCGGGTTGCGAAGGCCAAGGGCACCGACGCCTCAGCCGTCACCGTCGTCGTACTGGACCGCCCGCGGCACAAATCGCTCGTCGAGGACATTCGCGCCGCCGGCGCCCGTATCCGATTCATCACCGACGGTGACGTCGCCGGTGCGATCGCCGCTGCCCGCCCCGACACCGGTATCGACATGCTGCTCGGTATCGGCGGAACTCCGGAAGGAATCATTGCCGCCTGCGCCATCAAGGCCGTCGGGGGCGTGATCCAGGGCAGGCTGTGGCCGCAGTCCGACGACGAAAAGCAGAAGGCTATCGACGCCGGCCACGACCTGACCGCGGTGCTGAGCACCAACGACCTGGTCACCGGCGACAACTCGTACTTCGCAGCCACCGGTATCACCGACGGCGATCTGCTCAGCGGCGTGCGGTACGAGAAGAACCGGGTATACACGAACTCCCTGATCATGCGCTCGAAGTCCGGGACCGTGCGCACAGTGACCAGCGAGCACCGTTCCGAAAAGACCACGTCATACGTGAACGCGGCGAAAGAAGCCGCCGCCCGCGGACTGGTTTAGGACTGGTGACGTCATAGAAGCCATCCAATCGCGTCCCACTCCGGCTGAGGCCTGGCAACTATTGCGCGAGGGCAACGATCGATTCGTCGCGGACGCCCCCGCTCATCCAAACCAGGGCGCGGAACGCCGTCAATCGCTAAAGGGGCAGCAAGCACCATTCGCCACGCTCTTCGGCTGTTCGGACTCGCGGGTCGCCGCCGAGCTGATCTTCGACGTCGGACTCGGCGACATGTTCGTGGTTCGCACCGCAGGTCAGGTCACCGATTCCGCAGTTCTCGGCACGCTCGAGTACGGCACCTCGGTCCTGAAGACTCCGCTCCTGGTCGTGCTCGGGCACGACAGGTGCGGGGCGATCACTGCGACTCGCGACTCGTTCGAAACCGGCAGTTCACCCGGCGGTTTCATTACCGACGTGGTGGCGCGGCTGACGCCGAGCCTGATCCAGGCACGCAACTCCGGCGTGACGGACATCAACGGAATCGTGGCCGAACATGTTCATACCACCGCGCACATGCTCCCCGAACGTTCCGGCATCATCAGGGCCGCAGTCGACAGCGGAGACCTCGTGATCGCGGGTGTCACCTATTCCCTCGACATCGGCAAGGCACACCTTGTCGCCACCCTGGGCGACATCGGCGTGGACCCGGAACCACGCCGGCAAACTAGCACATCACCAACAGAAAGCGTTCAGAAACGATGACCGAGCAGTCAGTCTCAGCAACCGGTGAGCAGGAATACCGCATCGAACACGACACGATGGGCGAGGTTCGGGTCCCCGCACAGGCGCTGTACAGCGCACAGACCCAGCGGGCCGTTGAGAACTTCCCGATCTCCGGCACTGTGCTTGAACGCTCCCACATCGAAGCGCTCGCCCGGGTAAAGAAGGCGGCAGCGAAGGCCAACCAGGAGCTGGGAATCCTGGACCCGGAACGTGCCGGCGCGATTGTCGAAGCCGCTGACGCCGTGATCAGCGGCGAGTACGACGGCCACTTCCCGATCGACGTTTTCCAGACCGGCTCGGGCACGTCATCGAACATGAACACCAACGAGGTGCTCGCCACCCTGGCAAGCCGCGCACTGACCGACAGCGGATCTGCCACCGAGGTTCATCCCAACGACCACGTCAACGCCTCGCAGTCCTCCAACGACGTCTTTCCCACCTCGGTTCACGTCGCGGCGTCAGGCGCGCTGATCAACGACCTGATTCCGGCTCTGGACTACCTCGCCAGCTCGCTCGAACGCAAGAGTG
The DNA here is from genome assembly GCF_025787225.1 of Saxibacter everestensis. Taxonomy (NCBI): domain Bacteria; kingdom Bacillati; phylum Actinomycetota; class Actinomycetes; order Micrococcales; family Brevibacteriaceae; genus Saxibacter; species Saxibacter everestensis. Next base: position 2,280,106 of record NZ_CP090958.1, read on the forward strand.
AAGAATTCTCCTCGGTGGTGAAGTCCGGCCGCACCCATCTGATGGACGCCACCCCCGTAACGCTGGGTCAGGAGTTCGGCGGCTATGCGGCTCAGGTCCGCTACGGCATCGAGCGGATCAATGCAGCCCTCCCCCGGGTCGCGGAGGTGCCGCTCGGCGGGACCGCGGTCGGCACTGGCATCAACACTCCGAAGGGCTTCCCGGAACGAGTAATCGAGCTGTTGGCGGAAGACTCCGGCCTGCCACTGACCGAGGCACGCAACCACTTCGAGGCGCAGGCAAACCGCGACGGACTGATCGAGGCATCGGCCCAGCTGCGCAATATCGCCATCTCGCTGATGAAGATCAATAACGACATCCGATGGATGGGGTCCGGGCCGAACACCGGGCTGGGCGAACTTCAGATCCCGGACCTGCAGCCAGGCTCATCCATCATGCCGGGCAAGGTCAACCCGGTCATCTGCGAAGCCGTGATTCAGGTCTGCGCACAGGTGATCGGAAACGACACAGCCGTGGCCTGGTCCGGAACCAACGGCGCCTTCGAACTGAACGTAGGTATCCCGGTGATGGCCGCAAATCTGCTCAGTTCGATCAGATTGCTGACCAATTCCTCCCGGGTGATGGCCGACAAGATGGTGGACGGGCTGGCTGCCAATGAGGAACGCGCCCGCTTCCTCGCCGAGGCATCGCCGTCGATCGTCACTCCGTTGAATCGGGTCATCGGGTACGAAGCCGCAGCGAAGATTGCCAAGCATGCCGTCGCCAACAAGAAGACGGTGCGCGAGGCAGTCATCGAACTCGGCTACGTCGAGCGCGGCGAAGTCACCGAGGAACAGCTGGATAAGGCTCTCGACGTGCTCTCCATGACCAAACCTCCGCAGGCTTAGCCCTTCCTGGCTCTGCAGCCCGGCCCGGCGCTACTCCCCTGTTTGAGGAGTAGCGCCGGGCCTGTTGCATGCGGGGCCGAGGCTACAACTCCACCTCTTCGAGCATTGAGGTCACCAGCGCGGCTACCGGTGATCGTTCCGACCGGGTGAGTGTGACGTGGGCAAACAATGGATGTCCCTTGAGCTTCTCGATCACCGCCGCAATCCCGTCGTGCCGGCCTACCCGCAAGTTGTCGCGCTGGGCGACATCGTGCGTTAGCACCACCTTCGAGTTCTGCCCGATCCGCGACAGCACCGTCAGCAAGACATTGCGTTCAAGCGACTGCGCCTCATCGACAATCACGAAGGCATCATGCAGCGACCGTCCCCGAATGTGCGTCAGTGGAAGCACCTCCAGCAGGTCGCGGTGCATAACCTCCTCGATGACCTCAGGGCTGACCAGCGCGCCCAGGGTGTCGAACACCGCCTGCGCCCACGGGTTCATCTTCTCGCCCTCGCTGCCCGGCAGGTAGCCGAGATCCTGGCCGCCGACAGCGTAGAGCGGCCGGAACACCATCACCTTCTTGTGAGTCCGCCGCTCCAGGACAGATTCCAGGCCGGCCAGCAGGGCCAGCGCAGACTTCCCCGTTCCGGCTCGCCCTCCCATCGACACGATTCCGACCTCGGGATCGGTCAGCAGGTCGATCGCAACTCGCTGTTCGGCGGAACGGCCGTGCACTCCGAAGACTTCCCGATCCCCGCGGACCAGCCGAACCATTTTGTCCGTCCCTACCCTGCCGAGCGCCGATCCTCGGGATGACAGCAGGACGAGACCCGTGTTCACCGGGTTCTCCGCAGCGAGAGCGGACTCGAAGTGCCCGCTGTCCCAAAGCCGGGACATCTCATCATCGGTAACGTCGAGCTCGGCCATGCCGGTGAAGCCTGAATCCACGGCGAGCTCGGCGAGATATTCCTCAGCCGGTATGCCGAGCGCGGATGCCTTGATTCGCAGCGGTAGGTCCTTCGACACGACCACGATGTCCGCGCCTTCGTCCCGCAGGTTTTTTGCAACCGACAAAATCCGGGTGTCGTTGTCGCCGAGCCGGAAGCCCGCCGGCAGCGTTCTGTGGTCGGTGTGATTCAGTTCGACCCGCAGGGTGCCGCCGGTTTCACCGATCGGAATCGGCGCATCGAGGCGACCGAAATCGGACCTGAACTCATCCAGAAGTTGCAACGCCCGCCGGGCGAAAAAACCCAACTCGGCGTGGCCGCGTTTCGCTTCCAGTTCGGTGATCACGACGATCGGAATTACTACCTCGTTGTCATCGAATCGGAGCATGGCCCGTGGATCCGATAACAGAACCGATGTGTCCAGCAGATAGGTGCGGGGTGCTGCGCTGACCTTATTAGCCACAGTGACTCCTCGTGCCGGACTGATGCCCGGCTAACGCTCACGAATCGTTTGCCGGGACGAAGCCTCGTCGAGGCCGGTCCGGCCCCTTCGACTGAGCACCGTGGTGCGCAATAGACTGCCTCCCGTATCGGCGGCGGATTTACTGCCGATACCGGCAATCTAGCCCGGTCCGGCCAGGCATCAGGTGAGGCGTTGAGGGCGTGTCGGATTTCGGTCAGGTTAACGTTTGGCGTCGGCGAAAATCGCCATTCGGTTCAGAAACCGAAACCATCCGGCTCAGATGCCGAAACGTTCAGACACCGAACCGACGTTCGCGCACGACAAAGGACCTCACCGCGCGCAGGAAGTCCACCCGCCGGAATGCTGGCCAGAACGCCTCGCAGAAGTAGAACTCGCTGTACGCGCTCTGCCACATCAGAAAGCCGGACAGCCGTTGCTCGCCCGATGTCCGGATGATCAGGTCCGGATCAGGCTGGCCCTTGGTGTACAGGTGCTCGCCGATCTGCTCAGGCGTCACGGACTCGGCGATCGCCTCGATACTATGCCCCTGCGCGGCCTTCTCAAGGAGCAGCGAGCGCATCGCATCGGTAATTTCCTGGCGGCCGCCATAACCGATCGCGACGTTGACGTGCAGACCGCTGAACTCCCGGGTCTCTTCCTCATAACGACGCAGGGTTTCCTGCAGCTCTTCCGGCACACTGTCCAGGACTCCAACCGGATGGACGCGCCATTTTCCTTCCGCCGCAATAGTGCCAACCATCTCCGAGATGATCTCGCTGAGCCCCTGCAACTCGGCAGCCGACCGCTTCAGGTTTTCCGTCGACAGCATGTAAAGGGTAACCACTTCGATTCCGAGCTCATCGCACCAGCCGAGGAACTCGATGATCTTGTTGGCACCCATTTTGTGGCCGTGCCGGGTCGTCGTTCCGGACAGCTTCGCCCAGCGCCGATTGCCATCGGTGATGATTGCGACATGGGCAGGCATTGCCGCCTTGCTATTGGCGCCCTTCGTCAGCTCAGCCAGCAGCCGCCGCTCATAGATGCCATAGAGCCAGCGCTGAATGTTCACGAATGGCGACCCTCCTGCTGTTCACAACTCGCAGCATAGAAACCTGTCAGTGTAGATGGATCTACACGGTACAAAATACGTTACCCGCCACCGTCCGGCGGTGCGTGAGTACCCGCCCGGGGATGCCGGGGTCGTAAGTTAGGATTGCTTCATCGAAGGCAACGGCCGGAATAACGTAAGTCAGGTGGGTAACTCGCAGCAGCACAACGTTTCTGGCGTCGGAAATCGAGCCGGCGATTCCTCGAGTCATAAGGAAGACGATCGATCGATCGGCGACGAAATCGAGGCCGTTGCCCAGACGATGAAACCAAAGCTTCGCGGCTGGTTCCACGCCGGGACATTCCCATTCGCAATGGCCGCGGGACTGACCCTGGTTGCGCTCGCACCGACGATTCCCGCCAGATTCGCCTGCGCCGTTTTCGCGCTCACCTCAATGCTGCTCTTCGGCACCTCGGCCGCGTACCATCGCGGCGACTGGTCGACCCGGGTCAGGACCTGGCTCCGGCGTTGGGACCACTCGAACATCTTCCTGATCATCGCCGGAACCTACACTCCGCTCGCGGTGATGTTGCTGCCGCAGCCGCAGATGCGGATCCTGCTGTTCGTGATCTGGATATCTGCTGCCGCCGGAATCGTCTTCCGCATCTTCTGGGTCGGCGCCCCCCGCTGGCTGTATGTTCCGATCTACGTAGGGATGGGAATCGCCGGCATTGGCTACATGGGCGACTTCTTCCGCGCATCAGTCCCGGTGGGCATCCTGATACTGGCGGGCGGGGTCTGCTACATCGCCGGCGCCGTGATCTATGGCATCAAGCGCCCCGATCCGCTGCCAAAATATTTTGGCTTCCATGAGATCTTCCATGCGCTGACCGTCGCCGCCTTCCTGACCCACTACGCCGGCATTCTGGTAGCGGCCGTCACCACCAACCCAGGGATCCACCTCTAGGCGAAATCCGCCATCGTCGCTTAGCTATTCGTCCTGCCGCTCGGTAGTGCCCGGCTCCGGCCGAGTCTTCTTCTCGGCGCCCGGCTCCTCCGCGCCCGGCTCCGGCTGAGCCTTCTTCTCGGTGCCCGGCTCCTCGGCCTTCGCGCGCCGAGCCTCCTCGGCCTCCGCGCGCCCAGCCTCCTCTGCCTCGCCGCGAGCCTTTACCCGGCGAATCCGCTTGGTCATTCCACGGGCAAGCAAGATTACGACCACCGCGAGCGCGAACATCGTGAGGAAGCCGGGCAATCCGGGTGAGACCTGGTCATCATCCGGAACAGTTGATGTCGGCGATGGGCTGGGAGTCGCGGCTTGGGCAAGCCAGCTTGCGGCCAAATAGATTTCTGCCTGCATTTCTTACGCTTCTCCCCGTCCGGATGGTGTTTCCGGTTCAATTCCGTCGAACAGATCGTCCTCCACGTAGTCGATGGTCGAATCGATCGGCGGCCTGGAAGTGAAGTCGAGCGCCAGCTCAAAATCTTCTGTCGGCCACAAGTCGGCCTGCAGGTCCCGGCTGACCCGGAAGAACGACCCGTTCGGATCGATCTGGGTCTGATGCGCCAGCAGCGCCTTTTCGCGAGCTTCGAAGAAGTCCGCGCAGGGCACTGCCGTGGTGATCGACCGCCTACCACTTCCGTCGGCGTCCAGCCGGGACCGCATGTGTTCGATCATTTCCGCCAGCGGCGACTCCATCCCGCGATCCAACAGCCCCTTGTGAATCGCCGTCCAGCGGTCGATGTGGAAGTCCTGGTTGTAATAGACCTTGAGCGGCTGCCAGGCAGGCCCGAAACCAGGATGGCTTTCGGAATGGGGTGCGGCCTCGAGCGCCGCCATCGTGATCTTGTGCGTCATGATGTGATCCGGATGCGGGTATCCGCCGTTCTCGTCGTACGTCGTGACGACGTGCGGACGGAACTCGCGGATCAGCTGGACCAGGGGTGCCGCGGCAACGTGCACCGGAACCCGGGCAAAGCAGCCCGGCGGCAATTCCGGCAACGGGTCGCCCTCGGGAAGGCCGGAATCGACGTGCCCCAGCCAAACCTGCTGCACGCCGAGAATCGCGGCGGCACGTGCCATCTCGGTGCGCCGAAGTCCCGCCATGTCGCGCTGAGCCTTCGGGATGCCGCGCATGCCCGGATTCAGGATGTCGCCAGCCTCTCCGCCGGTGCAGGTAACAACCAGAACCTCAACCCCGCGACTGGCGTACATTGCCATCGTCGCGGCCCCCTTGCTGGACTCATCATCCGGGTGCGCGTGAACTGCCATCAGACGCAGGCCGCGTAGATCCCTGGATCTCACTTCGCTTGGTCCCTCTCCTCAGTAGCCGCCGGTATGCGCCTTTTAGCTCATGGCCCTACCGGCAAGTATCCTTAGCCTATCCGCGCATAACGCACGAGATTCTATTGTCGCCTGTCCCAGGGAGTAGTTCGTGAGCACCCCACGTCCGGACGCGCTCGACTCGCGGTATGGGCGCACACCGAAGCCGCCGAAAGGCAGGAAGCGCCTGATCGCGGCCGCAGCTGCCCTCTTACTCGCCGTAGGCGCGGTTGGCTGGGTTGCTTTCGGCAAGGAGGCGACGGAGCCAACCAGCAAGGACATCAGCTTCGAGCTGACGGACGCTTCGGAGACTAAGGTCTCGTTCTCCGTGCTGCCGGACAAACAACGTGAAGTGCGCTGCTCGATCCAGGCGCTCAATGAACAGTACGCAATCGTCGGCTACGCAGAAGTGACGATTCAGCCGGACCCGTCCGTAACGACCTCAAGACCCCGGGTGATCGACGTCGACGTACGCACCCAGCAGCTGGCCGTCTCGGGGGGCGTCGAGAAGTGCCGGTTCGTCGACTGAGCGTAAATCCTCTTGGGCTAATCGAATTTCCTTGCTATGGTTCTAAATTCAGACATACACCCCGGGCACTTGAACGTACGCCCGGGGTTCTCATTTGCATTAGGAGAACCCATGACCGAGACACCGACGGACGATGTCACCTGGTTGACCCAGGAGGCCTACGACCGCTTGCAGTCCGAACTGGAGCAGCTCTCGGGTGAGGGTCGCACTGAAATCGCCCACAAGATCGAGGCTGCCCGCGAAGAGGGCGACCTGAAGGAAAACGGCGGCTACCACGCTGCGCGTGAGGAACAGGGCCAGCAGGAAGCTCGAATCCGCCAGCTCGAACACCTGCTGCGCAATGCCAAGGTCGGCGACGCATCGTCGAACACCGATGTTGTTTCCCCCGGCCTGATCGTGCATGCGAAGGTCGCGGGCAACGACATGCGATTCCTTTTGGGCAACCGCGAAATCGCCGGCCAGGACGACCTCGACGTCTTCAGCGAGAAGTCGCCGCTTGGCGCGGCAGTGAATGGCCAGAAGGTCGGGGCCAAGACGAGCTATGAAACGCCGTCCGGCAAGGAGATCGCCGTCAAGGTGCTAAAGATCGAGCAGCTCAGCTAGCACTGACGTTTACCCGAATGATCGGCGGGCAGGAGTCACCAGGACTCCCGCCCGCCGATTCTCGTATCGGCCGACGGTTCCCGGACAGGCTTGGATGCCGGCAGTCCCGGCCTGGCAGCAGTTCCGTTGCTACCGGTTCGGCTGATCGGCATCGATAACCGTTGCCATGTAGCCGGCGCGGCGCAGTTTTGCCAGCACCTCGGTGCGATGCGTGGCTCCCCGGGTCTCAAGCTGCAGGTCGATCTCGACCTCATCGAGGGTCAGCGAGCGACCGGTGCGCACATGACCGATTTCAAGCACGTTGGCGTCGCTCTTGGCCAGTATGTCCAGGAGTTTGACCAGGTTGCCGGGTTGGTCCGGCACCCGCACCTGCAGATTCATGTACCGCCCCGCCGCAGAGAGCCCGTGCCGAAGCACCCGAAGCAACAGCAGCGGATCGATGTTCCCGCCGGACAGGACTGCGACGGTGTGCGCCGATGGTGCGGCCCCCGCTACCCGGTCTGGTTGCTCGATCAGCGCCGCGACGCTTACCGCTCCCGCCGGCTCCACGACCAGTTTGGCCCGCTCCTGCAGCAACAGCATCGCCCGGGAGATTGATTCCTCTTCGACAGTGATCACGTCGTCGACCAGCTCCTTGACGATGGAGAAGGGCACGGCCCCAGGGGTGCCCACCGCGATACCATCGGCCATTGTCGCGCCGCCGGAGATCTGCATTGGCCGGCCGGCGGCGAGCGAGGCGGGGTACGCGGCCGCATGCTTGGCCTGGACTCCCACGACGCGAATCTCTCGCCCCTGAGCGGCTGCCCGGGCCTTCGCCACCAGCGCGATGCCTGCGAGAAGTCCGCCACCGCCGACACCGACAACAATCGTGTCGGCATCCGGCGCCTGCTCAAAGATCTCCAGCCCCACCGTGCCCTGACCTGCGATGATGTCCTCGTGGTCGAACGGGTGGATGAAGACCCCGCCGTGTGTGCCGGCGTACTCGATGGCCGCGGCGAGGCTGTCGTCAACGGAGCGCCCGCTGAGCACGACCTTGGCTCCGTAACCCTGGGTGGCTGCCACCTTCGGGAGCGCGGCGCCGGATGGCATGAAAATCGTCGCTTCGATACCCATCAGTTGCGAGGCGAGCGCCACGCCCTGCGCATGGTTACCTGCCGATGCCGCCACGACGCCCTGGGCACGCTCGGCCGCGCTCAGCTTACTGATCCGGTGATACGCACCCCGGATCTTGAACGAACCGGAGCGTTGCAGGTTTTCACACTTCAGGCTGACCTGTCCGAGCACGTCCGACGTCAGCGCGCGTGAGGACTCGAGTGGCGTCACTGCGGCCACACCGCGCAGATTCAGCGCCGCGTGCTCAACGTCGCCGGCGGTGAGATCGCGGGTCTGACTCACCTCGCCCGGCCCGGGGCCGGACGAGGGTCGTCACCCATCGAGTTGTCGCTGGTCTCGATTTCTCCGGCTGTCGGCGGCGTCGTCGAAGGCTCGGGATCGACGTCACGCGTCTTCTTGTCCTGCGCCAGCGGGTCTCTACCCGCGAGGTACAGGATCGACGTATTCAGCACGGCCACCAGTGGAACCGCGAACAGAGCGCCCGGGATGCCTGCGATGAAGCTGCCTGCCGCGACAGCGAGCACAACGGCCAGCGGATGCACGGACACTGCCTTGCCCATGATGAATGGCTGCAGGAAGTTGCTCTCCAGCTGCTGCACGAGCAAGACCACGGCAAGCATCAGCAGGGCCGTGACCCAGCCCTTGGCGACCAGGGCGACAAGAACTGCGACCGCACCCGTGGCCACCGCACCGACAATAGGAATGAAGGATCCGAGGAACACCAGCACGCCGATCGGGAACGCCAGTGGGATACCCAGCGCGAACGCGCCGATCGTGATGCCGATGGCGTCTGCGCCGGCGACCATGATCTGCACCCGGACGTACTGCACGAGGGTCTGCCAACCGCGAGTCGAAGCACCCTGCGCCTTGGACCGGGCGCGGGCCGGAAGGAGACCGATCAGCCAGCCGAAGATCCGCCGTCCATCCAAAAGGAAGAAGAACGTCGTGAAGAGGGCGAGCAGGAACCCTGCGGCGAAATTACCGGCGGTCGACGTGGCCGCGAGCGCTCCGCCAAGTATTGAACTGGAGTTCTTCTGCACGGCGTCTGTTGCCTGGGTGACGGCGCGGTCAAGCAACTGTGGAATCTGGGAGCCATCGATGCCGAACGGGCCGGTTTCCAACCAGGCATAGATGGTCTGGTACCCCTGAACCGCCTGATCGCGCAGGTCTGCGAATCCGACCACCAGCTGCTGACCGACCAGGGTCAACAGTCCCGCGACTATAACGATCGCACCGAGAAAAGTGACGACTGTGGCCAGTGCGCGCTTGACTCCCTTGTTCTCCAGCCAGTTAGTCAGCGGGGTGAGCAAGGCCGAGAGCAGCAAAGCGATGAGCAACGGGATCACGATGATCGTTATGAAGCTCAAGCCGTAGACAAGAAGGGCTATTGCGGCAACGACGATCAGGAAGCGCCACGACCAGGCCGCCGAGAGCCGGAAAGCGAACGGCACGTACGGCGTATAGCCTTCCGTGCCGGTGGCCTCGTCCAGCGTCGTTTCCGCGCCATGGTCCGCGGTCTGGCCGTCCCCTTCGGCGCTTCTGCTCTTCAGGTTCTGCCAGGAGGTGCGCACCCGGGCGAGCGCTGTGGGACGATCTTGCTCATCTAGTTCGGACATAGGCCCAGCATATCGGCGCGGATAGCGAGGCAAATTGCCACGCCACCCGGGCGACCGCAGCCCTAAGATGTAGAACAGACGTCCACGGCCAGAAACGTACAGCAACATAAGGGGTGCCGATGTCGACCGCCGCCAAGCGGACAACCAGAGTGCTCGTAACCACGGGGTCCACTTTGTTGGCGCTGCTTGGCGCCATGGCCGGCCTGCTCAGTGTGCAGGCCCGGCGGGCTCGCACCAGCATTGGGCTGAACCTTCCGCTGTCGGATCCCCGGGCAGAGGGCCGGTTCGGCGGCAACGATGGAGAGCCGTTGCAACTCGCCATGCTCGGTGATTCCCTTGCCGTCGGGATCGGCGCCGACTCTCCCGCGCAAACCGCTGCGGCAATTCTGGCCCGGGGCCTCGCGGTCGCGTCGGGTAAGCCGGTGGAACTGAACAATGTCGCCCTCCCAGGAGGCGAGTCCGAGTCGCTTTCCGGTCAGGTTCAACAGTTGCTGCACGATGTCCCGAAGTCCGACGCCGCAGCGGAGATAGCAGGGCAAGCCGATCCCCGCGTTGCTGTGATCATCGTGGGCGCGAACGACGTGACGCGTCTGAATCGGGTGGCCGATGCAGTGAAGTCGTTGACCCTGGCGGTACGAACCCTGAGAGCTGCCGGCTGGGAAGTCGTCGTGGCGACCTGTCCGGACCTCGGCACCATTCGACCGCTGCGTCATCCGCTGCGCTTCTTCGCTCGCAGGTCATCCCGGCTGCTCGCCGCCGCGCAAACCATCGCCGTGATCAGGGCGCAGGGCCGCACGGTCTCGTTAGCCGACACCCTCGGCAAAGCGTTCTCCACCCGGCCGAAAGCAATGTTCGCCACCGACATGTTCCATCCGTCCTCACGTGGATACAGCCGGGCGGCCGCCGTTCTGCTTCCGGCGGTCTGTGAGGCCGCTGGATATTGGGGCCGGGAAGCCAGGGAAACCATCGAGCTCGGCGGAGCGCCCGTGACCCCGAAGCGCCAGGTCGAAAAAAGCCGGTCGCTGACCCGCGCCGCGTTCCGCGCTGTCTCCCGCCCCGGTGCCGAGGTGACGACCGAGCCCGGCTACGGGTCGCTGACCGGGCAGCGGGCGGTGATAAAGCACCGCGGCAGGAGCCGGGCCGTAAAGTAAGGTCCATGCCCTCGCTGATCCTCGCCTCCGCATCGCCGTCCCGACTGAGCACACTGCGCAGCGCCGGAATCGACCCCACTGTCATCGTCTCCGACATCGACGAGGAGGCCGTGGTCGACAGGTATCAGGTCACTGCTGGCGACCAGGTCTCCCTGCTACTTGCCCGGGTCAAGGCGGAGGCAGTCGCCGACGCCATCGACAGCTCGGACTACGCGGCCGACACCTATTTGCTCGGCTGTGACTCCGTTCTCGACATCGACGGCGTGAGCTACGGCAAGCCGCTGACCCGGGAGCGGGCCAGGGAACAATGGATGGTGATGCGGGGCAGGTCGGCCACACTCTTTTCCGGTCACTGGCTGATCAACATGTCAACGGGCGCAAGCGTCGGCGCCAGCTCAGCGACGACAATTCATCTCGCCGATATCGCCGATGACGAGGTTGAAGCGTACCTGGAAACGGATGAGCCGCTGCACGTCGCTGGCGCGTTGACCATCGATGGGTTCGGCGGGGCGTACGTCAGCGGAATCGAAGGTGACCATCACGGCGTGATCGGGCTCAGCCTGCCACTCTTGCGGCAGCTGTTCGGCCGCCTCGGTGTCCGGTGGCACACCCTGTGGAACGTCCGTCCGGATCAGGGCAGCGGCAGGTAGCCCGGCTCACCGGTCGGCGGCACGATGAGCAGCGCCTCTGCCTCGGCGAGCCCGCGCAGCTGGGCGGACCCCCGCCAGGGCAGGATGTCGAGCCGCGCGATCCCCAGCGCCGATGGCTCAGCCGGGCCCGCAGTCTGTTCGGTGGGCGTCGACCAACGGGCCGGATACAGCCGGGTGACTGCACCCGGTTTCGGCACGCTTCCATGCCGAGCCACCGCACGGATTGCGGGCAGCGAAGCCCGCAAGGCACCGGCAATCAGCGGCTGCACAATCGTCACCATCGCCGAAATGGCGGCGAACGGATTGCCTGGTAACAGCGCAACCATCCGGCCATCAGGCAAAATCGCCAGACCCTGCGGCCGTCCCGGCCTGATCTGCACGTTGTCAATCACCATCTCGGCACCGAGATCCGCGAGAACGTCGCGCATGTAATCCCTGGGACCCGCCGAGGCCATTCCGGTGCTGAGGATGATCGCTGCGCTATCCGCGGCCAGCAAGGCATCCTGCGCGGCGTCCCGGGAATCCGGCACCAGGCACGCTGTGCCGATGCCGGCGCCCATTGCCGGAAGCAGGCTCCGCAATGTCGGCGTCAGGGCGTCCCGGATCTTCGATGCCGACGGAACCCCGGAATCCTGGAGCTCATCGCCCGTGGCGAGCAGGGCGATCCGGGGCGGTCGCGCCACCTGAAGCTCGTCGAGACCGGCTGCGGCGGCGGCTCCGCGCAGGCTGGAAGTCAGCAGCTGGCCGGACACGCCGATCCGCTCGGCCAACCGGGTTTCCTCACCGCTTCGGCGGATATTGTCACCGTCGGGCGGCTTCGGCGCCCCCATAGCCCCGAGGGTGAGGCCAGGGTCGGGCCCGGCCTGCCGCCAGGCTTGCCGGGATTCAACATCCTCCCAGCGGACCACCGCCTCGGTTCCATTCGGAATGACGCTGCCGGTGCCGACCCGGATGGCCGTCCCGGGCTCGAGGCTGACCGGGTTTGCTTCACCTGGCAATGCCTCGCCTGCGAAGCGCCACGGCGGCGGCCCAGCAACGGCATAGCCGTCCATTGCCGAGCAGTCCGCGACCGGCACATCGTTGCGGGCATGAATATCCGCGGCAAGAAACTGCGGTATCCCCTGGGCGGGCGGCACCGTACCGAAGTCGGAGCGGACCGACACGACGTCAACCGAACAGGTCAGCGACTGCCCGCAGGAATACGCCAGCAACCTCGCCTGCTGGAAATCCGGTGCCCCATCGGTCATCTGTTGCTGGTTTTCTCCAGCCGGATCACGACCGACTTCGACGTAGGCGTTCCGCTGATGTCGGCGACCGAATCCAGCGGCACGAGCACGTTGGTCTCGGGGTAGTACGCTGCGGCGCAGCCCCGCGGCGTCGAATAAGCCACGGCCCGGAACTTCTCGGCGCGACGCGCCAGGCCGTCGCTGAACTCCGACACCAGGTCGACGGTTTCGCCGTCGCCGATTCCCAGTTCGGCCAGATCGTCCGGGTTGACCATCACTACCCGCCGGGCAGCCTTGATTCCGCGGTAACGGTCGTCAGTGCCATAGATCGTGGTGTTGAACTGGTCGTGCGAGCGGATTGTCTGCAAGAGCAACCGGCCCGCTGGCAGCTTCGGATAATACAACTCATTAACCGTGAAGTTGGCCTTCCCGGTTGCCGTGGGAAAGCGCCGGCCGTCACGCGGCCCATGTGGCAGGACGAATCCGCCGGGACGGGCGATCTTCTCCTCGAACCGTTCGAAGCCCGGGACTACCCGCTCGATGTGCTTGCGGATCTGTGTGTAGTCGGCCTCGCAGGCCGCCCAGTCGAGTTGCGGCGCGTCGGCGCGTCCGTCGAATAGCCTCGCGGCCAGCCGGCTGACTATCGACACCTCCGACAACAGCTCTTCACTTGGCGGCTTCAGGCGTCCGCGCGAGGCGTGCACGGCGCTCATCGAGTCCTCCACAGTCACCCGCTGCTCGCCGGTCGCCTGAGTGTCCTTGTCGGTTCGGCCGAGCGTTGGCAGGATGAGCGCGCGACGACCGGTGATCAGGTGCGATTTGTTCAGCTTGGTGGACACCTGCACCGTCATCGTCGTGCTCCGCAGCGCCGCTTCGGTCACCTCGGAGTCCGGGGTGGCCCGGACGAAGTTTCCGCCCATCGCCATGAAGAACTTCACCGTGCCGTCACGCATTGCCCGGATGGCGTTGACAGTGTCGTAGCCATGCCCACGCGGGGAATGGAATCCGAACTCGGCGTCCAGTGTGTCGTGGAAGCTGGCCGGCATCCGTTCGAAGATTCCCATCGTGCGGTCGCCCTGCACGTTCGAGTGTCCCCGCACCGGGCACAGCCCGGCACCGGGCTTGCCGATGTTGCCCTGCAGCAGCAGTACGTTCACGATCTCGCGCAGGGTCGGCACCGAGTTCTTGTGCTGGGTCAGGCCCATCGCCCAGCACACGATGGTGGACTTCGACGCCTGCAGCCGACGGCCGGTGGCCGCGATCTGCTGGCGGGTCAGCCCGGTGGCAGAGACTATCTCATCCCAGTCGGCGTTCCTGAGCTCCGCGAGATAGTCATCGAGCCCGTGCGTGTGGGCATCGATGAACTGAGTGTCGAAAACGCCTTCTTCCCCGGCCGCTACCGCATCGTCGTTGGCTTCGAGCAGGAACTTCCCCAATCCGAGGAAGAGTGCCTGGTCGCCGCCAAGCTTGATTTGCAGGAAGTCGTCGGCAATGGCCGTGCCGTTGCCAATGATGCCTCGCGGCGTCTGTGGATTCTCGAACCTGATCAGTCCCGCCTCGGGAAGCGGGTTGATTGCGACGATGGTCGCGCCATGCTTCTTTGCGTTCTCCAGCGCGGTCAGCATCCGCGGATGATTCGTGCCCGGGTTCTGGCCTGCGATCAGGATCAACTCGGCATGTTTCAGATCTTCGAGACTGACTGACCCTTTGCCGATGCCGATCGTCTCGGTCAGCGCTGAGCCGGACGATTCGTGGCACATGTTCGAGCAGTCCGGCAGGTTGTTCGTGCCGAAGCCGCGCACCAGCAACTGGTACAGGAAGGCGGCCTCGTTGGATGTTCGCCCCGATGTGTAAAAGACAGCTTCGTCCGGGCTGGCCAGGCTTTTCAGCTCCTCCGCCACGATGTCGAACGCTTCATCCCAGCCGACCGGACGGTAGTGCGTTCCACCCGCTTCGAGCAGCATCGGCTCGGTCAGCCTGCCCTGCTGGCCCAGCCAGTAGTCGTCGTGCGACAGCAATTCGGCGACCGAGTGCCGGGCGAAGAACTCCGGGGTCACCTTCCGTACCGTGGCCTCTTCGGCAACGGCCTTCGCGCCGTTCTCGCAGAACTCCGCCACGTGCCGCTTGTCAGCCTCCGGCCACGCGCAACCAGGGCAATCAAAGCCATCCTTCTGGTTGACCCGCAGCAGGGTCTCGGCGCTGCGCTTGGCACCCATCTGCTTGAGCGAAATCTTCAGAGCATGATAAATCGCTGGTATCCCGACGGCGGTACGTTTCGGAGCCTCAACCGTTAGGTTCGCTTCGTCGATATCGTGCTCAGGAGGGCCGGACGTCATCGTTCTCACCTGTTCGTGGCAGCGAGGAATTCTATTACCTTCTTCGAAGGTACCCGCATTTGGAAAAACGTCCAGTCGGTCGAATCCGGCCGCCGGGGATAGAAATGTGTCGATTAGCTAACTATTGCCATGCCGGCCCGCGCGGCCCGTTGCTGCGCTCCGTGGTGCCTGCTGAGGTGTACACAGATCCGCACGCCCCGTCTGTAGTCTGCTTCGCCCTGCGAAGAGAGCGAGTGATCCTTGTGAAACGCACCTCCCTGGTCTCTGCCGCAGCGCTGTCCGCCGTTGCCCTCCTGCTGACCGGTTGCATGGCATCCGGTCCCGATCCCGAAGCCGCCGGGTCGTCGACGCCGGATGACACCTCGGCGCCAACGACTCAGGCAGCTTCCCCTGAACAGACCCCGTCTGATTCTGCTCCGCCAACGTCGCCGGAACCGGATGACTCGGCAACGCAGAAGCCGAAGGACGCCGACGACGATTCCGATGCCAGAAAGGACGATGCCAAAAAAGACGAGCAGCAGAAGAAGAAGCAGGACGCCGAAAAAGACGAAAAGCAGAAGGCGGACGCCAAGAAGGCGATGCTGCGTCCCGGAGACAAGGGCAAGAAGGTGGCGCAGCTGCAGAAAGACCTGCTCGCCGCCGGGTACTGGGTCAGCGACACCGACGGAACATTTGGCGCCACAACCCAGCAAGCTGTTTACGCGCTGCAGAAAACGGCCGGACTCGGCCGCGACGGAGTCGTGGGGCCGAAGGTGAAGAAGGCGCTGGAGAAGGGCACACGGCCGAAGGCCAAAAGCTCGTCGGGACATGTCGTCGAAGTCGATATCGACCGGCAACTCGTGCTCATCGTCGATGATGGCAAGGTCAGCCATATTCTCAACACGTCCACGGGCTCGGGCCGGACGTACAAGAACTCAGCCGGAGGCACATCGGTCGCCGTCACGCCGCGAGGCAAGTTCACCATTTCCAGGCAGATCGACGGCCCACGGCAGAGCAAACTGGGCTACCTGTGGCGACCCAAGTACTTCAATGGCGGCATCGCCCTGCATGGCGAGTACAACAACGTTCCGCCGTATGCCGCCTCCCACGGCTGTGTCCGGCTCACAGACGCGGCAATGAACTGGGTCTGGAAGAAAGATCTGGCCCCGATCGGCACCACCGTCCTGGTGTACTAGTGCTCGCGCCGGCTGACGGCAGGTGGGTACGCTGATTGCGTATGCATTCGATAACCGGACGTTAGAAGGAACCTCAGATGGGCCGGGTAACCCAGCGGCACCGGATCACCCGTTACCGCACAGCGGAAGCGACGATTCGTCAGCGCGAGGACGTCCTCGCCGTGGAGGAGCCTCTTGAGCTGAGAGTCAACGGCACGGCGTTCACAGTGACTATGCGCACGCCCGGCGAGGACTTCGATCTAGCGGCCGGCTTTCTGGTTTCCGAGGGCGC
Organism: Saxibacter everestensis; assembly: GCF_025787225.1. Classification (NCBI taxonomy): domain Bacteria; kingdom Bacillati; phylum Actinomycetota; class Actinomycetes; order Micrococcales; family Brevibacteriaceae; genus Saxibacter; species Saxibacter everestensis. The sequence continues at coordinate 2,296,424 of NZ_CP090958.1, forward strand.
GATCTGGGCGAAAGAGCAGCTCGCAGCACTCCGGTACTGCGCCGGCGTCGACGAGAACGGCCGACAGACCTTCAACGTGATCGATGCCGAGCTCTCCCCCGGCGTGGTGCTTCCCGACACCACGATGGAACGACACGTCTACACCTCCAGCGCCTGTGGGATCTGCGGCAGCGCGTCCATTGATGCGGTCAGCAAGTCGGCGCATTTCCGGATAGCCAGCCCCGAGGAAGCACCAGATCCGGCCGGCGCACTGCTGCCCGAGCTGATCAGCTCCCTGCCCGGCAAGTTGCGCGCCAGCCAGCAGGTTTTCGACCGCACCGGCGGCGTGCATGCGGCTGGTCTCTTCAGCTACTCCGGCGAACTACTGTGTCTTCGTGAAGACGTTGGCCGGCATAACGCGGTGGACAAGGTCACCGGCTGGGCGCTGCGGGAGGACCGGCTGCCGCTGGACCGGACGATCCTCCAGGTATCCGGCCGAGCATCGTTCGAACTCGTGCAGAAGGCGCAGCTGGCCGGAATTCCGGTGCTCGCCGCGGTGTCTGCGCCGTCCTCACTCGCAGCAGATCTGGCCCGAACAAGCGGAATCACCCTGATCGGTTTCTCCCGCGACACTGGCTTCAATATCTACGCGCACCCGGACCGGATCGACCTCAGCCCTGGTGCACGAGACCGGACCGCGACAGTCCAGTCGGCCGGAACCTGATCGAAGCGCACAGCACACGCCCGCGGCCATCCGACGCGATTTGTCTGAGATCTCTCGTGTTGTGGTCGACTTTCTCCCTGATTGCCACAGTTGGCGGCAAGTCATGGTTAGGCTCTCTCACGGACAATAAACCTCAAGGAGAAGCTCGATGACCCAAGATTTCCCCTCGATGCCGGCGGCATCGGCTCCCGGTTCCGCGCAATTCCCGTTCGGGACGGTGCTCGTCGCCAACCGCGGCGAAATCGCGGTGCGGATCATCCGCGCGGCGCGCGACTCGGGTCTGAAGACTGTAGCCATCTACAGTGACGGCGATCGCAACGCGCTGCACGCCCGGCTCGCCGACTCCGCCTACGCGCTGGATGGGGAATCCGCGGCACAGACCTATCTCGACATGGAGAAGATCCTCAATATAGCCCGCCGGTCCGGCGCCGACGCCGTGCATCCGGGCTACGGATTCCTCGCTGAGAACTCGGCATTCGCCGCCGCGGTCATTGATGCCGGACTCACCTGGATCGGCCCCTCCCCCGATGCCATCGATACTCTCGGCGACAAGGTGAGCGCGCGGCACCTCGCCGAAAAGGTCGGAGCTCCCCTGGTTCCCGGAACCAAAGACCCGGTCAGCAACGCCGACGAAGTTCTGGCGTTCGCGGATCAGCATGGTCTTCCGGTCGCGATCAAGGCTGCCTACGGCGGCGGCGGACGCGGCCTGAAAGTCGCCAGGGAACGCTCCGAAATCCCCGAACTCTTCGCTTCGGCCGTCCGGGAAGCGACAGCCGCTTTTGGCCGCGGAGACTGCTTCGTTGAGCGATTTCTCGACGGGCCACGCCACGTCGAAACGCAATGCCTCGCCGATGTGCACGGCACTGTGGTCGTGGTGTCCACCCGCGACTGCTCGCTGCAACGCCGGAATCAAAAGCTGGTCGAAGAAGCACCGGCACCGTTCCTCACCGACGAACAGTCCGCCGAACTCTACCGATCATCGAAGGCAATTCTCGCCGAGGCAGGGTACGTCGGCGCGGGAACCTGTGAGTTCCTGATCGGCCGCGATGGCGTGATCTCTTTCCTCGAGGTCAACACCCGGCTGCAGGTCGAGCACCCGGTCAGCGAAGAAGTCACCGGCATCGATCTGGTGCGTGAGCAGTTCCGGCTCGCGGCCGGCGAGGCACTCGGTTACCACGACCCGGTTCCGGTGGGACACTCCATCGAGTTCCGGATCAACGGCGAGGACGCGGGACGCAACTTCCTGCCCGCCCCGGGCACCGTGACGCATCACCGGCCGGCGGCGGGTCCCGGCGTCCGGGTTGACTCCGGCATCGTCGAAGGCGACCTGATCAGCGGCAACTTCGATTCCCTGCTGGCCAAGCTGATCGTGACCGGAGCCAGCCGCGAGCAGGCGTTGCAGCGCGCGGCCAGGGCTCTGGCAGAGTACGAGGTCGAGGGCGTTCCGACTGTCATCCCCTTCCACAAGGCTGTCGTGCGTGACCCGGCGTTCATCGGTGACGGCAAAGGTTTCTCCGTACACACTCGCTGGATCGAGACCGATTTCGACAATCAGATTCCGCCGACCTCGCCGTCGGGTGAGCTTCCGGTGGAAGAAGCGGATCGTGAGCAGGTCGTCGTCGAGGTCGACGGACGTCGGCTCGAGGTAGTGCTGCCGAGCGGCATCGGTGCCGGCCGGAAGACCAAACCGGGAAAGCGCCGCACCCACAAGCACTCTGCCGCCCAGGGTGTCGACCCCTCGGTCGACGCCGTCACCGCCCCGATGCAAGGCACCATCGTGAAGGTCGCCGTCGAAGAAGGTGCGGCCGTCGCTTCCGGTGACCTCGTCGTCGTACTCGAGGCAATGAAGATGGAGCAGCCGCTGTTAGCGCACAAGGACGGCGTGGTGAGCGGTCTGTCGGTCAAGGTGGGCCAAACAGTCACAGCAGGAACGCAACTGCTCGAAATCGACTAGTCCCCCGGCGTGGAGTTGCGCCGCCGCAGCCCGGCTCCACTAGTACAGTGAAATCAGCACCACGTTGACATTCGTTCTGCGTAAGAAGGCAGGGTCTGATGAGCACACCGCCCGAGCAGCCGGAAGTTCCCGGTCCTGCCGAGGACCACACGACCACCACCAAGCCCACCCGGCTCACGCCGCGACGGGACTGGCTTGTGCTGCGAATCGTCATCGCCCTGGTCGGCCTGAGCCTGGTTTCGCTGGGCGTGTGGGGCGCCATCTCGGGGACTGCCGGACTCCCCGGTGCGCAGACGGCAGGCATCGGCACGCCTGCGAACCCAACCCTTGAGAGCCAGTTTGCCTACCTGTCGGCTCTGCTGGCCGGCCTGGGCTTCGCGTTCCTGTGGGTGTCGTACGCACTGGACCGCGCCGGCGTCGGGCTGGCAGCGCTATGCGGGATCATCTTCCTCGGTGGTCTGGCCCGGGTGATCGCCTGGGCAACGGCAGGCACGCCGCACCTGAGCACCGTCGCCCTGATGATCAGCGAACTCGTGGTGCCGCCGGTGCTGGTGCTCTGGCACGGCTCGATCAGGCGGACTCAGAAACTCAAGGCCTCGTTCCTGCGCGAAGCCGGACAGTAGAAGCCGGCCAATAACGGACAATAACGGCCAAGCCGAGAGCTGGCTATGCGTGTTTGTGCAGCTTTCGCGCGGCCTCGGTCAGTGAGCCGGTCAGTGAAGGATAGACAGCGAACGACAAGGCAAGCTGGTCAACTGTCAGCCGGTGTTCCAGCGCGAGCGCGATCGGGAAGATCAGTTCGCTGGCCTTCGGGCCGACCACCACCCCGCCGATCACAGTGCCGGAGCCGGTGCGGCAGAACACCTTGACGAAGCCGTCCTTGATGCCCTGCATCTTCGCCCGGGCGTTTGTGGCCAGTGGCAGCTTGACCGTGACGCCCTGCACCGCATCGTCCTCGATGTCCTGTTCGGTCCAGCCGACCGTGGCGATCTCCGGGTTGGTGAACACGTTGGACGACACATTGCGCAGCTTCAGCGGTGAGACCGCATCGCCGAGCGCGTGCCACATCGCGATTCTTCCCTGCATGGCAGCCACAGACGCGAGCGGAAGCACGCCCGTGCAGTCTCCTGCTGCGTACACTCCCGCGACCGACGTCCGGGAGACGCCGTCCACCTCGATGTGACCCGACTCGGAGAGCCGGACACCCATCTCTTCGAGCCCGAGATCCTTCGTGTTCGGGATCGAACCGACCGCCATCAGGCAGTGCGAGCCGTCGACGATCCTGCCGTCGGCGAGCGTTACCCGGACGCCGTCATCCGTGCGTTCGACCGTGCTGGCGCGTGACTTCGACAGCACAGTCATGCCGCGGGAGCGCAATACGTTTTCCAGCACCTCGGCAGCGTCTTTGTCCTCGCCCGGAAGCACCCGGTCCCGGCTGGAGATAAGCGTGACATCCGAGCCGAGCGCATGGTAAGCCGAGGCGAATTCAGCGCCGGTGACGCCGGAACCGACCACGATGAGTTTCTCCGGCAGAGTTTCCAGCTCATACAGCTGGGTCCAGGTGAAAATCCGCTCACCATCGGGAAGAGCGGTGTCGAGCTCACGAGGATGTGCTCCGACCGAAACCAGGACGGTGTCCGCCTCGACGGTCTGCCTGCTGCCGTCCTCCGACTCAACCTCCACGGCATTCGGCCCGGTCAGCCGGCCGTGGCCCTTCAACAGCCGCACACCGGCCTTGACAAGCCCGCTGCGGATGTCGGCGGACTGCGCCCTGGCCAGATTCTTGACCCGTCGATTCACGGCACCCAGATCCACGGTCACCGCGGTGTTCGTCCGTTCTGCGTTCAGGTCGTCGGCGACATCTCCGCCGACGGATCCCGAAAACCGAAGCCCGAGCTCCGTCGATTCTGCGACGTTGACCATCAGCTCCGCGGTGGCAATCAGCGTCTTCGATGGAACTACATCCGTCAGCACAGCGGAGCCGCCACAGTCGTTGCGCTCGACGAGAGTCACCTTCGCCCCGAGCTGGGCGGCGACCAGGGCCGCCTCATAGCCTCCGGGGCCTCCTCCGACTATCACGATGCGGGTTCCGGACGGATCAAGTACGTTGTTCACATCAACATTGTTTCCTACCGAAGGCCCTGTTGGCGACCGCGGCGGGATTTGGGCCGCCACTGCCGTACACCGCCCATCCGAATTCAGTCGTGCCGCGGACGCTAGGGTTACTTCTGTGACTGATCTGAATTCGGCTGAAACCGACCCATTTGCCCTCGCCGACCAGGCTGCCGCCGTGATCGCCGATCGTTCCGGAGTTGCCCGGCACGATATCGCGCTGGTACTCGGCTCCGGCTGGTCCACCGCCGCCGATCTCCTGGGCGAAACCCTCGCAGAAATTCCAAGCACTGAGCTGCCTGGCTTTTCCGCGCCGAGTGTCGTCGGCCACGTCGGCACGATTCGATCAGTTCGGATCAACGAAACAGGCAAGCACGCGCTGGTCCTCGGTGCCCGCACCCATTTCTACGAGAACAAGGGCGTGCGGGCGGTCGTGCACCCGATCCGCACTGCGGCAGCCGCGGGTGCCGGAACGCTCGTGCTGACGAATGGCTGCGGTGGCCTGAATCCGGACTGGGCACCGGGCACCCCGGTGCTGATCGAGGACCATATCAACCTGACCAGCGCCTCACCGCTGGAAGGAGCGACGTTCGTCGATCTCACGGATCTGTATTCGGCCCGGCTGCGCGACCTGGCTCATGCAGTCGACGATTCCCTGGCCGAAGGCGTCTACGTGCAGTTCCGCGGCCCGCACTACGAGACTCCGGCGGAGGTCCGGTTCGCCGAACGGATCGGCGGCGATCTGGTCGGCATGTCCACGGCGCTCGAGGCCATTGCGGCACGGCACGCCGGAATGGAAATTCTCGGCATCTCCCTGGTCACCAACCTCGCAGCCGGCATCAGCCCGGTCCCGCTCAGCCACCAGGAGGTTATCGAGGCCGGTCAGGCAGCGGCGCCACGACTCGGCGCGCTTCTCGCGGAGATAGCCCGAAAGCTGTAATCCGGGCAGAGGCTACGCCTCCGTCACCTGGTCACCGGACGGACATGATCCCGGTGCAATGCGCTGATTTCCTGATAGGTCACCGCATTCTGCACGACACGTTCGCGGTCTTCTTCGGTCAGCTCACGCCGTACCTTCGCCGGAACACCGGCGACCAGGGAGTTCGGCGGGATCACAGTGCCCTCCAGCACCACGGCCCCTGCGGCGATCAGCGACCCGCTGCCGACATGTGAGCCGTTCAGCAGCGTTGCGCTCATCCCGACCAGCACATCGTCTTCCACCGTGCAGCCATGCAGCAACGCACGGTGCCCAACCGAAACCCGGTCCCCGATAGTGGCCGGAAAACCAGGATCCGCGTGCATCACGGTGCCGTCCTGCAGGTTCGTGCCTTCGCCGATCGTAATCGGGGCGCGGTCGGCTCGGATCACGACGCCATAGAAGACGCTAGATCCCGCGCCGACCTTGACGTCACCTATCAGGGTGGCGCCCGGAGCGACCCAGGCGGTCTCGTCTATCACCGGCGCGGTGCCGTTTACGCTGAAAAGGGATGCGGATAAATTCTCAGGCGTGCTGTTCATAGCGATCAGGGAAACACAGATTTCGCACAACGGTCTACCCTCGTCGTAGGTTTGGTCCATGACAACTCTTCCCCCCGACATTGCCGATGCCGCCAAAGCCTGGCTGACGGAAGACCCTGACCAGAAGAACGTCTCGGAACTCGGCACGCTGATCGATCGTGCCGAGGCGGGAGACCTGGTTGCCGGCGCTGAAATCCAGGACAGGTTCGGTCAGTCCCTGGCTTTCGGCACCGCCGGTCTGCGCGGCGCCATGTCGGCAGGCCCGAACCGGATGAACCGGGTCGTGGTTGCTCGTGCGGCCGCGGGCCTCAGCGCCTATCTGCTTGAGTGCGCCGCCGGCAGCTACCGTCCCCGAGTTGTCATCGGTTACGACGCCCGGCACAACTCCGCGCGGTTCGCGCACGACAGCGCCGCAATCATGACCGCAGCCGGGATCGAGGTGCTGATGCTTTCGCAGGCCCGGCCGACGCCTGTGCTCGCCTTCGCCGTGCAGCGCCTTGAAGCGGAGGCCGGAGTAATGGTCACGGCCAGCCACAATCCGGCGATTGACAACGGGTACAAGGTCTACCTCGGCGGCCGGATGGTAGCCGCCCATGAGCGGGGCGCACAGATCGTAGAGCCGCATGACCGGCGTATTGCGGAAAAGATCGCCCAGGTCGGCCGGTATTCCTCGATCCGCCGGGCGGACGGTTGGACGACTCTTGCGCCTACCCGGATCGAGGGCTATCTCAGTCAGGCGGTTCGGCGGGCCCTGCCCGGCGGATCGCGGGATCTGTCGATTGTGTACACGCCCATGCATGGAGTGGGAAAAGAGGTCGCGCTGGCCGCGCTCCAGCGCGCCGGTTTCCACGACGTTCATGTTGTCGCAGAGCAGGCCGATCCCGATCCGGAATTTCCAACCGTGCCGTTCCCGAACCCGGAAGAGCCGGGAGCGCTGGATCTCGCCATCCAGGCGGCCGTCGAACGGCACGCGGACATCATCATTGCAAACGACCCGGACGCGGATCGCTGCGCCGTGGCTGTGCCGACCCACGACGGCGAGTTCCGCCAGCTCAGCGGCGACGAGGTCGGCTCGCTGCTTGGCTGGTACATTGCCCGCGGCATGAGCGACGAGGACAAGCGGGCGGGCGTCTTTGCGAACTCGATCGTCTCCTCTCGCCAGCTGGCCGCAATTGCTGCGGCCGCGGACATCAGTCACCGGGAGACCCTTACCGGGTTCAAATGGATTTCGCGGGTGAAGAATCTCGTTTTCGGCTATGAGGAAGCGCTCGGGTACTGCGTCGACCCCGAAAGCGTCCGGGACAAGGACGGCATCTCGACAGCGGTGCTGATCGCCGATCTGGCCGCCGAACTGGACAACGAGGGCCTCGCCCTGCTCGATGTGCTCGATGAGCTCGCCGCCCAGCATGGCGTGCACCTCACCCAGCCGGTGACAATCCGGGTGGAGGACCTGAGTCGGATCCACGAGCTGCTGCGCAAGGTTGCCGCCGAACCGCCGGCAGAGCTGGCGGGCAGCCCGGTCACCGAGATCATCGACCTCGCGGCGGGCAGCACCGATCTCCCGCCGACGCCGGGCTTCCGCTACCTGACCGAAGACAATAGCCGGGTGATCATCCGGCCATCCGGAACCGAACCCAAACTCAAGTGCTACCTCGAAGTAGTCGAGCAGCTCAGCGGAGACCGGTTAGCGGAGGCACGCGCAACAGCCGCCAAACGCTTGCGGCTCCTGGTCAACGATGTCGAGGAAATGCTCGGCGTCTGACCTACCGTCCCGGGCAGCCAGCTGAGCTACCGCCCCAGTCCGTCGAGAACGGCCCGGGACCCCGAGAGGCCGAGCCGGGTCGCACCCGCCCGGAGCATCGCCTCGGCAGCCTCGGTGGTGCGGATACCGCCGCTTGCCTTGACGCCGAGGCGAGAGCCCACGGTCTTCGCCATCAGCGCCACGGCGTGCTCGCTCGCCCCGCCTGCCGGGTGGAATCCGGTGGAGGTTTTGACGAAGTCCGCGCCGGCGCTCATCGCAGCCTGGCAGACGGCGACAATCGTGTCGTCGTCGAGCGCGGCGGACTCGATGATCACCTTGAGCAGCGCGGGTGCCGGGGTGGCAGCACGGACCGCTGCAATGTCCGCCTCGACCCCTGAGATATCCCCGGCGAGCGCCGAACCGATGTCGATCACCATGTCGATTTCATCCGCGCCCTGCTCGATGGCCAGCGCGGCTTCGGCGGCCTTGATCGCGGAATGATGCTTACCTGAGGGGAACCCGACCACGGTCGCCACCACGACTCCCTCGGCGGTCACTGGCAACATGGAGGGTGAGACGCAGATGGCCAGCACGCCGAGGTCGATTGCCTCGGCAATCAGCAGGTCGACATCGGCGCGGGTGGCCTCGGGTTTCAGCAGGGTATGGTCGATCAGACCAGCGACTTCGGCGTAGGTAGGCATGGCCACATCATTTCACGCCCCGGCAGCTCCTCAGGGCACAGCCTGGCCGGGAACCGAAACTCAGCTGCTAACATCCCAAGGTGCCCTCCCCCGACTCCAGACCTTCCCGCCGGATCGTCCTGCTCACCGGCCCAAGTGGCGTCGGAAAGACCTCGCTGACCAGACGGCTCGGCCTGCCGGTTGTGGCCCTGGACGATTTCTACCGCGACCATGACGATCCGGGGCTGCCCCGCCGCTTCGGCATCGTCGACTGGGACTCGGCCGGGAGCTGGAACGCCGACGCAGCGGCAGCGAGTCTTCGGCAACTCTGCAACGATGGCAAGGCAGATATCCCGGTGTATGACATCCCGACTTCACGCCGGACCGGCATCGTCCATGTCGACGTCGGTGCCGCAAGGACGATTATCGCCGAAGGCCTGTTCGCCGACGAGGTGATCAGCCGGCTGTCTGATTCGGATTGCGTCGCCGCAGCGATCTGCCTCGCCCGGCCCCGGATCAAGACCTTCACCTTTCGTCTGCTGCGTGACCTCTCGGAATCCAGGAAGTCGTTGACCACCCTGATCCGGCGAGGCTGGGCGCTGATGCGCACCGAACCGCAGATCGTTGCCCGCTATCAGAGCGCCGGCTTCATCAGCCAGACTCCGCAGCAGGCGTATGCGACGATCCGCGCCCTTGATGCCGCGGCGAAAGCCAGTAACTGAATGCCCAGCTCACAGGGGGTGAGCGGGGCAGCCTTTGTCAGGAGAATCACAACCTCTACCTCTTGTAAAAAAATCTGGGCCGTGTGAACCTAGAAGAAATCGAGGTTCAACGCAGCGCAAAGCGCTGGTTAACTGTCTTGATTCTCCAAGCTAACGAGACTCACCTCTTGCGACATTCCGGCCACTTGTTGTGCGGCCGGATACTTAGATGTGTGTGACTGAAAGGACATTATGGACTGGCGCCATCGCGCAGCCTGCCTAGATGAAGACCCTGAGCTCTTCTTCCCCATCGGTAATACCGGACCGGCTCTGCTGCAGATCGAAGAGGCCAAGAGCGTCTGCCGACGCTGCGAGGTCGTTGATACCTGCCTGCAGTGGGCATTGGAGTCCGGCCAGGACGCTGGTGTATGGGGCGGTCTCAGCGAGGACGAGCGTCGGGCACTCAAACGCCGCGCCGCCCGTGCCCGCCGGGCTAGCTAGCCGAAGCACCTTGCGCCACCGGTGGTCATTGACCGCCGGTGGCGTTTTTCTTGCCGCGAGTGGACAGCTATTCGTCCTTGCGCAGTTCGATCGAGATAACCGCTTCCGTGCCGCCACCATCCCGGTCACGCCAGATGATCGTGCCGTTGAGCTCGCCGCCGATCAGGGCCTTGACGATCTGCGTTCCCAGCCCGTTGCCGGGTCCGCCCTGTTCGGGAAGGCCTACGCCATCGTCCGCGACGATGACCTGCAGGTGGGCGCCATCGCGAACCGGACGCACCCACACCGATCCCTCGCCATCCGGGAGAGCATGCTCGACGGCGTTGGTGACCAGCTCCGTCAGCGCGAGGGCCAGGGCGGTAGCGTCCCCGCTGCTGATCGCGCCGAACGAGCCCTCGCGCTTCACCCTAATGTTCGACGACGGCACGGCGAGGTCAGGAGTCACCCTGAGACCCTTGTCGACAACTTCGTCAAAGTCCACGCTACTGTCCACGCCCTGGGAAAGGGTGTCGTGCACCACGGCGATAATCGAGACCCGGCGCATTGCCTCTTCCAGCGCTTCCCGGGCCTCACTCGTCGTCATTCGCCTCGCCTGCAGCCGTAGCAGGGCGGCCACGGTAGTCAGGTTGTTCTTCACCCGATGATGCATTTCGCGGATCGTCGCGTCCTTGCTCATCAGCTCGCGCTCCCGCCGGCGCAGCTCGGACACATCGCGGGCAAGCACAATCGCGCCGGTTCGCTGACCGGCCTGGGTGAAGGGAATCGCCCGGAGCGACAGGGCGACTCCGCGGGCCTCGACATCGGAGCGCCATGGCGCGCGGCCGGTCAGCACCAGCGGCAGGGACTCATCGACTGGCCGCCGTTCCTCCAGCAGGTCGCTGACGACTTCCGCGAGCGATTCGCCTTCGACCTCACCGATGTGACCGAGCCGGTGCAGCAGGGACAGCGCGTTGGGACTTGTGTAGACAACGACTCCCTCGACGTCCAGCAGCACCAGACCGTCACCCACCCGCGGCGCACCGCGACGGGCCCCGGTCGGGGCGGAGACGTCCGGGAACGCGCCCTGGGAGATCATCCGGAGCAGCTCCCCCGCACACTCCATGTACGTCAGTTCGAGCCGGCTTGGCGCCCGAGCTGCGGCCAGGTTGCTATGCCGGGTGAGCACGGCAATTACCCGCCCGTTACGGACAACCGGAACCGCCTCTTCGCGCACCGGCAGCCCGGCCTGCCAGCCCGGCTGCAGCGCCCGGACCCAGCTGGCCGTCGAGTACGCCCGTTGCACCATCTGGCGCTGCGTCTTCGCGATGTGGCCGCCGACGACGTCGTCGTGGTACACGGTGACACCAGTACTCGGCCGGCAGTGCGCTACCGCACGGAAATCACCGTCCCGATGCTCGGTCCGGCTCGGCACCCAGAGCACCAGGTCGGCGAATGAAAGGTCCGCTATCAGCTGCCAGTCTCCGACCAGAAGATGCAGCCACTCGGCGTCATGCTCTGAGCTGACACCTTCCTCGTGCAGTAGGTTGCCGAGCGTGCTCACTCAGCCTCCGGAGGTTTCGATGACCGGCACCATCCCGGTCGCCGGCGCCACGCTGCTTTGGCTCGTACGGACAACCGTGCGCAGCAGCCGCAATGCGACCGATAGCGAAGCTAGGTCGCCGTGGTCCGACTGCCGCACCTCATCGACGGTTTCCATTGCCCGGCTGAGCTGGCTGGCGTTTGCTTCCTCCCAGGCGGCCAATCGATCTTCCGCCGGCTGACCGCTGTCGGTGCCCTCGAGCACCGCTGCCACAACCGACTCGATCGCGGCATAGAAGTCGTCCCGCAACGCACCTCGGGCCAGCGCATTCCAGCGGTCTCCGCGCGGCAGCGAGCCGATCCGGCCCAGCATGGATGCCGCGTTGAACCGATCCGAGATCGTGTAGTACAGCGAGGCGACCTCGCGTGGATCCTCCCCCGATGCGTCGATCAGCTCGGCGATGTCGAGCATCACGAACTGGTCCAGCAGCGCGGCGGTTCGCCAGGCGAGTTCCCGCGGTACATTGCGTTCGATCAGAGACTCGGCGCGTTCACCCATCACGGATTTCTCCGTGCCCCGGACGAGTTCCGGCGTGTGCGGCAACAGTTCGCCGATGATCGACCGGTACCTGCTGACTTCCGCGTCCACGTCGACCTTCGATGGACGCTGGTGCACGAGCCAGCGAGTTGCCCGGTCGAGCAGCCTGCGGTATTCAAGCTGCATTTCGATCTGGGTGCCGGTGTCGACAGTGCCGTCCGTCGCCTCAAGCGCCTTGATGTAGTCATCGAGACCGAAGACCTGCTTGGCCACCATGAAAACGCGCATGGTCTGCGCGGCGTCCGCGCCGGTCTCCTCCATCACCCGGAACGCGAAGGTGAGCCCGCCGCGATCAACCAGGTCGTTGACCAGCATCGTGGTTACGACCTCGCGGCGCAGCGGGTGCTGGCCAAGACGGTCGGCGTAGCGATCCACCAACGGAGCGGGGAAGTAACCCTTCAGCTGGGACTGCGCCCACACTTCATCCGGCAGTTCGCTGGCCAGCAGATCGGCGGAAAGCGCCATCTTGCCGTAGGCAAGCAGTACAGACAGTTCGGGAGAGGTGAAGCCCTTCCCGCCTTCGTTGCGCCGGTTCACTTCGTTCGTGGTCGGCAGGAACTCAAGCTTCCGATCCAGATCGCCACGCTGCTCGAACGACTTCATCATCCGCAGGTAGACGCTCGACATCGGCACGGTCTGAACCCGGGCGTCGCCGAGGACCATGTTCTGCCGATAGTTGTGCGCAAGGACCAGGTTGGCCACATCGTCGGTCATCGAGAGCAGGAATCCGTCGCGGTCGTCCGGGCTGATGTCTCCCGCTGCAACCAGCCGGTCGAGGAAGATCTTGATGTTGACCTCATGGTCGGAGCAGTCGACACCCGCGGAGTTGTCGATCGCATCGGTGTTGACCCGAACGTCGTGCAACGCCGCCTCGATCCGGCCGAGCTGCGTGACACCGAGGTTTCCGCCTTCGCCGATTACCAGCGCGCGGACCTCGTCACCATTGACCCGGATGGCGTCGTTGGCCTTATCGCCGACGTCGGCATTGGATTCTGTGCTGGCCTTGATATACGTGCCGATACCGCCGTTGTACACCAGGTCGACCGGCGCACGAAGGATAGCGCGCAACAGATCTTCCGGCGCCAGCGCGCGGACGTCTGATTCCAGCCCCAGCCGATCGCGAACCTGATCGGTGATCGGCACCGACTTCGCCGTGCGCGGGAATACCCCGCCACCCTCGGAGATCAGCGTGACATCGTAGTCGGCCCAGGACGAGCGCGGCAGCTTGAACAATCGCTGGCGTTCGACGTGCGAGGCGGCTGAATCCGGATTCGGGTCAAGGAAGATATGCCGATGGTCGAATGCCGCGACGAGTCGCGTGTGGGTCGAGAGCAGCATGCCGTTTCCGAAAACGTCGCCGCTCATGTCGCCGACGCCGACCGCGGTGAAATCCTCGGTCTGGATGTCGCGGCCCAGTTCCCGGAAGTGCCGCTTGACCGACTCCCAGGCGCCCCGGGCAGTTATGCCCATCGCCTTGTGGTCATAGCCGACGGACCCACCGGAGGCAAAGGCATCGCCGAGCCAGAACCCGTATGACTGCGCGACGGCGTTGGCGGTGTCGGAGAAGCTTGCGGTTCCCTTGTCTGCCGCGACCACAAGGTAGGTGTCTTCGCCGTCATGCCGAACAACATCCCGAGGCGCGACGACCTCGCGGTTCTCGCCGGCGTAAACCAGATTGTCGGTCACGTCCAGCATTCCCCGGATGAAGGTCTGGTAGCACTCCGTGCCTTCCGCCAGCCAGGCTTCACGATTTGAGCTGTCCGGCAGGCTCTTGCAGAAGAACCCACCCTTTGCGCCGGTCGGCACGATGAGGGCGTTCTTCACCGTTTGGGCCTTGACCAGACCGAGCACCTCGGTGCGGAAGTCTTCACGCCGGTCACTCCAACGCAGTCCGCCACGGGCGACCCGGCCGAAACGAAGATGCACGCCCTCGACTCGAGGCGAGTACACCCACATCTCGAGCGCCGGGCGCGGCTTGGGCAGCACGTTGATCGAGCTCGGATCGAGCTTCAGGGTGACATGCGCCTTATGCTTGCCGGCTTCGTCCCGCTGATAGAAGTTGGTCCGCAGCGTCGCCTGCATCAGCTCCATGAACGTGCGCAGGATGCGATCGGCATCGAGGCTCTTGACGTCGTCAAGCATCCCCTTCAGCTCTTCGACGAGCCGGGCTTCCTCAGCGTGGCGCTCGGACATATCCTCCGGCCCCGCGGGATCGAACCGGGCGGCGAAGAACTCGGTGAGCTTCCGGGTGATTGGGGCGTTGTCGACAATCACCCGGGCCAGCATCGTCTCGGAGAAGTTCAGCCCGACCTGGCGCAAGTACCTGGCGTAGGTGCGCACTATGACGATTTCCCGCCAGCCAAGTCCTGCGGCCAGCACCAGCTGTTCCAGTCCGTCAGACTCGCTGAGTCCCTGCCATGCGGCGGCGAATGCCTCGACGAAGCGGCTGTCGCTGCCGGCGAACTTGGTTTCCGAATCGTAACGCAGGCCGAAGTCGTAAATGTACCGCTTCTGTCCGTCCGGTAGAGACAGCTCGTACGGGCGTTCGTCCACCACCTCGACGCCGAGATTGGCCAGGAATGGCAGAACCGTTGTCAGTGACAGCGACTCGGCCCGGTAGAAGGCGAAGCGCTGCCGGCAGGAATCCCCGGCCGGCGTGTACAGCCGCATCTGCAGCTGATCGTGGTGTTCGGCTGCCTCAAGATGTTTGATGTCTTCCAATGCCTGTGATGGCGAGAAGTCTTCCTTGTACGCCTCAGGGAACGCATGGGCCCACCTGGCGGCGATCTGCGCTTCAGCTTCCGAGCCGGTGCCATCCGGTCCGGTCGGAACCAGCAGTTCCATCAGGTCATCGGACCAGCCGCGAAGTGCCTCGATCACCCGCTGCTGCAGCGAGGTCTGGTCGACCTCCGCGAGCGTCTTGCCCCTTGCCACCCGGACCACGAAGTGCAGGCGAGCCAGCACTGATTCACTCAGCCACGCGTCGTAGTCAACCGACTCCGCATCGAAAACCTCGCGCAGGTGCGCTTCGATCCTCAACCGAGCGTCGGTGTTGTACTGGTCGCGCGGCAGATAGACCAGCACAGACATGAAACGCTCGTAGCTGTCCCGGCGAAGGAATACCCGGGGCCGGCGCCGCTCCTGAAGGTGGACGACCGCGATCGCTGTCTGGTAGAGCTCATCGATGTCGGCCTGGAACAGCTCGTCACGTGGATAGGTCTCCAGGATCGCCAGCAGGTCCTTGCCCGAGTGCGAATTCCGGGAGTAGCCGGACCTGTGGATGATCTCGCGGACCTTTTCGCCGATCACCGGCACCTTGAGCACTGAATGCGTGTACGCCGTCGAGCTGAACAGGCCGAGGAAACGGCGTTCGCCGATCACCTCTCCGGCCGCGTTGTACGTCTTGATCCCGACATAGTCGAGGTAGCTTCGTCGGTTGACCCGGGAACGGGAGTTCGCCTTCGTGAGCACAAGGACACGCTTCTCGCGCGCCTTGGCCTGCACGTTCCGGGTCAGCACTCCGCCGGGGCGATTGGACTGGCGGTGCGATCGCAGCACGCCGAGGTCGCTGCCAGGGGCCGCGATCAGCACGTCGTCGCCGTTCTCAACCTCCAGATCGTATTCCCGGTAGCCAACGAAGGTGAAGTTCTCGTCCGCCATCCAGCGGAGTAGCCGGGCGGCCACCGCGGCTTCCTCTTCGAGTCCGGGGGTCGGCGCGCGCTCTTCCAGCTCGCCGGCGATGTCGAGCGCTTTGGCGCGCATTCGGTCGAACTCGTCTCCGCTGGCCCTGACCTCGGCGAGCACATCGCGGATGCCGTCCTCGATCGCTTCGAGCTGGCCGGGGTCGACGACCTTGTCGATTTCGATATGAATCCACGATTCGACCGTCGCCCCTTCAAGGTTCGGCAGCACATCGAGTGTGGCGGTGTCACCGCTGGCGACCGGTAGGCCGGCATTTTCGCTTGGCAGGTCAAGAACCTGCTCGACATTCCTGGCAACATCGCGCCGGACCACCACGATCGGGTGGATGACGAGCTGAATACCGTGCTTCTGCCGGGTGAGCTCGGCGGAGACCGAACCGACCAGAAAGGACATGTCATCGGTGACAATATCGACGACGGTACGGGAACTCGTGTAGCCATGCGCATCCGGTTCGGGGTTGTGCACGTTAATCACGGCACGACCGGCCGGCCGGCCCTGGGCGAGCTGCCAGTGCGCGTGCGCAAGTCCGGCCAAGGCGTCCGTTCCCAGCGTCAGCGCGTCCTCGTCGGCAACGTGCGCAAAATACGTCGCCAGGAAATCTCTCGGCGGAGCGGAACCTGCTATCTCTTCCCACCGGCGCTGCACGCCAGCCCAGTCAACGTCCTCGTCGAAAGCCATTCTCGCGTCCGTAGACACCGATTCCACCTCGTAAATACTGTGTCGTTTTGGTGACCGGCGTACTCGCAATGCCAGTATCGCCTTCGGTCAACTCTAAGCCCACATCAATGAGAGAATCCTTTCGGGTTCGCCGCAATCGCAGTTTCCGTCATCAGCGATCGCGACTGCACCTTCAACAGCCATCGAACGATCGATCTGAGCGGAGAGACAATCCATGCGATTGGAAGAAGAACTGCGCTACGGCGCCACCCCGGAATCAGTTGCCGCACTTCTGGCAGAGCCGTCCTTCCACGAAGAGGTGTGCCGCCGCACCGGCTCGACCAATTTCTCGGTCAGTGTTGACGGAAGCCCGGAGACAGGAGATTTCACAGTCTCTGTGAATCGGGAAGCCTCCACCGCCCAGCTTCCCGATTTCGCCCGAAAGTTCGTCGGCGAGACGATCAAGGTGACGCAGCGCGAGTTCTGGACCCGCGCCGGTGCCGACGGTTCGCGAACCGCCGAGGTCGATATCACGCTCAGCGGAGTGCCGCTGAAGATTTCGGCAAGCGAGTCGCTCCGGCCCGATTCCGACGGCACGATCCACGCCTACGCCGGTGAACTCACCTCGAGCATGCCTTTCATGGGAGCCAAGATCGAATCCGCCGCGGAACGAGTGCTCCGGAAGGCACTCAAGGAACAGGAGTCCCTGGTCCGCGAAAGGCTGGCGCTCTAGCTACCGAGCTGAGCGGTAAGAGAACAGCTCATCGGCCTCGCTCACGTCGTACCACAGCAGGTCGCAGTCGGCCGCCGCTTTCAGCAGGATGCCGAGCATCTCCGCGCTCTCAACTCCAGCGGGTAGCGTGGCGTCGTCCGCGTCGACGTGGAAGCTGACGACCTGAGCCGTGGTCAGATCCGACGTCAGGACATAGTCCGGGCGGGCGCCCACGCCGGTTGCATCGCTCGTGCCGTCCGCGCTCAGCTGGCCCTCCGGTACGTCGGCAGCCACGACGACGCGGCGGCCGCCCCGGCCGGATATCAGCAGATTGACAGCACTGTTGTGCGCCGCGGTGAGCATTGAATCGTATTCAAGCTCTTCCAGGTCTGGTTTCGTTTCTCCAGTGGTCGCCGCGTGGATAGCCGGCTCTGTGACAGCAAACACCCCGTCGCCGCCAGGCACTGCGACACCACGCGGCCAGTCTGCGGCGAGTTCATCGAGTGCTGACGGAGCGTAGATCCGTACTAGCTTGGACATCTGTAGCTCCTACCCTTATCCACGGTGATTGGCTGGACGAACCGTCGAACGAACCGTGCTTGCTATTCTGCCGCACCGATGTCCCGGACGGCACGCCGGAGCCGCCACATTGACCGGAATGAGCGTAGCCTTCCCCACTCCCGCATTTTGCCGCCCTGCTTGTCGGCCACCCGCTGCAGCGCCCGGCTGGAGAACCCGAAGTCGCGCGCCAGGCCCGCGGCAAGGCCATGGATCGCGGTTCTCGCGGTCGAATTCCGGTTGGCGGTACGCAGGGCGAGCCCGCGCAGCAGTGCCTGATCGCAGGCAGCGCGGTCATCCGGCACCGTGACCAGATCGCCAAGCCCGCCAAATCGGGCCAGAGACGCTCGAACCCGTCGCTCAGGCGCTGGCCCAACAGCTGACGAGCGCAGCTTGTTGATCACAACCCGAATACTGTCGCCGGGCACGTGCTCCCGCAGTTCATCGAGTCCGCGCAACAGGCGCTGCAAGCCGATCGGGTCCGCGGCACCCACCGCGTACACGGTATCCGCGGCGGCCAGCGCGGTTAAGGTGCCGGCGTTCCGCCGTGGCGCCGTGGTATCGAAGCTGAGCTCCTCATCGGCCTCGAGCACCCCAGCGCAGTCGATGATCGTGAAGTCGGCACAGCTCCTGGCCACGTCGAACACATTCTCCAGAGCGGCGTCGCGCAGTTCCGGCCAACGGTCCGCCTGGCTGATCCCGGTCAGCACCCGCAGATTGGGCTCGACTTCGGCGCTGACGTCGCGCAATGCGTCCGGGGGGTGAGCATTCCACGTCCGGCGAGCCTGCACGCGGCAGCGAGACTCGGTGCGTCGTCCAGCATTCCAAGGGCGGGAGCAATCGATGCGGCGTAGGTGTCGGAATCAATCAGCATCGTCGTGGCACCCAGTCCAGCCAGTTCGGCGGCCAGGTTGATCGACAGCGTGGTCCGCCCCGGGCTGCCGGCGCCGCCCCATACGGCCACCACCGTTCCGGATCGCTGTGCCGGATTGCGAGCCGGACCGGGGCCGAGCGGCACGGCCGGCGCGACGGCCGGGCCAGATTCCGTAGCGACACCAGGCTGTTCTTCCGGCGCCCCGGCGCCGCCCGCTTCCTTCCCGTACTCCCGGACAATGGCCCGAGCCACCTGGGCCGCCGGCGCCTCCGGGGTTAAACAGCTGCTGACGCCCAGCGCCATCATCCGGCCAGGTTCGGCGCTGAGCGCGATGACCACCAGGCCAAGCCGACGGAGCCTCTGAACCACGTCGCGATCGATGTCCGGAAAGTGATCAGAGATGACTGCCGCTCGCCCCTGCCCAGATTCGGCGGCGGCAATCAGCTCGACGACATCCGCCGGCCGTCGCACGACGGTTGCCAGATCACGATGGTTCGCTAGCTCGGCAACAAATTCGCTTTCGGACGATCCGCCGATCGCGACCAGAACCGGGATGCTCACGGCGACTTCGATCCGGGCAGTGCCACGATCGAGATCCGTTCGTCCCGTCCGAGTACCTGGATCAACTCGGGAAGGTCGGGCGACGGCACGAAGAGCTCGATCCGGGACTGCCCGTCGCTACCGAGTGCGTTGTCGAGGCCACCGGAGGCAAGTACGGTCACGGCTTCGAGGACCAGACGCGAATCCTTGGCCATCTGATCGGTTCCTGCGCCATCCCGAGGCGTCGCCCAGACATCGACCCTCGATCCCGGCCTCACTCCGTCCGGCAGCGACGACTCCAGATTGATCGCAAGCATCCGGCCTTCGAGTTCCGAGGCGTTGCCCAGGGCCTCCCGGGGTATCAATTCACCCGGATAGATCGGCCGAAGCGCCACGATCCCAGCACCCCAGTCGCGATTTGCACTGACGTACTTTTCGGCGTTTTCCGGCAGCTTGACCTGGATCTTCTCCAGTTGGTCGGTTGAAATCTTCTGGCCGGGAACCAGCGTCTCCGCTGCCGCGTACACAGTGATCGTGTCGCTTGCCACCCGGACCAGTTGCCAGGTAGCGGAGACAGCGGCCGCGACAAGCAGAATCCCGATCAACAGCCGCGCGTCACGCCAGGATGGTTGCTTGAGCCGTCGCGCCACTGCCATTTCCGCACCCCACCAGCCGTTCAGAGCTCCCCGGATTCTCCGGTGACATTGACCTACATCAGGCCTCAAGTTGTAATATTTGATAGGTAACGTGGGCAAAGCAAGCAATTCCGCTACGATGAATTACCGATCAACCAGCCAGAATCAGACATTCGCGACAATCAGTCCTATTCGTCGCTAGCTAGGAGCCTTGAAGATGCCAGTCGAAGTGCGGTTCTTACCACTGACCGATGTTGCGGCAATCCTGAACGTTTCCGGCGCCCAGGCCCGCGCCCTCGTGCGTTCGGGCGAGCTGCGTGCCATCAAGGTCGGCGGACGCGGACAGTGGCGGGTCGAGAAGACCGAGCTGGAGAACTATATTCAGCGGATGTACGAACAGACCGACAAGGCAATCACCGAAGAAGACTTCGATCTGGATACCGAACCTAGCTGACGCTGCGCACAAATGCCACAGACCCGAACTGCAGAACGACTGTCGTTCGGATCGCCCTCGGCCGGCGTGCCACGTCCGCTGCGTGCTCGGCGACGTCGATATGGTCCCTGCCCACCCGATCGATTGTTCCGGTGACAACGGCAGGATCACCAGCGGGACTGTGCGGCGCATAGCCAGGCCACAGGCCGATC
Organism: Saxibacter everestensis; assembly: GCF_025787225.1. Classification (NCBI taxonomy): domain Bacteria; kingdom Bacillati; phylum Actinomycetota; class Actinomycetes; order Micrococcales; family Brevibacteriaceae; genus Saxibacter; species Saxibacter everestensis. Next base: position 2,316,773 of record NZ_CP090958.1, read on the forward strand.
ATCACCGGCTGACGATCACGACTCAATGCCCGGTAAACGTGACCGATCGGTAACTTCGCCAGGACGGTATCGTCGTCCACTCTGTCCCTGCCCAGACCGCGCACGGCAGTAATGGCCGAGTAGGGCACCACGATCTGCCCCGGTGCGGAATCCACACCCTGGGGAGCCTCCAGCACCAGCCACTGCGCCCCCAGCGATACAACCTCGCCCTGACAGGAATGCGCCCCCAGTTGCAGCGACAGCACCGCACCCTGGTGACCGCGCAGCCTCGAGGCGAACGAGGTTTCGGCGTTCTCAGCCCGGATGATTTCCGGAAGTTCAGCTTCCCGATCGGCGCGGGCCGCGGCGTCCATTCGGGCTTCCAGATCCTCAAATAGATCGTTCCAGCGCACCTCGGACCTCCCCCTACCGCAAGTCAACCAGTCGGCTACACCTTAGCCCTCGACCGGCAGGCAGCCTCACGGCTGCCATACCTAAATGGCGATAAAACCAGTAAACATCATCAAACAATAGCTATTGACGTCCAAACGGAGCAGAACTAGCCTTACCTCTATTCATTGACGAGGAGGAAATGTGCGAGCTCACCAACTGGTTTCGGCGTCGTCCCGGCTTCTCTTGCTTCCGGCAGTTCTCGCGGGCGGATTCGTCGGCCTGGCGTTGACGGTTCAGTCGGCAGGCACCGCCTTGACGGTATTGCGCGGCGACAGCCCCGATATCGCTGCCGCCGTCGCCTTGCTGGCGGCGGTGATCGCTTCCATCTGCCTGGCCCGGCTATTGCTTGGCCTGATCCTGTCCAGTACGGGCATGCTCCTCGCGCGCTTTCGGCCCGGTAGTGGCCGGCGTCTGCTCGTCCTGGGCAGGCTGTTCACTCCCGCTGTCTGCCGCCCGCTGGTTCTCGGCGTCTCGGCCACGGTGGTCAGCGTGTCCCTGGTGTCCTGTGGCCCCTCCGGCCGACTGTCCGAGCTACCGGATCCAGGCTGGCAGGCTGGTTCCACCCAGCTGAGAGAGCCAGGCTGGCCGGTCACCCAGCTGCCCGAGCCGAGTGAGTCATCCCCGACTCCCCAGCACACTCCCCCAGATCCTGATCCTGATCCAGATCCAGGCCCTGACCCAGAACCTCAGCCCCAGCACAAACCGCCCGATCCTGATCAGCGGCCGCCCGGCTCCAACTACGTCACCGTACGAGCCGGTGACACCCTCTGGCAGCTCGCCGCACAGGACCTCGGCGCTACCGCGACGCCGCGCCAGATAGCGCGAAGCAGCGCGGAATGGCATCGGGTGAACCGCGAGATCATCGGCGCCGATCCCGACCTGCTGATGCCTGGCCAGCGGCTTCGGCCACCACAGGACTGATCATGTCCGATACCGCGACGAACACCCCGGAGCAGCGGCCGCTGCGGTTGGTGCCACTGGTCGTCTCACCCGCCGCTGCGTTCCGGACGGAGGCGAAGGTGACAGCCACGTCGGCACCAGGGCACGCCGCCGGCACACCGTCGACACCTCCGTCAGGCGGCGGTCTGATGCCAGAGCCGACGCAGGCCGCGGAACCGGTCTGCAAGGGCTTCGCGGTAGCAATCGTCGAGGCGATCTACGGAGTGCGTCCGGTGACCCAGGTGGCCCGCTGGCTCAGCGCGGATGCCTACGCGGCGCTGCGGCGTCGGGCGGAAATCACGGCGCGGGCCCGTTCGGGGCAGGCCGGCGCACAACTCCCTCGCAGGTTCAGGGCCGGGACGGCTCGGCTATGTTCGCCGTGCCCGCAGGTTGTCGAAGCCTCGGTCGTCGTTTTCGGACCGGACCGGGTACGGGCCGTCGCGCTCCGGCTTGAGTCTCCCCGAGGCAGATGGATCGCGACGGCCGTCGTCGTCGGCTAGCCAAACGACGCGAATTCCCTAGCGACGCTTGCGCTTGGAACCCTTCTTCGGCGGCGCCTTCTTCCGGGTTCCGGAAGCCGGAGCCTGCGACTTCTCGGTCTTCTGCTTCCGCTCGGTGTGAACCTCAACGCCGCCGTCGCTGGACGGAGCACTGAACTGCAGCGCCGTATCCTCTGACGGTTCGAGACCCTTGGCCGAAATTTCCGGCTCGTCGTCGGCCGATTCATCGGCGTCCGGAGCGTCGTGCTCGTGCTCCGTGACCTGAACTTCCAGGTTGTAGAGGAAGCCGACGCTCTCCTCCTTGATCGCCTCCGACATCGTATTGAACATGGCAAAGCCCTCGCGCTGGTATTCAACCAGTGGATCGCGTTGTGCCATCGCCCGCAGGCCGATGCCCTCCTTGAGGTAGTCCATCTCGTAAAGATGTTCACGCCACTTGCGGTCGATCACCGAAAGGACGACCCGGCGCTCGAACTGCCGGGTGGCCTTCTCGCCCAACGCCTCTTCGCGCTTTTCGTAGGCGATCCTTGCATCGGAGAGCACTTCCTCGAGCAGGACGTCCCGAGTGAGATGGGATATTCCGCCGACCTCCTCGATCAGCTCGTCGACGGTGATCGAGACCGGATACAGAGCCTTCAGTGCGGTGAAGAGCTGCTCCAGCTCCCAGTCCTCCGCATGCCCGGCTGCCGTCGCATTGTCGACGTACGACGTCAGCACGTCGGTGATGAAGTTCTGCACATGCTCGTGCAGGTCATCTCCTTCGAGGATCCGGCGCCGCTCCGAGTAGATGACGGTGCGCTGCCGGTTAAGCACATCGTCGTACTTAAGCACGTTCTTGCGCTGCTCCGCGTTTCGCTGTTCGATCTGCGACTGGGCGGACTGGATTGCCTTCGAGACCAGCTTTGATTCCAGCGGCACATCGTCGGGTACATTTGTCCGCGCCATCAGCGATTCGGCGGCCTGGGAATTGAATAGCCGCATCAGGTCGTCAGTGAGCGATAGGTAGAAACGGGATTCGCCTGGATCCCCCTGGCGGCCGGAGCGTCCCCGCAGCTGATTGTCGATCCGGCGCGACTCGTGGCGTTCCGTTCCCAGCACGTAGAGACCGCCCAGGTCAACGACCTCAACGTGGGAGGCCTTGACCTGCTCCTCCGCCTTTTCGAGCGCGTCCGGCCACGCCTCTTCGTACTCCTCCGGCGATTCAGCCGGGTCGAGGCCACGGGAGGCCAGGTCCTGTACGGCGTTGAACTCGGCGTTTCCACCGAGCATGATGTCGGTTCCGCGGCCGGCCATATTCGTCGCCACGGTCACCGCGCCCTTGTGGCCGGCCTGCGCGACGATGGTGGCCTCACGCGCGTGGTTCTTGGCATTGAGGACCTCGTGCCTGATGCCTTCCTTGCCGAGCTTCTTCGACAGGTACTCGCTCTTCTCCACGCTGGTCGTGCCGACCAGGACAGGCTGACCCTTCTTGTTCCGCTCGACGATATCGTCGACCACGGCGTCGAACTTCGCGATCTCGTTCTTGTAGACGAAGTCGGCTTGGTCATCCCGCTGCATGGGCTTGTTCGTCGGAATGGGCACGACGCCAAGCTTGTAGGTCGCCATGAACTCCGCCGCTTCGGTTTCGGCGGTTCCGGTCATCCCTGACAGTTTCTCGTAAAGCCGGAAGTAATTCTGCAGCGTGATAGTCGCCAGCGTCTGATTCTCCGCCTTGACGTTGACATCCTCTTTGGCTTCGATCGCCTGGTGCATGCCCTCGTTGTAGCGACGCCCGGCCAGGATACGGCCGGTGTGCTCATCGACAATCAGCACCTCGCCGTCCATCACGACGTAGTCCTTGTCCCGCTTGAACAGTTCCTTTGCCTTGATGGCGTTGTTCAGGAATCCGATCAGCGGAGTGTTGGCCGATTCATAGAGGTTGCTGATGCCCAGGTAGTCCTCGACCTTGTCGATTCCGGACTCGAGCACGCCGACGGTGCGCTTCTTCTCGTCGACCTCGTAGTCGGTGTCGGCCTTCAGCCGCTTCACCACGCGGGCGAACTCGCCGTACCACCGGTTGCTGTCACCGGAAGCCGGGCCCGAGATGATCAAAGGGGTGCGTGCTTCGTCGATCAGAATCGAATCGACCTCGTCAACGATCGCGAATGAGTGCCCGCGCTGCACCATATCCGCGGCGTCCCACGCCATGTTGTCTCGCAGATAATCGAAGCCGAACTCGTTATTCGTTCCGTACGTGATGTCTGCAGCGTACTGCTCACGTCGCTTGGCGGAGTCCATATTGGACAGGATGCAGCCAGTTTCGAGCCCCAGGAACCGGAATACGCGGCCCATCAGTTCGCTCTGGTACTCGGCCAGGTAGTCGTTGACCGTCACGATGTGCACGCCGTTGCCGGCGAGAGCATTGAGGTAGGCAGGAGCCGTCGCGACCAGGGTCTTGCCTTCACCGGTCTTCATCTCGGCAATATTGCCAAGGTGCAATGCGGCACCGCCCATCAGCTGGACGTCGAAGTGGCGAAGACCGACTGTGCGCCGCGATGCCTCACGGGCTGCGGCAAAAGCCTCCGGCAGCAGGGAGTCGAGCGATTCACCGTCCTTGACTCGTTCCTTGAACCTGTCGGTTTCTTCGCGAATCTCGGTATCGGAGAGACTCTTGAACTCGTCTTCCAGGTGGTTGATCGCATCGGCATAGCTGCGCAGCCGCTTTAGCGTACGTCCCTCGCCGCTGCGGAGGATTTTTTCCAGAATGGACGGCACAGTTCTCCCTAACTGACTTACAGTTCTAACGCCTCTATGTTAGGCGCAAGAGCAAATCGGGGTGTGGCGCGACCGCTTACCGCGGAGTCTGAGAGCCTTAGGTTCATGTCAGACAGCGATCCGAAGCCGGCACTTTCTCTCCCGATCCTAACCGCCGGAGACCTCACACTTCGACAACTGGGCGATGCCGACATTCCTGGCATCGTTGCCCAGTGCACCGATCCGGACTCCGTGCGGTTCACCAATGCTCCGACACCGTATACCGCCGAGGATGCCGCCCGTTACGTCCGGGAGGTAGCGCCGGAGGGATGGCGGAGCGAGTCGCTCCTCACCTTCGCGATTGAGTACCGGGGCGAGTTCGCCGGTTCGTTGAGCCTTCGACCGGAAGAGAAGATCGCGAAGCTCGGCTTCGGGCTGGCTCCGTGGGCCCGGCGACAGCATGTGATGACCCGGGCAATTCGGCTCGCCATCGGCTGGGCGTTCGACCGGCTGGACGTCGACGCCGTGCATTGGACGGCAGGATCAGAAAACTGGGCCTCGGTTAGGGTTGCGTGGGCGCTGGGCTTCCGGATCCTCGGTCCGGTCCCCGCGCTACTCAACCAGCGGGGCGTGCTGGTCGACGGCTGGTTCGGCTCGCTACAGCGGGACAGTGCAATGCTGCCAACAGCGCCATGGCTGGAGCCCGTTCCGCTCTTCGATGATGCCAGCGAGGAGACCCCGATCCTGCTCCGCGCAATCGAAGAGGCGGACCTCGAGCGATTTGCCGAGGGCTGTGCCGACCCACTCACGCAGAGCTTCTCCACCATGCTTGAACAGCCGTTCACGCTGGATAGTGCGCACCGCTACCTGCAGCGGAGCCGAATCGTCGCCTCGACCGGCTCCGGTGTGACCTGGGCGGCGACCCTAGCCCGTAATGGCACCCTGATCGGCTCGGTCGCACTTTTCAATATTTCCTTCCCGCACGCGAACGCGGAAATCGGCTATTGGCTGCATCCTGACTCACGCGGGCTGGGACTGGCGCAGCGGATCGTTGCCCGCGCGGCCCGGCACGCCCTGATCGATGTCGACGATGGCGGCCTCGGCCTGCAACGGATCACCGCCCGGGTGATGACTCCGAACTCGGCGTCGGTCGCCGTACTTGAGAAGGTTGGATTCACCAAGGTCGGCAGGGAATTCAACGGGTTGCGCGGCAGAGACGGCCAACCTCAGGATTCCTTTCTGTTCGAGCTACTGCCTTAAAACACTCGCCGGCGATGACGGCTAGGCCCGCTCCGCGCCGGCAGCGACAAGTCCCGGGCCGAGGTCGCCCATACCGGTGACGGCTACCCGTTCCAGGCCGAGCCAGCGGGCCATCAGGACGAGTTCCTGGTAGAGCTCGACTGCGGTCGTCTCCGGCGCATGAGGCTCGGCATGGGCTGACTGCACCCGGAGCAGCCCGGCCTCACGATCGGCCTTGAGATCGACTCTGGCAACCAGCCGATCCCCCAGCAGGAATGGCAGCACGTAGTAGCCGTGCACGCGCTTGTGTTTCGGCACATAGATTTCCAGCCGGAACCTGAAGTCGAAGAGCGCTTCGGTCCGTGCGCGCTCGAACACCAATGAGTCGAAGGGGCTCAGCAGTGCCCGTGCCCGGATCGCTCGAGGCTTGCTCGCATCTCTGGCCAGGTACGCGGTGCGTTTCCAGCCTGCGACCTGAACCGGCTGCAGTTCCCCGGCATCCACGAGCCGGCGGATTGCGGGCTGCACCGCGCTGGCAGGGAGCCTGAAGTAGTCGCGCAGGCACTGCGCCGTTCCGATACCGAGCGCCTTGGCGGAAATCCTGAGCAGTTCGACTATTGCCTCATCCTTCGGCGGGGGCGGCGTTGCCGCAATGTCAGCGGGCAGAATCCGCTCGGTGATGTCATACCGGCGCTCGAACTGCGGGTTACGGCCCGCGGAGCCGATTCGGCCGGCCCAGAATAGCGCTTCCAGTGCGGTTTTCACCTGCGACCAGTTCCAGCCCCAGTTGGTTCCCGACGGGGCGGGCATATCGTGCGACAGGCACTGGTCCAGCCGACTTGCCGTTATCGGACCACGGCGCGCCACTTCGTCGTACACCAGCTCCAGCAGTTCGGCATATCCCGGAGTGTCCTGCCGCATCTTTCCCCAGGCTGTCTCTTTCCAGCTGTCCATGCGCCACTGCAGCAGCCGATACGTTGCGGGTGGAATCAGCGAAGCCTCGTGAGCCCAGTACTCGGTCAGCACCCTTGGCCGGCTGGCGGTGGCCCGGTGCAGCAGGTCTCGGTCGTAATGGCCGAGCCGGGAGAACAATGGGAGGTAGTGACTGCGGGAGAGCACGTTGACCGAGTCGATCTGCAGCAGCCCGATCCTGTCGATCACGCCCTTCAGCGAACGCATGCTTGGCGGCGACGATGGCCTCGGCTTGTGGAAACCCTGCGCAGCGAGAGCGATCCGGCGCGCCTTCGCCTGGCTGATATTGGCCGTGCTGACAGTGGCTTGACCGCCGACAGCCTGTTCGAGGCCGGGCTTGCTGAGGTTGGTCTGGGTCATGGCCACCAGAGTAGCTGCCGGCACCGACAGGTGCCCGCCGCCTGCTGGCAACGGGCACCTGTACGGCTTCCTTAGCGGCCACCTCCATGGCGACCTATAGAAGGATCAGCCGACTTGCTCGGCATAGGGGGCGTCGTCCTCGTCGTGGCCTTCGAGATCAGAATCGAGGGTAATCACCCCGTAGCTCCAGCCACGACGCCGATAGACGACAGAAGGTTGTGAGGTTTCCGAGTCAACGAATAGATAGAAGTCGTGCCCGACAAGCTCCATTCGTGCCAGAGCATCGTCTAGGCTGATCGGCTGGCCAGGAAATACTTTCTCACGTACCAACACCGGACAGTCACCCTCGGCGTCGACCGGGCGATGATGTCCGTCCGCGGTGTCCTTCACCACATGGGTGGATGGAGTTGGCGGGGCGGGAGCCGGCGTCTCGGAGGCTGGTGCTTCCTGGATTGCCGCTTCGGGTGGTAGTTCCGCAACCACTTCGGCTACGGATTGCGGACGACGACGGCCGCGGTGCACCTTTTTGCGATCCCGGGACCTTCGCAGGCGTTCCATCAGCTTGCCAAACGACAAATCGAGAGCGGCGTACTTATCTGAGGCTGCGGCCTCTGCGCGAATCACGGGTCCTTTGGCCCAAACTGTCAGTTCGACTCGTTCGGAGGAGTCGGATTGCCGCGGGTTCTTCTCGTGCGTGACATGGACGTCAATTCGCTGAGCTCGCGGTGCCATTTGCTCAACCTTGGCCAGCTTCTCATTGAGGTGATCCCGAAAGCGATCCGGTACTGCGAGATTCCGGCCAGTTACAACAATGTCCATGGGGGTTTCCTCCGCTCGTGAAACTTAAAAATTGATGCGCTTCAGGCACTTAGCGGCCCGGCCCCAGCGACAGTTAGGGGCGCTCGTCACCTCCTGCGTTGTTGCCCGCCGCTACGCGCCGCATTCCGCGCGCCGCTTCGGCGGTGATCCACAACGGAACGGCTCCAGCTCGCCGCATCGGTCTGGTCATTGCGTGACCAGGTCTGCCAATGCGCGGATAACTCGCTCCATAGGTAAAAGCTAGTCGAACGCCCGATGAATCTAAAGGGGAAACCGAAAATGATTCGCCGTGCGTCGCCGGCAGAGAAACCTGGATCAACTAGATGTCTTTGTCGTCGCCGCGATGACGGCGGCGGCGTCCACCCGATGCCCGCCACCCGCAAGCGCCCGGGCGGCCTCCGCGAGGGTCGCCCCCGTCGTGATCACGTCGTCAACCAGGACTATGCTCGCCGGTCCGGCCGTCGCGTCGCGGCGTTTCCCGGACGGAATCGGTAGCCGACGCCGGGCCACGGCCATCGACCCACTGACATTGCGTTGCCGGCCCACGGCGGACAGACCGACCTGATCCCGCACCGCTCTGCCGCTTCGGAGCATCGGGGCCACCCGAGCACGGATTCCGCTCGCTGCTAATTCTGTTGCGGCGCGGCGCGCACAGTCGGCAAGCACATCTGCCCCTCGCCGTCTGATGCTGCTTCGTGATGACGGGACCGGCACCAGCAGCAGTTCACCGCTCCGTCCGGTGCGGTCGTACTGCTCCTCCACCACCGCACTCAGGCTTATCGCCAGTGCGAGTCCGAGGTACTTTCTGAGGTCGCTCCGGCCGCCGTCCTTGTAAGCGACGATGATCGACTGCACCGAGCCCCGATACGGTGCCAGCGCCCAGCACGGGCGCCCGAAGTAGCGCGCTCCTGCTTCGGCCCGGAACGGCTCGCCCGCACAGTCCGCGGCGCAGTCAGAACACACAGCGATTCCCGGTTGACCGCAGCCCGCGCAGCTCGTCGGCAGGATCAGCTCGGTGAAGTCGTGGCATGCCCGCGACCAGAAGGTTGCTCGGTCCCGGAGTGTCATCAACCGATGATGCGCCGCCAGGGAACGATAGCCGACTGGTCCGAGCCAAGCTGTGGAAAAGGCTGTCAACCGCTGGGCCTGTGCCGACAGCTACTCAGCCGGGGTAGGACGGATCGGATCCCTTGATGTCGAGCAGTTCCTGCCACGATCCACCTGAGCGCGAGTACAACTTTCCGGCCGCGGTGCCGGCATACATGCTCTGGCCATCCGAGCTTGCCGTGATGCTCTGAATCTCCGGTACCGTCCCCAGCTCGCTCATCGGTCCGCCGACAACGAGGCGCCACGGCGCGAAGTCCGTCTCGCTGGTCAGCCGGCCCACCAGAGCCAGCTCGGTGTCACCGGCCCAGCTGATGTCCTTCACATCGTCGAACCGGGTGGAGATATCGACCGGCGAGTTCAGTCCGCTCGGTTCACCGGCCGACTCGTAGCGAATCCCGGTGACGTTGATCGACGACTGGCCGCCCGTGCCAACGGACAGTACGGCGATACGGGCGCCGTCCCGCGAAATCTGCACGGCCTTCAGCTCCCGGTCAGCCAACCAGGGCGCCGAGATCGTCACTGGCTTACCATCCCCGCTGATAGCGATCAGGTTGCCCTCGTTGTCCGCCTCACCGGTCCACAGCCAATCGCGCGGTGCGTAAGATGGTGCGACGAATGACTTTCCTTCCGCAAGGACCCGGATATCGGCCGGATCGTCGGTGCCGACCTCGTAGAGCTTCTTTCCGCCATCGCCAAGGAACGCGTACCTGTTGCCGGCCAGGGAGGCCGCTGGCCGGCTGGGTTTCAGCTCGGCGAGGCTTGGCACGCCCGAGATCGGATCGACCTGCGTCGCGGACACCTGCCTGAGCTGACCGTCGGCCACAACGACCGGCTCCCCTTCGACCTGTGGATTGCTCTGCGCCTCCTGCTCCGGAGTGGAGCCGAACTCGCTACTACCGGCAAACACCTCGACACTCTGGATCGATGGAATCTGCCTCAGGGTTGCCTCGATCTGCTGGCGCATAAGAGACTTCTGGTCGTTGGACACATCCTGGGCGGCGTCGTCCAGGGTCACCGTTGCCTTGCCGTTCAGGGTGGTTACTGCTTTGAGCGGAAGCTTGGTTCCTTCCGGGAAGGCGGAAATCGCCGCTCCGCCCAGCCAGGACACCGGGCCGTCCAGAAGAGCCTGCACCAGGTCCGTCGCCGCAGCCGTCCGCTTAATGAACCAGCGAACGTCCGGCACAAGGTAGTCGTAGCCCGAGTCATAGAAATAGACGGAGTAGGCGTCGAACACGCTCTCGAACATCGATTCGGACAACACAATGCCGTTGGGAACCGAGGAAATTCGCCATTGCCCGTCGACTTTCGTCAGTCCGAACATCTGCTTCGTCGACTTGCCTGCCGCAGCCGCCGTGTAGCGGCCTTCGCTATCGACGGTGGCAGCTATCGGGATGTCGATTGAATACTCCTGCCCTTCCTCGGCGATTCCGCCCCGGATGTCGTTCAGGTATTCTCCGCGCGGATAGATGGAGACGCTCTCCAGCGGGTTCCACGTTGCGGCGGCGCCCTGGGTCAGGAACTTCTTGGCCACCGCAAAATTGTTCGCTGTGCCCTCGGCGGCAGCGATGAATCCACGGACGATCTTATTCGGATCGGCGCCCTTTTCCGGGCCGGAGGCACTGATCTGAGATCGGGCATCCTCGTCGCTTGTCCCCGGGTCTCCGACGCCGACCGGCCCGGAGGTCGGGATGCCGGCGCAACCGGACAGAACCAGCAGCAACATCGTGATGCCCACAACCAGGGCGCGAAATGAACTAAGCATGGTTATCCCTCGGATTACTCGACGATTCCCTGCTGTTCAGGCTGGTTTCGGCTCTGACCGGGAGCACCGGCAGGCTGCCGGTATTCAGCCGGACGGAGGAGTCGCTGGACAGCGGTTCGATCACTTCATCGTCTTTCCTTGCCGCACTGCTGGCGTCGGCGGGCGGCAGCGGCAGCGGCGACGTTTCGAGTTCATGACCCGGCCGCCGCGGAATGGTGAGCCGGAAACAGGAACCCTCCCCCGGCCTCCCCCAGGCCTGCAGCCATCCGGCGTGCAGGTGGGCGTCTTCCAGGGATATTGCCAGCCCGAGTCCGGTGCCACCAAGCGTTCGCTGCCGAGCGGGATCGGCGCGCCAGAAGCGGTCGAAGACCCGTTCTACCTGTGAGCGGTCCATGCCGACTCCATGGTCGCGCACGCTCACCGCGACCGCGTCTGCGTCCGCGGCGAGGTAGATGTCAACAGGCTTTCCTTCGCTGTGTTCGATCGCATTCACAACCAGGTTACGGACGATCCGTTCGATCCGGCGTGAATCGATGGCCGCCATCATCGGAGCGGACGGGCCGTGAATGATGACCGGCGTTCCCGCTTGCTCAGCCACCACTTCCACCGATTCCACTACCTTGTTGACCACGCTGACCAGGTCGTCGGCCGCCGCGTCAAGCGCAGCAGCCCCGGCGTCGAAACGGCTGATCTCCAGCAGGTCGGCCAGCAGTGCCTCGAATCGCTGCACTTGGGAGTGCAGCAGCTCGGCGCTCCGGGCCGTCACCGGGTCGAAGTCCTCACGTGCCTCGTACATCAGTTCGCCGGCGATCCGGATCGTCGTCAGTGGCGTCCGTAGTTCGTGTGACACGTCGGAGACGAAGCGGCGCTGCAGCACGGACAGCGCTTCCATCCGGGTGATCTGGTCCTGCAGCGCGGAGGCCATGTCGTTGAACGACCTGGCCAGCGTCGCGAGCTCGTCCTCGCCGTGAACGGGCATCCGCCTGTCCAGGTCGCCGCTGGCCAAAGTGTGCGAAACGTCGGCGGCGACCCTGACCGGTCGGACCACGATATTTGCAACGGTCCAGGCGATCGCGGCGACCAGCACGATGAGCACCAGGCCGGAGATGACCATGGCGCGCTGGACGAATTCAAGTGTGTTCTGCTCCTCGGTCAGGTCCGAGATGACATAGAGCTGGAACTGACCGGCCCCCGGAATAGTAACAAGGGTGCCGATCGCGAGGCCCGGATCGACCGAACCGTCGTAGTTACTGAGTTCCATCGCCTGGTAACGCTGCTCGCCGCCTGCGTCCTTCACCGATTCGATCAGGTCCGGCGATAGCTGTTTCACCGAGTACGGCGGTTTGTTCTTCTGGGTTTCCGATATCGGCGAGACGCTGGTGGCGCCCTCCATTGGTTCCAGCGCCACCGCGCGCAGCGGCAGGGTCGAGCTGGACATCTGGTCGGCAAGCGTGGTCCGAAGGGTGGTGGACAGATCGCCCTGGGACGTCGCCGCCTCATCGTCGGAAAACGCATTGAGCTGCTGGGCGAACTGGTCGGTGATCTTTGTCGCGGAGCTCAAACGCTTCTCGAAGAGGCCTTTGGCGATTTCCTGCGACATGTAGGTTCCCACGCCGTAGATCGCGAACGAGGTCAACAGGATGGTCGCGGCCACCACCCGAAACTGCAGGGAGCGACGGATAAGCGAAACAACCCAGCGCCATCCCTTACCTATGGCCCGGGCACAGCTGCCCAACCAGGTACCAATGGCTGGGCGATTGCTCACGTTCCCTGGCCCGCCCGATATCCCACGCCACGAACGGTGACCACGATGTCAGGCTTCTCCGGATCACGTTCGATCTTGGACCGCAGCCGTTGCACGTGCACGTTGACCAGCCGGGTGTCGGCGGCGTGCCGGTAACCCCAGACCTCCTCGAGCAACACCTCGCGGCTGAATACCTGCCAGGGCTTGCGCGCGAGCGCGACAAGCAGGTCGAACTCAAGCGGGGTGAGGTTCACCGGCTTGCCGGCCCGGATCACTGAATGCCCAGCCACATCGATCTGCACGTCGCCGACGGTCAGCATTTCCGGCGCGACGTGGTCGGTTATCCGCAGCCGGGCACGCACCCGGGCGATCAGCTCTTTCGGCTTGAACGGCTTGGGCACATAGTCATCGGCTCCTGACTCGAGGCCAAGCACGACGTCGACAGTGTCGGACTTAGCCGTCAGCATCACGACCGGCACCCCCGATTCCGCCCGGATCTCGCGGCAAACCTCGAGGCCGTCCTTTCCGGGCAGCATCAGATCGAGCAGCACCAGATCGGGGCGAACCCGCCGGAACGTGTCCAGGGCGGCGTCGCCGTGGGCGCAGAAAAACGACTCAAACCCTTCACTTTTCAGGACGATGCCGATCATCTCGGCGAGAGCGGTGTCGTCGTCGACGACCAGAATGCGACCTTTCATACCCCTATGTTCTCTCAAACCCGGTCAGAATCGTGCATCACCCCACGGCCGCGTCGGCTTTCATGGCACGATAGGAGTCGACGAGGACCGAAGTTGACTCGACGATAGATGACGAAGCCGAAGGGAAATTGCGTGACGACACCTCCGCATCACGATCCCCGTCCGCAGCCCCAGTACGGCCAGTACACCCCGCAGGAGCAAGACGCACCGCAGCCAAATCCATCGGGCCAGCCCACGCCACAGGGACAGCCGGCACCACAGGGACATGGCAGCCAGCCCACGCCACAGGGACAGCCGGCACCACAGGGACATGGCAGCCAGCCCGCGCCACAGCAGCAGGTCAGGCCGCAGCCCCAGTACGGCCAGTACGCGCCACAGGGGCAGGGCAGCCCACAGGGACAGCCCACCCCACAGAGTCAGGGCAGCCAGCCCGCCGCCCCACAGCAGCAAGGCGCCCCACAGCCAAATCCGTGGGGCCAGTCCGGCTCCTGGGAACAGCCCGCCCGCTGGGGCGCACCGCAGAACCAGGGCCAGACTCCGGGGGCAGCAAGCGGCTCGGGCTACCGGCCCGCACCGAAACCGGGACTCGTTCCACTGCGTCCGCTGAAGCTGGGCGAAATTCTGGACGGCGGCTTCCAGGCGATTCGAAAGAACCCGAAGCTGATGCTTGGCCTGCCGACGATAGTGCTCGGGATCACCCTGCTTATCGGCGCCGGCATCACCGTCGGCTTCGTTGCCCTATTCGGCAGTCAGCTGGCCAACTCGCCGCTGACCGACGAGGCCGAACTCGGCGTCTCGGTGCTCTTTCAGGCGGTGAGCGTGGTGTCGGGGATAGTGATTTCGTTTGGCACGCAGCTCGTCTCCGGCTTTCTCGTGCTCTATATCTCCCGTGCGGTGCTGGGCGAGTCACTGACGATCAGCGAAGTGTGGCAGAAACTCAAACCCCGGGTCTGGGCTCTGCTCGGCCTATTACTGCTGCTGACCGCCGCGGCCCTCCTATCCGGAGCCATTCTCGCGGCACCGGTGGTTCTGCTCGCCGTCGCCGGATCCGGTGTGGCCGCTGCCGTGATCGGCGTCCTGCTGGGACTGCTCTGGCTGCTCGCCCTAATGTTCTTCGGCATCCGCTTCGCGCTGTCGGCTTGCTGCCTGGTGCTGGAGAACGTTGGCATCATCGTCTCGCTCAGGCGATCCTGGCAGCTGACGGCGAGAGGGTTCTGGCGTTTCACCGGCATCTTCCTGTTGTGCTACCTGCTCATTTCCATCGTGGTAAGCATCATCACCACCCCGCTGACATTTGTCGGCAGTATCTTCGTCGGCGTGATCTCGTTTGCGGTCGGAGACAATGAGGCCGCTCTTATAGTCATCGTGGTCATAGCGGTAATCCTCTACGCCGCGGTCACCATCGTGGCATCGGCCCTGCAAGCGAGCTATCTTGCCGCAACAACGTCCCTGCTGTATCTCGACCAGCGCATGCGCCTCGAGGGGCTCGATGTCCAGCTGCTCGAAGAAGCAGACCTGATTGCCAGGCGAAGCCCGGAGCAATGACGATGCAGTTGTCGCTTTACTCCCTCGTATCCGGGGCAACGCCGGACTCCGACCCGCCCCTGCAACCCTCCGACGACGAAGCGCGCAGGTGGGTACTGGAAGAACTGGGAAAGCCGGAATATCGCCAGGGCGACGTCACGCTACTTGAACGGATCGGCGCCACAATCGAGAGGTTCTTCTCGTCGTTTGACGGGCCAGGGGTACCCGTCTCACCGGTCGGCGTCGTCATCCTGATCGTCGTCGTCGTCGGCCTGATCGGTGTCGCCGTCTGGTGGGCCGGCAAGCCCCGGCGGCGTGGCCTGGGAGCATCGGCGAACGCCGTATTCGATGTCGACTCGACGTTGAGTGCTGCCGCGCACCGCAACCTGGCGGAGCGAGCGGCCCGGATTGGTGACTGGCAGGTCGCCATCCGGGAAAGGTTCCGCGCCATCGCCCGCGAGTTGGAGGAGCGGACCATCATCGAACCGAGGCCTGGACGCACCGCGCACGAAATCGCCACCGAAGCCGGTCCGATCCTGCCTGAGATAGCGGATCGTCTGCTTGGCGGAGCCGGAATATTCGACGATGTCTGCTACGGCTCCCGGCCTGCGTCCGCAGCCCAGTACGGCGAACTGAAATCACTTGATCAGTCGACCGCGAAGGCCAAGCCCGAATTCGATGCCGCGGCTCCGGCCGCGGGCTGGGCCGGACCGCAATGAGCGCGGATATCGATATTGCCACCCGCGGCGAGGTCACCGGCGACGGAACAACGTTCTCTGCCCGCTCCAAACGGCGCTGGCTCACGCTTCGTTCCTGGCTGGTGCTCGGCGCCGTCGTCATAATCCTTGCCGTTGCCACCGTGTTCGTCACCAACCAGGCGGCCCCGGAGGACCGGCTGGGAGCCGATTCCTCCCGCCCCGACGGTGCCCGCGCCATCCTGAAAACCGTCGAAAACCAGGGCGTGGACGTCACGTCGACGACACGGCTGGACGAGGCAATGGCGGGGGCCGGCGCTCCCGGCAGCACCCTGGTCATCTACGACGCCGAAGATATCCTCGGCGACCAGACTCTCGACCAGATTGCCGTGCGGGCGCAGGCGAGCGGGACAAACGTCGTGCTTATCGATCCCGGCTTCACACTGCTCGAGAAGTTCGCGCCGGAAATCGCGCTGGCGAAGAACAGCGGCGCGGTGGATCCGTCCAGGGCGAGAGCGCTGGACGAATCACTGCCCGCACCCGTCGCCGCCGACTGCGCGCATCCGGCGGCCGAAGCGGCCGGAAAGATCAGCGCGGGCGGCCGGCAGTTGCAGACAAAAAGCCAAGGATCGGACGTTGCCGTCTGCTTTCCGGAGCCCGGTCAGGATGTCGGGGCAGATGGCCAGCCCAGTGGCAGCTTCGCGAGCTACACCAGCGACGACCGCCGGATAAGCGTGATCGGAAACTGGTCGATGCTCAGCAACGGCTTCCTCGCAGACAACGGAAATGCGGCACTGGCGCTGTGGTTGTTGGGCGAAACGGATTCCCTGACCTATTACGAGCCATCGATCGCCGACCAGCCCACGAACGGCACCCAGCCGCCGTCACTGGGTGAACTGCTGCCGGACTGGGTCATCCCGGTCTTCGTCTGGAGCTTCCTGCTCTTCATCGTGACGATCTTCTGGCGTGGCCGCCGCTTCGGCGCCCTGGTCTCAGAACCGCTCCCGGTCGTCGTCCGGGCGGCCGAGACGGTCGAGGGTCGCGCGCGGCTGTACCGAAGGTCCGGTGCCCGCGAGCGCGCGGCACTGACCCTGCGGGCAGCCACTATGAGCAGGTTGGCGCGTCGGCTCAAGTTGCCGCGCAGCAGCGACCCGAAGGACATCGTCGACGCGGTAGTCGGTAAGACCGGCCGGACGCAGCAACAGGTCGCCGCGGTTCTGCTCTACGAGCGCCCGCAGGACGATACGGCCCTGCAGCGCCTGGCCCTGGATTTGCAAACCCTAGAGAGAGAGGTTCAGCAGCCGTGACTGCAGGACAATACCCACCCACGCCACAGTACCCACAGGCTCCGCAGCAGCAGCCGACGGCATTTCCGCCGTCGGCCAACGGGTCCGGTGCCGGGCATCAGTCGGCACCCACCGGACAGCCGGCGTCCGCTGCCACCAGCGATCCGCTCCGGAACCTGCTGCTCGACGTTCGCTCGGAGGTCGCCAAGGCTGTGGTCGGCCAGGACAACACCGTCACCGGGCTGGTCATCGCGCTGCTCTGCAAGGGACACGTCCTGCTGGAGGGTGTTCCAGGTGTTGCCAAAACACTGTTGGTCCGGACCCTGTCACATGCACTGAGCCTCGACAACAAGCGGGTCCAGTTCACACCTGACCTGATGCCTGGCGACGTGACCGGTTCGCTGATCTATGACAACCGCACCTCAGACTTCTCCTTCCGTGAAGGCCCGGTCTTCACCAATCTGCTGCTCGCCGACGAGATCAACCGGACGCCGCCCAAGACTCAGGCGTCCTTGCTCGAGGCGATGGAAGAACGCCAGGTGTCCGTCGACGGACAACCCAGGCCGCTGCCGGTTCCATTCATCGTGGCTGCAACACAGAACCCGATCGAATACGAAGGCACCTACCCACTACCGGAAGCGCAGCTCGACCGCTTCCTGCTCAAACTCACCATGCCGCTTCCCGAACGCCACGATGAGGTCGAGATCTTGGTCCGGCATGCCTCGGGGTTCTCTGCCCGCGACCTGGACGCCGCCGGCGTCACGCCGGTCGCGGGTGCCGAGGACCTCGCGAAGGCCAGTGAGGCGGTGACAACGGTCCAGGTGTCAAACGATGTGATGGGCTACATCGTCGACATTGTGCGCGCGACGCGGAACGCACCGTCCTTCCAGCTCGGAGTCTCGCCCCGCGGCGCCACGGCTCTATTGGCCACCTCCCGCGCCTGGGCCTGGCTGGCGGGCCGGGACTACGTGACCCCGGACGATGTGAAGGCGCTGGTAGGGCCGACGCTGCGGCATCGGGTCAGGCTCCGGCCGGAAGCCGAGCTCGAGGGAATCAACGCAGATACAGTGCTCGAAGGCATTCTCCGCACCACGCCGGTACCGCGGTAGCGTCGCAATGGCAATAACCGGACGATTCGTCGTTCTGACCGCGCTGTGCGCCATCCCGCTGGCACTGGCGCCCGGCTGGGCTACCGCATGGTTGCTGCTCGGCGGACTTGCCGCCCTGATCATTCTCGACCTGCTGCTCGCCGCGTCACCGCGGGGGGTGGCGGTTCAGCGCACGCCGCCGGCGAGCGTCCGGCTCGGGCAGCCGGCCAGTTCGACCCTGACGGTGCGTAACGCGAGCCGGCGACGTCTGCGTGCCACGCTGCGTGATGCCTGGCCGCCATCTGCCGGCGCGGAGAATAATCGGCACTCGCTATCGGTGCGGCCGGGCGAACGCAGACGGTTCTCTACTCCGATGCTGCCGACCCGTCGCGGCGACCGGATCGCCGCTGCGGTGACGATCCGGTCCTTCGGGCCGATGCGGCTGGCCGCTCGCCAGGCCAGCGTCAAGGTGCCGGCCCGGTTACGGGTGCTGCCACCGTTCACCTCCCGCCGGCACCTGCCCTCGAAGCTTGCCCGGCTGCGCGAACTCGACGGCCGGACTTCGGTGATGATCCGGGGCGCGGGCACCGAGTTCGATTCGCTCCGGGACTATGTGATCGGTGATGACGTCCGGTCCATCGACTGGCGCGCCACGGCGCGACGGCAGCACGTCGTCGTGCGTACCTGGCGGCCGGAACGTGACCGCCGGGTACTGATAGTCGTGGACACCTCGCGGACGTCGGCAGGCCGGGTGGAAGGAGAGCCGCGGCTGGACGCAAGCATCGACGCCGCCCTGTTGCTCTCCGCGCTGGCCTCCAAAGCAGGCGACCGGGTGGAGATGATAGCGATCGACCGCCGGGTGCGGGCCCGGGTGCAAGGGGCCACCGGCAACGACTTGCTGCCGTCGATGGTCAACGCCCTGGCGCCGATCGAACCGGACCTGATCGAGGCGGACTGGTCGACGATCGCCTCAACGATTACGTCGAGCATGAACCAGCGGGCGTTTGTCGTGCTGCTCACCCCGCTGGAGTCAGCCGCGGTGATCGATGGCCTGCTACCGGTCGCCCGGCAGCTTTCCGCGCGGCACACAGTGGCCGTTGCCTCGGTTGCCGATCCGCGGATCGCCGAAATCCAGAGCCAGCGGGACACCCTGGACGAGACCTACGCGGCGGCATCCGCCGAGCGCGCGGCACTTGACCGGGCAGCGGTCACGGCGGCGCTGAAGAACGATGGTTTCGAGGTTATCGACGAATCACCTGATGAGTTGCCGCCGAAGCTCGCCGACCTCTATCTGGCGCTTAAGGCTGCCGGCAGGCTGTAGTCGGGTCCGCGTTATTCGCTCGGCGCCCTAGCCGACGGACGCGCGCTCGTCGCCGGCATCTTGGCGTTCCAGGTCACCAGTCTCACCGTCGCGGGCAGCTCTCCGGCCAAGTGCTATTGCGTAAGTCCACAAGGCGATGAAGAAGATGACGCCGATGCCGATCCGAACCGGGACCGGCAGCGAACTCGGCGTGACGTACGCCTCGACCAGGCCGGAGAGGAAAAGCACGAGCACCAGTCCGAGCGCGACGGTGAACAGCGATCGGCCTTCCTCCGCCAGCGCCCGCACTCGGGTCCGCGGCCCCGGAACTACCCACGCCCAGAAGATCCGCAGGCCGGCCGCCGCCGCAATGAATATTGAGGTCAGTTCGGGTATGCCATGCGGAAGTATGTAGGTGAAGAATGTGGTGCCGTAGTCGAAGGCAAAGAGAATGCCGGCCATGATCCCGACGTTGACCGCATTCGAGATCAATCCGTAGATCACGAAGACGCCGGTGATCCCCAGCGCGATCCATTGCGCGGCGATCCAAGCATTGTTCGTCCAGACCCCGGCCGCGAAGGAACTTGCCGGGTTCTCCGAGTAGTACGCGACGAAGTCGTGCTCCGCGATGGCCTTCAACGCCGCCTCGGGCGCCAGTGCCTGCTGCACCTCCGGGTTATTGGCGACCCACGCCGCCGTCAGCGCCGCAATCAGCACGAAGGCCAGCCCGATGCCCAGAGTCAACCAGCGAAGCCGGTACAGCGCGACCGGAAATGACACGACGAAAAAGCGGCCGATCCCGGCGAAGGCGCCGCCCGGCGTGCCGGTGAACTTCGTTCGGGTTCGGGCGATGATGCCGGAAAGCCGAATCGACACCGAGGACTCCGGCGCGGTGGAGCGGATGACGGACAGATCGGTCGTTGCGTGCTGATAGCGGTTCATCAGTTCGTCGGCCTCGGCGCCGCTCAGGTTCCGTTGTTTAGCCAACGTTTCAAGCCGCTGCCAGCTTTCGCGCTTCGTCAGCACAAATGCATCGAGGTCCAAATGCGTTCTCTCCTCATCCAGGCTTATCTTCTCTCCTGGGAAGCCTATCGGTATCCGTCCCGGGTGATCACCGTACACTCGCTATGTGAGCACTGTAGTTACCGGCGAGGCGGTTGCCCTCGACCTGAAGCCCGCCTCGATCGCGATGCGTGGCTTGGGCACGCTGATCGACTTCGTCGCGATAAACCTGGTCTACATCGGATTGATCATCGCCACAGCCTGGGTGCTGGACCGGGCCGCGGCCGACTCGTCGTCCCTGCTCGGCGCCTTCGCTCTCGGCTACTACGTCCTGGTCTACGTCGCCATTCCGGTGACGGTAGAAACGCTTACCCGGGGAAAGTCGCTGGGAAAGCTCGCCGTTGGCCTGCGAGTCGTTCGTGAGGACGGCGGCTCGATCCGGTTCCGGCACGCGCTGATCCGTGGGATGCTCTGGCAGGTCGAGGTCGCCGCTGTCTTTGGCGGCGTGGCCGCCCTGGTCGGCTTGGTCAGCCACCGTTCCAAGCGGGTCGGCGATTACCTGGCCGGGACCTACGCCCTGAGCGACCGGGCGGCCAGAAACAAGGTCCAACTCAGCGTTATGCCACCGCGGCTGACTCAGTGGGCGGCTACCGCCGACATCCGCTCGCTCCCGGATGACCTTGGCGCAAGAATCTCTCAGTTCCTGTCGAACGCCCCGCGGCTGAATCCGGGGGCCAGGATGGCGTTGGCGGTAAGCCTGGCCGAGCAGGTGAATCGCTACGCCGCTCCCGCTCCCCCGCCCGGAACCTACCCGGAAGAATTCCTGGCCGCCGTCTGCACGGTCCGGCGCGACCGGGACTTCGAGCGCCTCGCCCGGCAGGCCCGGGAGCTCCAGCGACACGATGAGGCCCTGCATCGGCTGCCGTTCAGGATGGACGAGTACGATCCCGAACGCAACTACGGTGCCAACGGCTATCCGCAGACTACTCGCGAGGTCAGCTACTAGCGGGCCGGCTACTGGCCGGTCGGCAACGGCCCGAGCACTGCCTGCGCCACTGTGCTGTGCGCCGATTCGTCGTCGGACGGGTGATAGATCCCGGCCAGGACATCGCGATACAACCGGGAGAGCTCGCTGCTCGCCGTATATGACGCTCCCCCGGACACCTGCAGACCGAGGTCGACGACCCGGCGCGCGTCGGCAATCACCCTGGTCTTCAGGCCGGCAAGCTGCCGGAACCAATCCGCGCCGTGTTCCCGGCTGCCCGGCCCTGCCGATACATCTGCCGTCAGCCCGTCCAGTTGAAGCGTCATCGAGTCGACCAGCATCGCGGCGTCAGCGATCTTCCAGCGGATGTCCGGATCCATCGAGAGCTTCTGACCATCGAACTTCATCGAACTTCGCTGCCCGACAGCCTGAACCGCGAGGGCGAGCGCACGGTCGGCAATCCCGGCGTAGACGCTCGGCACCAGGGTCAGGAAGCTGGAGAATATCCCGAACACCAGCGGATCCGCGTTCGGCCCGACCGGCAAGTCGCGCACGATCTGACTGGCCGGAACGTGCGCCCCGGTCAGCACCGTGCTTCTGCTCTGCGTCGCCCGCATGCCGAGTGGATCCCAATCGTCGGCGATCCGGTAGCCGGCCGCCGCGCGGTCGAGAAAGCCGTACACCAGTCGCGGGTCATCGGGGTCCGTGGCATCCTTACCGAAGATCCCGAGCTTCGTCCAGGCCGGAGCCAGCGAGGTGAAGATCTTGGTCCCGGTGTATCGGTAGCCCCCGGAACCGTCGGGCTCGGCCGCGGTTCGCGAATCGAAGAGCACCGAGTCGTTGCCGCCTTCGCTGATGCCGAAAGCGAACACCTCGCCGGCGGCAGCCCCCTCGATCACCAGATCCAGGCCATGATCGCCGCGTTCCGTCATCGCCATTGCCGCGGCGACCCAGACCAGGTGCATGTTGACCGCAAGCGCGGTGGCCGGCGCCGCTGTGGCGAGCCTGCGCTGGGCCCGGGCGACCTCGGTCAGCGTGAAGCCGGCACCGCCCCGGGCTGAGGGCACTTGCATGGTCAGGTATCCGGCCGCCCGCAGCTGGTCGAAATCCTCGGTGAAAAATGAATTGTTCCGGTCGTACTCGGCCGCTCGCTGCCGGATCCTGGTCAGGAAGGCGTCGGGAAGCAGTTCCTGTGCCCGGGCGCCGGGATCCTTAAGTCCAGCCGACGCCGGGACGATCCGCGGTGTCGCCTCGGCGCTACTGCCACGACCTGCCGCGGGCAGCTTGTCGTCAACGCCCTGATGGCGCGGATTTCGCTCGGACAATTCGCCTCCGTAGCCTTACTTTCTTAATTAGTACCGGTAATGATCCGACTTGTATGGGCCGGCGACGTCGACCCCGATGTAGTCCGCTTGTTCCTTCGTCAGCTCGGTCAGCTTCACGCCGAGCGCGTCGAGGTGCAGCCGTGCCACTTTCTCGTCGAGCTTCTTCGACAACCGGTACACCTGACGCTCGTACTGTTCGTGCCCGGCGAACAGCTCGATCTGGGCGATCACCTGATTCGCAAATGAGTTCGACATCACGAACGAGGGATGACCGGTGGCGTTGCCGAGGTTGAGCAGCCGGCCCTCCGACAGCACAATGACTGAATGGGCGGCGCGTGCCCCGTCGCCGGCAGAAGCCGGCAACCGCCACTCGTGCACCTGCGGCTTGATGTCGATCTTCTCCACGCCAGGGACGGCGGCCAGCCCGGCGAGATCGATCTCGTCGTCGAAATGACCGATATTGCCGACGATGGCGTTGTGCTTCATGCCGAGCAGGTGCTGCACGGTGATCACCCTGGTGTTGCCAGTCGTGGTGATAAAAATGTCGGCCTCGTCGAGCACGTCCTCGATCCTGGCCACCTGGTAACCGTCCATAGCGGCCTGCAGTGCGCAAATCGGATCGATTTCGGAGACGATCACCCGGGCGCCCTGACCGCGCAGTGCCTCGGCCGCCCCCTTCCCGACGTCGCCGTAGCCTACGATGAACGCGACTTTGCCGCCGATCAGAACGTCGGTCGCCCGGTTGAGGCCGTCGGGAAGCGAATGCCGGATGCCGTAGCGGTTATCGAACTTGGACTTGGTGACCGAGTCGTTGACGTTGATCGCCGGGAACAACAGTTCGTTGCCACTCGCCAGCTGGTACAGCCGGTTCACCCCGGTTGTGGTTTCCTCGCTGACACCCTGGATGCCTTCCGACATCCTGGTGAAGCGTTCCGGGTCCTCGGCCAGAGACTTCCGGAGCAGTTCAAGCAGGATCCGGTACTCGGCTGGGTCGGTTTCCGTGCCAACCGGAACCGCGCCGGCCCGCTCGAACTCCCGGCCCTTGTGTACGAGCATGGTTGCGTCGCCGCCATCGTCGAGGATCATGTTCGGCCCGTCGTGGCCGTCCCAGCGGAAGATCTGGTCCGCCGCCCACCAGTATTCCGCCAGCGTTTCGCCCTTCCAGGCGAAAACCGGAACGCCGGCCGGGGCATCGACAGTGCCAACGCCCACCACGACGGCGGCCGCGGCCTCGTCCTGGGTTGAGAAGATATTGCACGACGCCCACCGTACGTCCGCGCCGAGCGCGACCAGGGTTTCAATCAGAACCGCGGTCTGCACGGTCATGTGCAGGGATCCGGCGATCCGTGCGCCGGCCAGCGGCTGCGCGGCGGCGTATTCCTCACGCAGCGCCATCAGGCCCGGCATCTCGTGTTCGGCAAGCCTGATCTGATGGCGTCCCGCCTCGGCGAGGGAGATATCGGCAATCTTGTGGTCGATCATCGCAGTGCACTTATCCTAATGTCCGGCTCGAGGTAGATCACCCGAGCGATGGGTACGGCTTCCCTGATCCTGCGCTCGGCCGCGTCGATCGCGGCGGCGATATCGCGCCCGGAGTCGGTGGAGTCGATCGCGATCTTCGCGGCGACCAGAAGTTCTTCCGGACCGAGGTGAAGCGTCTTCATGTGCACGATGCTCATCACGCCGTCGCCGGGGATGGCGCGCTCGATGGCGGCCACGTGCTCCGGCGTCCCGCCCTCACCCAGCAGCAATGACTTCATCTCGATGGCGAGCACGACGGCGACGGCGACCAGCAACAGTCCGATCAGGCCGGTTCCCGTCGCGTCCCAGCGCCCGTCACCGGTAAGCAGCGTCAGACTCACGCCGAACAACGCCAGCACCAGTCCGGCGAGCGCGGCAAAGTCCTCAAGCAGGATGACCGGAAGCTCCGGAGCCTTCGCCGACTTGATGAACTCTGTCCACGAGCGCTTGCCGCGCACGCGGTTTGATTCCTTGATCGCCACGCTGAACGAGTAGCTTTCCAGGCCGATCGCCACGATCAGGACGACGACCGGCAGCCACCACCAGAAGCCTTCGATGCCATGCGGATGCTGAAACTTCTGCCAGGCCTCGTACAGGGCGAAGAGTCCGCCGACGCTGAACAGCACTATCGAGACGATGAAAGCGTAGACGTAACGTTCCCGGCCGTACCCGAAAGGATGCTGCGGCGTTGCGCTGCGCTTGGCGCGCTTTCCACCGATAAGCAGCAAAATCTGGTTACCGGAGTCGGCAACCGAGTGGATGGACTCTGCCAACATGGACGACGATGACGTGAGCAGGAATGAAATGAATTTCGTGATGGCGATACCCAGGTTGGCGCACAGCGCCGCGACTATCGCTTTTGTTCCGCCTTCGGTGGCCACTTCGCTGACATTCTCCTTCGTTGTGACTTCGGGTAATTTTTAAGGGCGCGAACCGGTATCGGCGATGATGGCGAGCACCCGGTCCCGGATCGATGACATCGAACCGATGTCCTGTGCCTCGCAGTTTAACCGGAGTAACGGCTCGGTATTCGACGGCCTGAGGTTGAACCACCAGCCGTCGGCGGGATAGGAAACGGTCAGCCCGTCCAGCTCGTCGATCTCGGCAGTCCCGAACTCCCCCGACCGGGCAGCCTGGCGCACCGCCTCGAGCACGACCTGTGCATCCTGCACCGTCGAGTTGATCTCACCGCTTGCGACGTACTGACTGTATTCGGCAACCAGTTCTGACAAGGTTCCAGTTGTGTGTCCCAGCGCCGAGAGCAGGTGCAATGCGGCGAGCATGCCGGTGTCGGCGCCGAAGAAATCACGAAAGTAGTAGTGCGCGGAGTGCTCTCCGGCAAAGACGGCGCTGGTTCGTGCCATTTCGGTTTTGATCAGCGAATGGCCGACCCGGGTACGGATCGCGCGACCGCCGGCGCGCGCAATTGTCTCCGGAACACACTGCGAGGTGATCAGGTTATGCAGGACCACTGGCCGCTCCTCGCCGAGCGCGCGTGCCCGGGCGATCTCCCGCTCGGCCACCAGGGCGGTCACCGCGCTCGGACTCACCGGCACGCCACGTTCGTCGACGGCGAAGCAGCGGTCCGCATCGCCGTCGAAGGCAAGCCCGAGATCGGCGTCGTGTTGTTTGACCGCGGCAATCAGGTCACGCAGGTTGTCCGGTTCGAGCGGGTTCGCTTCGTGATTGGGGAAGTTTCCGTCCAGTTCGAAGAACAGCTCGATGATCTCCAGCGGCAGCCGTTCCAGGTCATTGGCGGCTCCGAGCACCGCAGGGACCGTCAGACCGGACATTCCGTTGCCCGCATCGATCACGATCTTCAGCGGCCGGATCCCGGAGAGGTCGACAAGGCCGCGCAGCTTGGCGGCGTAGTCGGCCAGCAGATCGCGTTCCTGGTAGCGTCCCGAAACTTCCGCGCTGGGCAGTGCGGCATCCAGCGAGGCGGACGACAGGTATTCCTCGGCGAGCCGGGACATCTCGGCCAGTCCGGTGTCCTGGCTGATGCCCCGGGCGGCCGGCCCGCACAGCTTGATGCCGTTGTAGCGAGCCGGGTTATGACTTGCGGTGAACATTGCGCCTGGAACGTCCAGCGCACCGGAGGCGTAATAGAGTTCGTCGGTCGACGCCAGCCCGATATTGCTGACGTCGATGCCTGCGCGAGTGACGCCGTCCGAGAACGCTTCAACCAGTTCTTCAGATGAGGGGCGCATGTCGTGGCCGATCACGATGCCGGTCCTGCCGCTCGGTATCACGACGACAGTTGCGAAGGCCGCGCCGAGGGCCCGGGCAACGGGGGCGTTGAGTTGTTGCGGAACAAGTCCTCTGACGTCGTAGGTCTTCACAACGGAGCTGAGATCCACTGACGACATTCTTCTCCTGGGCTGGTAGCTGTTTCGCTTAGATTTCCGGTGCGGCCGAACCGCGGTCGCGAAGTACTCGCAGATGTCCGCGTCTGCCGGTCTCCGTGCTGCTATCCGGCTCGGAGTGCGGCCGGGAGCTTTCCGGAGCCGGTTGCGGACGGCCGGCCTCGCGAACTGCGTCGGCGATGGCCAACAGGTCGTCCTTGCTGCGTTGCGGCGGGGTTTCACCGGGTGAAAGCCTGAGCACGTCCCAGTTACGGGGTGCGGTGAAGCGCTGCGCGTGTTCGCCGCACAGGTCGTACGAGTGCGGCTCGGCGTAGGTTGCCAACGGGCCGAGGACGACAGTTGAATCGGCGTACACGTACGTCAAAGTCGAGACTGCCGTGCCCCGGCAAGCGGTACGAGAACACTGACGAACATGAGCCACAAGACACGAGCGTACCGGTTGTCCATGCCTCGGGCGAACACGGCGCGCGCTAACCGTCGGCGGACCGCGCAGCCGACCGCACTACCTGCGGCGCAAAGTCGATTAGAGTTCAGGTATGGCTCGTCACGACCGTGCAAAGGGGACTCGTTCCCTGCACACTCCGCCGATCAAGCTACAGCGTCGGCGGGAGCGGCACGGCCGCGGACTCCGGGGAACCTTGTTGCGGCCGCCGGTGCCTGCGGCACGGAGCCGGGCAGACCGGTTCGATCAGCTGGTACTCGATGCCGCCCATCGCCTTCGGCGGACCTGGGCCGAGCAGATGGCCGGCCTGCAGTTCGCGGTCGAGACCGTCCCGCCGGTCGATCCGGCGCCCTGGGAGTTCGGCCAGGTTCCGCTCGGCCGGCTGTATCCGGGCGACGACAGGCAGCCGCCGCACATCGTGGTCTATCGCCGGCCGGTCGAAACCCGCGCTGCCGACCCGGACGACCTTGCCGAATTGGTGCACGACGTCGTGGTCGAACAGGTCGCTGCCCTGCTGGGCATGGAACCCGAACAGATAGACCCGGGGTACGCGGGAGGCAGCTAGTTCGCAATCCGGACGTCGACCGAGCTGCCGCCTGGCGGACTGGCCGGCACCGGCATCGCCGAGATCAGCTCGCCGCCATCGCTGTCCGCCGTGACAACCGTCGCTCCAATCACCCTGGCAGACCCTTCAGCGGGGGTTAACAGAACTGCGGCCGGTTTCTTTCCCTGCGCCACGAATTCAGCGGGATTGAGCGACACGGTAGTACTTGCCGGCACGTCGACAGTTCGAGCGTCGCCGAGCACGCCGTCGGAGCCGACACCGCGCACGACGACCGATCCTTCACCGTCGAGCGCGGTCAGGTCGACGGTCGAGGCCACACCGGATGGCAGTACCGCCTGCTGTTCCCCGGCTAGCGCCTGCGTCGACCCGATCCAGGCGAAATCAGTTGCCCCTTCCGGTGCCTGGTCCGACTCGGAGCCCTGCCGGGCGATTCGGGCGGAGGCGACGATGGGCACATCCGAGCTGAGTTCCGCGCCGTAAACGCCATCCGGAACACTGCTCAACGGAATGTCGATAACGCTCTCGCCGGAAACTTCGGCGGTGCTTCGTTCACCGAGGTCGATGATTCCGTCACTGCCATAGAGTTTCAGCGAGACCCTGGCCGGGGCCGAACCCGGAACGCCGATCCTGAGGGCGGCACCTGCATCCTGGTACTGCGGGTCTGACGACGGCTTCGTGCGAAGCGCGATTCCCGGAATGTACTGGCTTGTCGCCGGGCGCGCGCTGGGGCCGACGAAGTCAACGCCTCCTGGCTGCAGACCACGCAGCACACTGTGCTGCATTGCGGCCGAGACCAGGCCGCCACGAGAACTGACGTGCACGGCCAACTGGCCCTGGTCCGGAGCCAATCCTTCCAGCAGAACTGACCGTCCTGCCCCGGGAGCGACTAGCAGATCCTCGGCGCCGGACACCTCGACCCGGCCTTCGGCGCCATAAACGTCGACAGTCACGGTCGAGGCCGTTTCGGTCGGATTGGAAACGATCAGCCTGCTGGACCGGCCGACCTCGGTGGAACCGCCAACCAACCAGAAGTCGGAACCGCCACGCGCGCACTGCTCCGTTGCCAATCCGCGCAGGTCGCCTTCGGTCGCGAGAGACCCCTGTACCGCGCCAACCTGCGCGGGGACGGCGTCGGCCACCGTGCCGTTAACCCGCAAACCCGCGGTCAGCTTCCTGTTGGCCACGACCCGTGCCTGGCTGGCCGCGTCACCTGTCGCCAGGGTCTCGCCGAGCCGGTCAGTGCCGAGCGCGTTGACCGTGAACTGCGAGGAGTCGGCTGTTGCGCTATCCGTGCCGGCGCCGAACGGCGAGGAGACCACGTCGAACCAGTTTCTGGAATCCGAGGCGTCTGGGGCGAACTCGGTATCGGTACCCTCGGCATCGCCCGAGCTGAGGCCGGCAGGACCGGCACACGCGGTGATGAGGTCGGCGGCCGGTACCGGCACCGCGGCAGCGCCGCGAGCGTCGGAGTCGGTCCCTGGCAGATAGAGGCTACCGGCCGCAGCGAGGGCGCCGACCGCCACAACTGCTCCGGCGACCGAGAAGGTCCTGGAGAGCACCCTGGAGCGTTTCGCCTGCCTGGTTCTGATCTCGCGCCGGTTCGCGGCTGACTTTTTGCCTGACTTCTGCGCTGGTTCGGGGCCATTTCTATCGGTCATGACTCGTCACCTCCTGCCGTTACTGGGACCGGAGTCGTCGATCGGATCCGGGTTCCGCTGCCGCCGGCCGGAGCGCGGCGCCGACCTGGCAGCGGGATGGCCAGCAGCACCGCAAGCAACAGGACGATTCCCTGGCCGATCGGCCAGAGCCAGCCGAATCGTGGCGAGTGCTTGATAACCAGATCGCCGCCATCCGCCGGCAACTCGAAGCTCTGCGCCCAGCCGTCGGAGCCGGCCGCAAGTTCCTTACCGTTCAGCCAGGCGCGCCAGCCGTCGTCTGCCCGCTCGGCCAGCACGATCGTCCGCGGAGATTCGGCATCCGGTACCCGGGCGTCGACCGTCACCGCCTTGCTGGCGACGACGCCGAGCTGGCGGCCGTCGGAGTCCAGAATCCGGACCCTGGCCGGACGATCCGGCGCCGCACCCTGTGCATCGTCTCCGCTCGTGCCGGGCTCGACCCGCCATAGCAGGCCAACGCTGGTATTTCCTACTCTGGTCAGTCCGGCGCAGGTGTCGATTGCCGCCGAGATCGAGTCGTTCAGAGACCCGAACTCCTGCTCGGCGGCGACCTTCTCGGCGGGTTCAATTCCTCGCGGCGGCGCATTGACCCCTCGTGGCTCGCTCATCGCGTCGGAGAGTACGACGAATCCAATGCCGAGACCGGACATTACCGGACGAGGATCGCCCCCTGATCCCGCGGTCACGGCGGCGATCGCTGCGCCCAGTTGGGCTTGGGCGTCGTCGAGTCCGGCGGCCTTCTGCTGCCCCGGGGCTCCACTCACCGAGCGGGCATTGACAACCGCGGAGGTCGAGGCGATCGTCTGGCCGTCCGCGCGAAGCAACTGCCCGGTCAGCTCACCATCGACGTGGCTCAACATCAGCGTGCGGGTTCGGTCGGATCCGAGCCCCTGGTCGCCGGCAACTGCGGGGATCGCCAGGCCGGCGGTCCTGGTAAGTTTCGAGTCCGGCGCGGCCTGCGTCAGGTTCTGCCCGGTCCAGACGCCGATCGCCGTCAATGGGCCAAGCACCGCAAGCACGGCCAGCACCGCGACCGCTGGCCGAAGCGTGCGGCTGATTCGGGGGGCCGACAGTCTGCGTCTGAGGTTCAGGCTTCCGGCCACACTCGCGGCCAGTAGTCCTCCGCCAAGCAGGCTGACGCCGCTCCCGGGCCAACTGGCGACGAGCTGATCGGCTGTCGATCCAACGGCGATCTGTCCGCTGACGATTGCGGTTGCGAGGCCGAGCAGGACAGCAAACCAGCTGAGTCTGATTCCGCGGGCGACGGAGCCACTGCGCAGCAGCGCAAGGATGGCAACCAGGACAACCGGCGCCCAGACCACAATCGGAACTATTTCGCCGAGTCCGCCCAGCAGGGCGTCCAACCAGGGCCAGGGCGCTACCTGAACAGGTTGCAGCAGCACCTGCTGCCATGCCGGCGCAGGTGTCGAGGCGAGCAGCGCACCGGGATCCGCAGCTATAAGACGCGGGTTCCTGACCAGCTCGACCAGATACGGGCCGAATAGCGCAAGCGACGGGATGAGCAGCCACGGCACTGTTTTCTTGCGCCCTTTGGGGGCGGCGATTGCAAGTACCACGACAAGAACGGCTATCGCAGGGAGCAGCGCGGGCGCTCCGGCACTGACGCCCGCCAGGGCAAGCCCTCCGGCGGCCGCGGCCGACCATGACGGAATCCCGGAGGTTCCCGGACGCCCGGTGTAGCGCCAGGCGCGCGCGGCACCGATCGCCCGGACCATGCCTAGAACGCACCACGGAAGCAGGACGTGTGCCAGGATCGCACCCAGCCGTCCCTCGTTGATGGCCAATGTCAGGGGCGGCATCGCAGCCCAGACCAGGGCAGTCCAGGACCGGACGCCGCGCGAGCCGGTGACGCAGCCGGCAGCGACCCAGGCACCGAGTCCGGCCAGTGGCAGCGCGCAGACAAGTAGTGCGGTGACGGCAACCGACGGCGAGCCGCCAGCCAGCAGGCTCAGCGGAACCAGCGCGGCCAGAAATGGGTCCGCCGCCGCTGGGTGGCCAAGGCCGGCGATGTTCCAGTTACTGACCGCCGACCAGTTCAGCTGCCCAAGAGTCAGCGTTGCTTCCTTGAGTGCTCCGCCGACGACATGTCCTTCGCCGATCAGCCGGAACAGCGCGAGGACACCCAGGATCGCGAGTGCGAAAACTGTGAGCACGGCTGGATGCGTCCAGATTCGCCGGCGCGGCGCGCCGAGGGTATCGAGCGGGGAGAATTCCTCCACCACCCCAGAGGTGTCGCCCGCTGTCGCGGACGAATCGTGCACGTAAGTTTCCTGGTGGCTCGTGCTGGCATCCGGGTCTGCGTCCCGCGCTATCGGAGCGGTCGCCATGTTCTCCCGGATGGTGCGCCACACGTCTCTCGGTTCGGCGTACAGGGCGGAAAGCGACGATCGCGGGGCGCTGCGGGTTCGGCGGGCACGTCTGCGCGACGTCGCCAATCGACCCGGTCGGATGACGGCGTCGATGCTGCCGCCGATCTCCCGGCCGGCGCTTCCCGGCTCTTTGGCGGCAATCCGGAACAAGGCAAGGCCGAGACCGGAGAGCAGGCTGATCACGATATGGAATGGCAGCAGGAATGCCGGCGCGTGCACCAGCCGGCTGAAGATCATATTCCGGCGCTCGGTCCGCATCACCGAGTGATCCAGGGCACCGCCGGAACGCAGGCCATTACTCGCCGCCTCGGCGTGGAACATTCTGGCGTTCGGCACCACCTCGACCCGGTGGCCTGCAAGTCGCGCGCGTTTGCAGAGGTCGATGTCGTCGTGGAAAAGCCGGAGGTTGTGGTCCAGACCGCCCAGCGCGTCCCACACATCCCGCCGGATAAGCATGCCGGCGCTGTTGACCGCGAGCACATCGGAACGCGAGTCGTACTGTCCCTGGTCGACCTCGCCTGGCGATAGCAACGTCATCCGGCGGCCCCACCGGCTCGTGGTCAGCCCGACATCACGGAGCAGCTTGGGATCGTCCCAGTCAAGCTGCTTGCAGCCGACGACAGCGACCGACGGCGCCAGGTCGACGGCTATCAGCAGCTGCTCGAGCGCGTGGACATCCGGTGCCGAGTCGTCGTGGATCAGCCACAGCCATTCCCGGGCGGCATCCTCGACCGGCGGCAACGATTCGATGGCGCGGGCAACCGCGGCGCCGAAAGCAGTGGTGCGCGGGACACCGACCACCTGGTCGACATTTTGCTCGAGGAGTTCACTGCTCGAGTCCCGGGATCCGGTGTCGACGCCGACAGTAAAGTCGAGCGGTCGACTCTGCGCGCGAAGCGCTGCCAGCGTCCGCGGAAGGTACGCCTCGCCGTCGTGGGAAACTACGACGGCGGTAACACGAAGACTCACACAGCTCGTTTCTTCAATTTGCGGCGTTCACGCTCGGAAAGCCCACCCCAGATACCAAACCGTTCGTCATTCTCGAGCGCGTACTCCAGGCATTCCGAGCGCACGTCGCATGTGGTGCACACCCGCTTTGCCTCACGGGTCGATCCACCCTTCTCCGGAAAGAAGGCCTCCGGATCGGTCTGCGCGCACAACGCTTCATCCTGCCAGCCCAGCCTGCCGACCTCTGCCGGACCGCCGAAAAGCAGTGACAGCGGAGCGATCTCGGTGACCGGCTGCTTAACCGGCTCCAGCCCGACCGGGTCGACACTCAGCGGATCCGGCGTAAATGACGGCCGAGGTGTGGTTGGATCAACAAACCAGTCTTCGGCGAGGCGAGAGCCTACTCCGGTTTGTGGTTCGGCGAGCTCTTCTGCCCGCTTCTCAGCAAACCCCACGATGCTTCCCCCTTCGCCAAGAAAATCGTCCTCAACATCAAACGATTCGATGTCTTACATAAATGAAATTACATGCGTGTCATTGCACCTAAGTCAAGCCCCGGACTGATAGAGAACTACAGGGGGAAGTCCCCTAGCCAAGACGAAGCGAACTCGTGTTCTATAAGGCGACCCTACCTGTCCCCACAGGTTGTGTAGACACCAGCCTCGAAGCACAAGCTGTGGTGTTTTGAGAGGTACGTCCCATCCGCTTCAGCGTTGCGAAAAAAATCTCAAGAAAATGACAAGATCTAACTATGCACATCACCGTTCTGGCGGCCACGTCTGCTGACGTCGAGCTGATACTCGCGCTACGCGATGCGGAGCCCGATCACAGCGTCACAGTCGTTGCGAATACAGCAAGCGACCTGACAGTGCACGGACTCCGTTCCTGCCCGGATCTGGACGCCCTGATGTACGCGATGCCGAGCGCGGTCCGAACCACCGATTCCGGCGCCGTGCACCGGGAGCTGACCGGCTACGGAGTCGATGGGCTCTGGTACGAGCTGACCGACCGGGAGATGGCGACGCTGATCCTTCGTACCAGGCTGCTCGGCCTGGGATACTCGCTCTCCCAGGTGACACAGGCGCTGTCTGCCCGGTGGAACCCGCCGTACGCGCTGCTCCCGTTGAGCGACGACCCGATCGAAACCCACGTCGTCCTGGCCGACGACGGCGCCGAGCGCCCAGCGGTTGCCGTGCACGTCCAGCAATGGCTGAGCGGCGGCAGACAACAGCAGCCGCAACGACTGGCATTTTCCGGGCTCGACACGGCCACCACAGCTCCCGGGGTTCTGGACGCGATCAGAAAGTCGGATATCGTGATCCTCTCCCAGCGTGGCGACCCGGAACTGACGCTAGTCCCGGCACTGCAACTGCCCGGAGTCAAGGAGGCATTGCGAGGTACCCGCGGACTGGTGCTCGGCCTGGCCGGAGACAAGACCTGGCACTCCCCCGGCAAGGCCACCGCCGACGAGCTTGTCGCCGAGTGGTCGGCCGAGCGAAACCCTCCAGCGCTGGCGTCCTGGATCCTGGCACACCCGGTAAAGACGAACCAGGTCCCAGCGAAGCAGCAGTTATGGCCGGGGCCGGATGAGTTGGGCCGGGGATGAGCACCGACGATGCGCTGCTGATCTCACTGTTTGCGGTACCGAAGATTCCGGAGATTCAGGCCGGCGACAATCTCGCGATAGTGATCTCCCGATCCATCCGTGCGGCCGGAATCGAGCTGCGCGACGGTGATATCGTCACTGTTGCCTCGAAGGTCGTCGCGAAGGCTGAGGGGCGATTCGTTCCGATCGCCACCAGGGCCGACCGGGAAGGACTGATCACCGAACAAAGCCATCGGGTAGTGGCCGAGCGATCCTCATCCGGGGGCATCACCCAGATCGTGGAGTCCGCGGCAGGCCCGGTGATGGCTGCCGCCGGCATCGACACGTCCAACGTTCCGACCGGCTACGCCCTGCTGCTTCCGCATGACGCGGATAGCTCGGCCGCGGCGATCCGCAACGGGTTGCATGAACGTTTCGGGGTGGACCTCGGCGTGATCGTTACCGACACATCCTCGCGGCCCTGGCGCCAGGGGGTTACCGACTTCGCCCTTGGCTCCTCAGGCGTCGTACTGCTCGACGATCTCCGCGGCAGGCAGGATGCGCTTGGTTCCGAGTTGAAGGTAACGGTTCGGGCGCTCGCAGATGAGATTGCTTCGGCCGCGGACCTGGTCAAGGAGAAGTCACGTGGCCTGCCGGTGGCTCTGGTTCGCGGACTCGGACGATGGGTAGTCTCGGGCGGCGTCGGCGGCCAGGACTCCGGATCGCTGAATCGTACGGAGGCGACCGACTGGTTCCGATTCGGCCATGTCGAGGCGATCCGGTCCAGCCTTGGCCTGCGGACCGGCGAGGTCGACCCGCCACCTGCCGACGCCGACCACGACGACGTGCCTTCCAGGGTCAACCGCGCCATCGCGGTGGCCACCGCCGGCACATCTCCGCTTCCCGGTCTGGCCGCGTGGAGTCTCCGGTCCCGCTCGGCCGGCGCCGTCGTCCGGATATCGCTGTCCGAGGGTGGCCTGCACCGGCTCGAAGCCAGCGAACCGGGCGCCCATCCGCTGATGGTCGCAACTCTTGCCCTTGGTTCCCTGATCCAGCGGCTCGAGACCGCGCTCTGGGCCGAGGGCCTGACCGGCCGGCCGCACACAAGTTGGCGGCCGGATGGGCGGGTCGACGTCGTCGAGGTTCACGTCGCGACCAGGCGACAGCACTGATCAATCATCGAGAGGCTCCACCATGAGTTTTCCGCATAGTCTGCTCGCCCGGATTCGGGCAAGCAGCTCACCAAGCATCGTCTGGTACGGCGAATCAGCCGAACGCATCGAGCTTTCCGGCCGGGTGCTGGATAACTGGGTGGCTAAAACCGCCAACCTCCTCGCCGACGAACTGGACGTCCAGCCGGGCGATCGCGTCATGCTGGCGACCGGCACGCATTGGCGGACGCTGGTCTTTGCCTTAGCCGCCTGGGCGGTCGGAGCGGAGGTCGTGACGTCACGAGCCGACCAGGGAGAACCCGGCGAGCTGCCCCGAGCCGACGTTCTCTTCACAACGGACCCGGTCCGGTATGCGGACAGGGCCGAAACCGTACTCGCCGTCGCACTGCCGGGGCTGGCGATGACCTTCGGCGGCGATCCCGGCGCTGCACTGGATTACAACACCGAGGTGCGGAACCAGCCGGATGTGTTCACGCCGCTGCACCCGGACGATCCGGCGGCGGCCGCGCTCTCGACCGTTCCAGCCGGCGAAGCGGCGCCGAGGACATACCGGCAGCTGGCCGAGGAGACCGGCGACCAGTCCCCCGCCCGGAGCCGCCTCGTTGCGGCGGGCACCCCGGTGGCGGACTTCCTGATCGGCGCGATCGCCGACCTGGGATGCGGAGAGACCATCGTGGCCACCAGCTGCACCGTCGCCGATGAACTGGCCGCGATCAGGGCGGCGGAGCGCATCGCGGACTGAGGAACTTGCAGGCCGGACCGCCCGAGGCGAATGCCGCGCCAGGCTGCATGGCAGGATTAAGCCATGGACAAAGTGGTCAGAAGCGCTGCCGAGGCAGTCGCTGATATTCCAGACGGATCGTCATTGGCTGTCGGCGGATTCGGGCTGTGCGGCATTCCCACGGTGCTGATCCAGGCACTGCTTGAGCAGGGCGCCGGCGACCTCGAAGCCGTGTCGAACAACGCGGGCGTGGACGGCGCCGGGCTCGGCCTGCTGCTGGGTGCCCACCGGCTCCGGCGGATCATCGCTTCGTACGTCGGCGAGAACAAGGAGTTCGCCCGCCAGTACCTCAGCGGCGAGTTGGAGGTCGAGCTCACGCCACAAGGCACGCTGGCAGAACGGCTTCGGGCCGGCGGGTCCGGCATCCCGGGTTTCTACACCATAACCGGCGCTGGAACGCAGGTTGCCGAGGGCGGCCTGCCCTGGAAGTACGACGCGCAAGGTTCGGTCGTGATCGCGTCACCGCCGAAAGACACCCGGGTGTTCTCGACCTTTGGCGAGGAAATGACCTACGTGCTCGAAGAAGCGATCGCCACCGACTTCGCCCTGGTGCGGGCAGCGATCGGCGACCGGCACGGCAATCTCGTCTTCCATGCTTCGGCCCGCAACTTCAACCCAGTTGCCGCGATGGCGGGAAAGATCACAATCGCCGAGGTCGAGAAGCTGGTGGAACCTGGCGAGATCGATCCACACGATGTGCACCTGCCTGGTGTCTACGTGCACCGCGTGATCGAGCTCACGCCCGAGCAGGCGGCGGCCAAGAGCATCGAGAAACTTACCGTGCGGGAATCCCCTGCTGGATCAGACGAAGTAACCGGGGGCTGAACGATGGCGTTGACACGAAACCAGATGGCTGCCCGCGCGGCCGCCGAACTCAGCGACGGCTCATACGTCAACCTCGGGATCGGCCTGCCAACGCTGGTACCGAACTATGTCCGCGACGATGCCACACTCGTGCTGCAATCAGAGAACGGACTACTCGGCGTCGGGCCGTACCCGGTCCGCGGCACAGAGGATCCCGATCTGATCAACGCGGGCAAGGAAACCGTCACCATGCTGCCCGGAGCCTCATACTTCGACTCGGCGACCAGCTTCGGCATGATCCGCGGCGGCAAGATCGATGCCGCCATCCTCGGGGCGATGCAGGTGTCCAGCGCTGGCGACATCGCGAACTGGATGATCCCGGGCAAGATGGTCAAGGGCATGGGCGGCGCGATGGACCTGGTGCACGGCGCCAAGCGGGTGATAGTGCTGATGGAACACGTCGCCAAGGACGGCAGCCACAAGATCGTCACCGAGTGCACACTTCCACTCACCGGCAAGAAAGTGGTTCATCGGATCATTACCGACATCGCCGTGATCGATGTGGATGAAGATGGCCTGACTCTGGTCGAGGTCGCCCAGGGCGTCTCGGTCGACGAGGTTCAGGAGAAGACCGGCCCGGAACTCATCATCGGCGACTTCTCCGAGATTCCTGTGCTGACTTAGCGCCTGAGCGAGCTACTGCGCAGCCTGCTCCTGCGCCCGCCATGCGCTGGCAACCATATCGTCCAGGGTGTGTCGCATCCTCCAGTCCAGGTCGCGGGCGGCGAGATTTCCGGAGGCCACGATCCGGGCTGGGTCCCCGGGGCGCCGGGCGGCTTCCAGCGGCTGGAAATCGATCCCGGTAACCCTGGCGACAGCAGCCATGATTTCCCGCACCGAGACACCGTCGCCCGAGCCGAGGTTGTACACCGGCTCGAGTTCCTCGCCGTTCAGCAGCCTGCGGGCGGCGACCACATGAGACGTGGCGAGATCCGCGACGTGCACGTAGTCACGCACGCAGGTTCCATCCGGCGTCGGGTAGTCCGTGCCGTTGATTCGCGGGGTTCCGCCGCTGGTCAGGGCGGTTAGCACCAGCGGAAACAGGTTGTGCGGGCTGCTGTCGAAGAGTTCGGGGGCTCCGGAACCGACGACGTTGAAGTACCGCAGCGAGGTGTGCCGCAGGCCGACTGCGCGTGCCTGATCTCGGATTAGCCACTCCCCGATCAGCTTGCTCTCGCCGTAGGGTGATTCCGGCGCGGCCGGGGTCTGCTCGGTGACGATATCCACATCGGGCGTGCCGTACGTGGCCGCGGACGACGAGAACACGATGTTGCCGACATCCTCTGCCGCCATCGCCTCCAGCAGGGCAGCCGTTCCGGTGACGTTCTGTTGGTAGGCCAGCAGTGGCTTGTCGACCGACACTCCGGCGTACTTGAATCCGGCCAGGTGAATGACTCCGGACACGTTGTGCTCGCGCAGAACGTCGCGCACCGCGTCCACATCCAGGATGCTCGCCTCTGCAAACGGCACATCGTCCGGAACGAAGTCACGGTGCCCGCTGGACAGCGAGTCGATCACGACCGCATTCATGCCTTGTTCGCGCAGGGCCTTGACCACATGCGCCCCGATGTATCCGGCCCCGCCGGTGACCAACCAACTCATAGCTTTTACTTCCTTGCCGTGTCTGTCGCGTCTGCCATGCCTGCCGTACCGGATGGACGCTGCTTACCGGCGCCTGCTCGCTGGCCGACCGTGGTGATGAACAGCGTGCCGTGCCCGCTGATCCGCACATCGGTTTCCTCTGCACCGACGAAGAATGAAACGCCTTTGCCGACCTTGAGCTGCTTTCCCTGTCCGGAGCTCAGGGTCAAGTCACCGTCGATACAGAGGCCGACAGCGGGACCGTTGTGCTCCAGCGGCGCCTGTCCGTCGGTGAGCACAATCCGCTGAAGCTGGAACTCACGCACTGCCGGCGCGATCACCGTGCTGTGGGCGATGGAAGACTGGCGCTCCAGGCGGACCGGAAACGGATGAAAGTCGAGGACCCTGAGCAGTTCCGGGATGTCGATGTTCTTGGTCGTAAGGCCACCGCGCAGCACGTTATCCGATGCAGCCATCACCTCGACCGCAAGTCCGCTCAGGTAGGCGTGAATGTTCCCGGCCGGAAGCGTCAACGCCTGCCCCGGGTGAAGCACAACCCGGTTCATGAAGAGAGAAAGCAGGATGCCTGGGTCGTTCGGATACTGCTTCGAAAGCTCAATCACCGTCGCAATCGACGGACGAAGATCGTCATCGGCCGCCTCGACCAGCTCGATAGCCTGGCCGGAGATGGCAGCAGTCAGCCGCTCGACGTCGGCGCCGCCTTCCAGGATTCTCCGCACGCAGCTCTCGATGGCGGCAGCGGCATCGTCATCGGCCAGGGCCGCGCACAGCTCCTGCAGGACGGGGCCGTCGGAGCTGAAAAGCTCCAGCGTGCTCAAGGTCTCACCGACCGGGCGGAAGCCGCAGAGCGCATGAAACTCGGTCAGCGCATAGACCATTTCCGGCTTGTGGTAGGGATCCTTGAAGTTGCGGCCGGCTGCATCGCGCGGCACCCCGGCAAATTCCTCGCTCGCGTAGCCATCCGCTGCCTGCTCTGCGCTGGGATGCGCCTGAATCGACAATGCCGTTCCCGCGCTCAGCAGCTTCATCAGGAATGGAAGCCGATCGCCGAACTCCTCGCGAACAGCCGAGCCGAGAGTTTGCCCCGGGTGCTGTGCGATGTAGACGTCCAGCGTCGCATTCAGCTCGGGAAGGTGCGACGGAGCGCCGGGGTGGGCGCCGATCCAGAGCTCAGCCTGCGGCGACCCGTCCGGCTCGCGGCCTAGGATCTCGGGGATGCCGCTCGTTGCACCCCAATCGTAGTTGCGGATCGTGTTCTCTAGCAGGTGCAAGCGATTCTCTCCGTCTGACGTCATTTCCCCGTGGCCGGCTCAACTGGGAGCCTAACCGATCGTCGGCGCGGTTAGAGCACTCTGATAAATGTGACGTTTCCCATCCAGGAGAACGAGCGGTACGCCGTGTTCGACCGGGTGGAACCCGCGTCGTACATCATGCCCTTCCCGGCGTAGATACCGATGTGGCCCGGTCGGTATACCAGGTCGCCCGGCTTGGCGGCGGATGCCGACACCACCCTGCCTGCCTTGGCCTGCGCTCCTGAGGTGCGAGGCAGGTTCACGCCGACCTTCCGATAAACGTAAGAGGTGTATCCCGAGCAGTCCCAGCCTGACGGCGTGCTGCCGCCATAGACGTACTTCGTGCCGAGATAGCTCTTGGCTATCGCCAATACCTGGCTTGCCCTGTCGGTCGTCACCTTTTTTTCGGTGACCGACTTGCCCTTTTTCCACAGCAGCGTGCCGCCCTGGAACTTCTGCTCGCACTGCGTCTTGGCCCCATTGCACGATTCGTTGCCGACCGGATAGCCGAGCCGGCCGTTCTCGTACTTCAGCTTGCCCCAGTACTCCTGAATCGCGCCACGGGTGATCCAGGCATTCGACTTCGACGACCAGTGCACCGATCCGCCCTGGAACTTCTGGTAGCAACCACGGTTTTTCAGACCGCAGGTCTCATCGTTCGTCGGATAGCCCAGCTTTCCGTTCTCGTATCCCTGCGCGGCCCACCGGGTCTGGATGGCGCCGTTGGTGAAGTGCGCATTGCTCTTCGATGTCCAATGGATCGAACCTCGTTCGAACATCTGGTAGCAACCGTTGCTCTTCAGGCCGCAGACTTCGTCCCTGACCGGGTACCCGAGCCGTCCACTCTCCCGCGACATCCTGAGCCATTTCGCGCTGATGGCGCCGTGCTCAATCCGGGAACCGAACTTCTTGGTCCAGTGGATGGCGCCGTACTGGAAAGTCTGCCGGCAGCCAGCGTCCTTCAACCCGCAGCGCATATTCGCGGTCGGGTAGCCCAGCTTGCCGTTCTCCCAGCCGGCATCTTCCCATTCCGCCCGAATCACACCGGTTGTGATGCGTGCGCCGGTTTTCGCTGTGTAGTGGATACTGCCGCCCTGGAACGACTGGTAGCAGCCATTGCCCTTCAGGCCACACTTCTGGTTTCCGGTCGGATAGCCGAGCGTGCCATTTTCCCAGCCGGCGGAGCTCCACGCGTCGCGGAAGGCACCGGTGGTGATCCGCGCGCCGGTCTTGGCGGTCCAGTGGATACTGCCCTTTTCAAACGTCTGGTAGCAACCGGAGTTCTTCAGCCCGCACTTCTGATCGCCTTTCGGGTAGCCAAGCACGCCATTTTCCCAGC
This sequence comes from Saxibacter everestensis, assembly GCF_025787225.1. Lineage (NCBI taxonomy): Bacteria > Bacillati > Actinomycetota > Actinomycetes > Micrococcales > Brevibacteriaceae > Saxibacter > Saxibacter everestensis. The sequence continues at coordinate 2,357,826 of NZ_CP090958.1, forward strand.
CCGAGTTCTGCCAGCTGGTCCTGACCGCTCCGGTGGTGATCCGGGCGCCGGTTTTGTACGTGTAGTGGATGCCGCCCTTTTGGAAGGTCTGATAGCAGCCGCCACCCTTCAGGCCGCACGTTTCGTCGGTCTTCGGGAAGCCCAGGATTCCTGCCGGGCCCTTCGCGCTGGCGAACTTGGAGCCTACCCGCCCGTGAACCTCGTGAGCGCCGTAAGCGCTTGAGTAGTAGATGTAACCGTGCTGGTACTTCTGGCCCCAGCCACCGGCAACCGGGAATTGCTTGCCGGCCGCGCTGCCCAGGAAGGAACTCGTGCCGCCGAGGCTCTTGTACTTGGCGGCGATTTTCGAGGTGCTTGCGTCGGGCGTGCTGCTTGAGCCGCCCTGGATCGACTTGATCGCGGTCCGCATTCCGGGCAGCTTGCTGTAGTAGGCCGCCCCGGGGCAGGTGGTCTGGCCGATGTCGCGGTGACCGATGATGGTAGGTCGGGATTTGCCGTTAAGCGTCGTTGTCGCTCCGGCCTTCACTCCGGCCAGGGAGAGCTTCCACGCGATTGCCTTGTTCACCGCGGTGATGCTGGCTGCAGGCGGCGCGGATCCGGTGAAGGTGCCCAGCGTCGAGATGCCAAACGTAGTGGAGTTGTACCCTTCGACCTGCGCCCCGCTGACGGCCTTGTCCAGGCCGCCGTAGCGTCCTTCCCAGAGCCGGCCGTACTTGTCGGCGATGATGTTGTAGCCGATGTCGTTCCAGCCACGGCTCTTCACGTGGTAGGCATAGACGCCGCGGATGATTGACGGAACCTGTGCGGCCGTGTAGCTGCTGGATCCCGCGGTGTGGTGCACGACGGCGGCCTTGACCGTGCCGTAGCTGGGTGAGCCACGACGGATTCCCTCATCGGCGCCCCAGGACTTCCGACTGCCGATGGCCGGCTTGGCCACGGCGGCGGGCGCCGCGGCAGCTGGCACGGCCTCACTGGCGGCCGCAGTGGCAGCCATCGCATCGCTGGCCACGGCCGCATCGGCGGCTCCCTGCTCCGCAGGGTCGGCCGCGGGGTCGGCGAGACTTGCCGGTGCGGCGGGAGCGTTCTGTGAGACGCTGGCCGCATCTGCCGATGACGTGCCCGGGTCGATCACGGCGACCTTCGCCTGTGCCGGCGCGCTGCTGCCCAGGGCTCGCACCTGGATGTCGCTGGCATTGGTCACGACGAATGGTTCGGTTCCTGCGCGCTGGTTAGCCCGCTCCGCGCCGTCGGCGGCGTTCTCCACTTCGAGTGGCTGCCAGTCCAGCCACGTGCCGTCCTCACTGCGCTGGCGAACCTCGATATCGGCACTGCTGGACCCGGACCAGGTCACACCGACCAGGTTCGGCGCCCCGCCCCCGACCGAGATGCTTGGCGTAAGAGCGGCGATCTCGGCGCCATCCTTGGTCTCAGGCTCCTGCTCCTCGGACGGCGTTTCTGAGGGCTCCGCATCTGGCGTCGGCGCGGACTTCTGCTTTGGCTCGGTCGACTCCTGCTTTGGCTCGGTCGTCTGCTGCTTTGGCTCGGTCGTCTCCGACGGCGCGGACTTCGGCGCCGGAGTCTTCGAGCCCTGATCCGATCCGGACACAGAAGTATCCTTCGACAAGGGCGAGGTTCCGGTCGCAAGGGAACCCGAGAACGAAGCACCCTTCGCCGCTCCCCCAGCCTGGGCGGCCGAGCCGTCACTTGCGTCGTCGGCGCCGGGAAGTTTCAGTCCCGAGGCAGCTACGGCGGTCAGGCTGTAATTCTCGATATCCGGCGTGACAGCCGCAGCGGAGACCCCGGAAGGTTCCGTGGCGAAGGCGGGGACGGTTATCGCAAACGAGCCGAGGGCAAGGGCAAGGGCACAACTGATAAAGCGCATGTTTCACCTATGAGGGAAGTGGAGGAAGAACAAGGTTGAACGGCTCGAACTTTATCCCGAAATGGTCACGGTCCGATTGAAATTTGCACAATATGTCCAATTCGTTATCAAATTCCGGCGTGTCGGACTGGTTTTTGACTGAGACTGATGGTGTCGACTTCCCCTAGTTGCCAGATTGCCGATCCAGGTGACTTGGCGGCGCCAGACATTAGATTCGGATCCACTGTCAAATGCACACACGCCATTTATCGCTGCGCAGACCGCGCAAGCTCGTCGTCGGGGCGGTGCTTCTCGCGCTGATTGCGTTCGCCGTTTTTACGGTGTTCCAACTCACGTCCGGCTCGTCCGGCGGCCGGGATAACTCCGCGCAGGTAGCAGCCGGATCCACCGCATCACCCTCAGTCGCGGAATCCGGATCGACTCCGAGCGAACCGGCCCCGAACGAGACCGAATCCACAGGCCCGGAACCCTCGGCGACGGTGCCGGCCACACCGGAAACCGAAGAGCCTCCCGCTGGACCGCCGCAGGAAGAGGACGCCGCACCGAGCCCGTCGGAGTCCTCAGGCGTAAGCGGCAAGCAGGGAGTGACACCGATCGTGAGTTTCGCCGGTTGGCATGCCGCCGACGGCCGGGTCGAGGTATCCGGCTTCGTGAGCTCCGTGCTCGAAACCTCCGGCAGCTGCACCGTGCGACTCAGCCGCGAAGGCATCACCGTCACCGTTGAACGGAAGGCAAGCGCCAGCGCGACCACGACGGACTGCGGGAACTTCGTCATCGCCCGCGACAAACTCGCCAGCGGGGTCTGGAAAGCGATCCTGATCTACGAGTCACCGGACTACTACGGCGAGTCAGCGCCTGCCACGGTGGTGGTCCCCTGATGCGCACTGCTACGAAACGCCTCATTGTGCTGCTCTGCGCCGTGACACTCGCGGCCACAGGTTTCAACGGCATCATTACCGCGACCACCTCCGCGCCGGCCGCTGCTGTGACTGGCAGCGACTTCCGGCCGGGCAAGATCATCACCGACGAGCTCTTCTACGACTCAGCCGCACTCTCGGCGGCCGAGGTTCAGACATTCCTCAACGGCAAGGTGGCCAGTTGCACCTCCGGCTACACCTGTCTGAAGAGCTATCGGCAAACCTCGGGAAGCCGCGCGGCCGATGCCTACTGCAAGGCCTACACCGGACAGACCAACGAAACATCCGCGTCAATCATCTACCGGGTAGGCAAGGCCTGCGGCGTCAGCCAGATGGTGCTACTCGTGCTGCTGCAAAAGGAGCAAGGGCTCGTCACTTCCACGGCGCCCACGGCAGAGAAGTACCAAAAGGCGACCGGATACGGTTGCCCCGATACGGCGGCATGCGATTCCAAGTACTACGGATTCTTCAACCAGGTCTACATGGCTGCTTGGAAGTACAAGGTCTACCGGGCCAATCCCGGCAACTACAACTACCAGGCCGGACGTAGCAACTACATCTTGTACAACCCCGACACGGACTGCGGCGGCAGCAACGTCTACATCCAGAACCAGGCGACCGCCGGGCTCTATACCTACACTCCTTACCAGCCCAACCAGGCCGCCCTGAACAATCTCAACGGCACTGGTGACTCCTGCAGCGCCTACGGCAACCGGAACTTCTGGCGCTACTACAACAGCTGGTTCGGCTCAACTGACGCCTACCCGGTCCATGGGGCCATCGGCACGGTCTACCGGGCACTCGGCGGCGCCTCCGGCGTGCTCGGCGTCTCGACCAGCCCGGAACGGTGCGGGCTGAAGAACTCCGGCTGTTACCAACAGTTCAAGGGCGGCAGCATCCACTGGACGTCGAAGTCCGGAGCACATGCGACCCGAGGCGCCATCCGGACCGAGTGGCAGGCACTTGGCTGGGAGAACGGCTTCCTCGGCTATCCAAAGGGTGACCAGGGCTGCGGGCTGAAGGATTCCGGCTGCTACCAGACATTTGAAGGTGGCGGCATCCACTACTCGGCCAATACCGATGCCCACGCCACCCGCGGCAAGATTCGTGCCGCCTGGGAGGCTCAGGGCTGGGAGAACGGGAAGCTGGGCTATCCGAAGGGTGACCAGGGCTGCGGGCTGAAGGACTCCGGCTGCTACCAGACATTCCAGGGAGGCAGCATCCACTACTCGGCCAACACGGCCGCCCAGATAACCACGGGTGGGATCCGGTCGGCCTGGCAGGCGTCGGGCTGGCAGGACGGGCCGATGGGTTACCCGACCTCGAACGAAAAGTGCGGCTTGCGGGATTCCGGCTGCTACCAGTCGTTCCAGAAGGGCAAGATCCACTGGTCCTCGGCGTCCGGCGCGCACCTGACCAAGGGTGCGATCCAAAAGGCGTGGGCCGGCACCGGGTGGGAGAACGGGCGCCTGCGGTACCCGACGACCAATGAGGTGTGCAGCTCAAGCACCAAGTGCGTGCAGACATTCCAGGGCGGCACGATCACCTGGACCTCAGGCAAGACTCCGGTGATCCGCTACACCTAGCGCCGGACCGTCCGTGCCGGAAACCGGCTAGCCCACCGAGCAGATGCTTGCCTCGGACTCCTCGTCGCTATCCTTCGAGTTCGAGGCTGCAACCGGCCCGGCTGCAGCCGGGCCGGCGGAGGCCAGGCTCGCAGGAACGCCGAACGAGCCCGCGGATACACCAGAGCTCCCGGCGGCGTTCTTGTCCTTGGTCTGCTCCGAGGCGGCTATCTTCTCCTCGACTTTTGCCCGCACCTTCGAGTAGTCGGGCCTGGACGGCGTGATCAACGGCGGAACGAAGGCAGCTTCGCCGATCGGCTCGGACTTGGCCTTGATCGCTAGATCGACGAATCCGCCTAGATGGCCCTCGGGGATGTCGGTGGAGACAACCTCCGGGGCGGCGCCGGCAATCTTCTGGAATCGGGTCAGCAGGGTGCCCGGATCGAGCTGCTTGAGCATTGCCTTCTGCACGCAGCGTTGGCGCACCATGCGTTCGTAATCGCTGGCGCCTTCGCGCGATCGGGCAAACCATAGCGCGTGGTGCCCATCCATCTTCTGCTTGCCAGGTTCAATCCAGCCGAGCGGGGCGGTGTGCCGGTCGGTACCCGGGATGACGGGACCGCTGATCGGCACCCGCTTTCCGGATGTGATGGTCAGGCCGCCCATGGCATCGATCAGGTCCTCGAAGCCCTTGAGGTCGATCATGGCGTAATACTGGACCTCCAGGCCGGTGACTCCGGAAACCGCGTCCTTCATCACTTCGGCACCGGGATCTTTTGCTCCCGGGTATTCGCCCTTGTGCTCTTCGCCCTTGCCGTACAGCGTGTTGATCAGACATTCGTCACCGCAGCTGTAGCCCTGGGGGTAAGCGGCACGCATCGGCGAGGACTCCGAGAAGGGAATGTTCTGCAGGTTGCGAGGGACGCTGAAGATTACGGACCGCCCGGTCTTGGCATCGATGCTGACCAACGAAATACTGTCCGGCCGATTACCCACCCGGCCTTTTCCGGCGTCACCGCCCATCAGCAGCACGTTGTAGCGACCGTCGGCCGGCTTCGCGATACTTCCGCCGCCGAAGATGCTGCTGATCAGCCCGCGTTGACTGTTCACCAAACTGGCTCCGTACACCAGCCCTCCGCTGGTAAGCACCATCAGCACGGCGACTGTCCCGGCGGTGGCCGCCCGCATCCTCCTGGAAAGCTGGGGCGGCTTGATCAGCCGGAACGCGTCGACGAAAAGCACCGCCCAGAGAATGGCCAGCGCGATCAGGACGACAGCGGCGACGGCGAGTAGCCATGAGGACGTGACCGCAGCAAAAAGCCAGTCCCGCTTGACCAGCAGCAGGACGACGGCAATCAGAACCACGAGCCAAAAGCCGATGAATACCCGCAGCCCGAGCCGACCCAGGCCCTTCTTCCCTGCTATCACCTGCGCACTACCCGGCAGGAATAGAGTCAGCAGAATAATCAGCCACGCCCGGCGGTCTTTGACCGCGGGTTCTGATGCCTCGGGATGCCGAAGCGGGTCAGTCAAAAGTCTGGGCGGGCGGGACGTGGTACTCACAAAACTCAAGTATCGTCGCTGAACCTCAAAGCAAACTGAGTTCTTCCGGATGTCGGCGTGTCATCTGCCGATTGAGTACCGTCTCGGCCGACCGGAATGCCGAGGACGGCGCTCACTTCATCAGATGGCGCGCCATCACCATACGTTGAATCTGATTCGTGCCTTCATAGATCTGGGTGATCTTGGCGTCGCGCATCATCCGCTCGACCGGATGGTCCTTAACGTAGCCCGCACCGCCGAGGAGCTGGACGGCATCGGTGGTGATCTCCATTGCGGCATCCGACGCATAACATTTGGCCGCCGCACCGAAGAAGCCCAGATCCTTGTCGGTCCGCTCGCTCTTAGCAGCCGCCACGTACATCATCTGCCGCGCGGTCTCCAGCTTCATCGCCATATCGGCTAGCATGAACTGCACGCCCTGGAATTCGGAGATCGCCTTTCCGAACTGCTGGCGCTGCTGAACGTAGTTCACCGCGTAATCGAGGGCACCCTGCGCGATTCCGACCGCCTGCGCGGCGATTGTCACCCGGGTGTGATCCAGGGTGCGCAGCGCGATCTTCAACCCCTCGCCTTCGGCGCCGATGATTCTGTCGCCGGGAATCCGGACATTGTCGAAGTACAGTTCACGGGTCGGGCTGCCCTTGATGCCGAGCTTGCGTTCCGGTTCGCCGAAACTGAATCCCGCGTCATCCGCCTCAACGACGAAGGCGGAAACGTTCCGGCCGCGGGCGCCGTCCGGATCGGTGACGGCCATCACAGTGTAGAACTTCGAAACACCGGCGTTGGTGATCCAGGCTTTTGAGCCGTTGAGAATCCAGTCGTCCCCAACCCGGCGCGCTCTGGTCTTCATCGCCGCGGTATCAGAACCTGCCTCGCGCTCGGAGAGTCCGTAGGAGAACATCGCCTCGCCACGAGCGACCGCCGGGAAGTACTTGGCCTTCAGCTCCTGGGAACCGGCCAGCTGAACCGGCATGCTTCCCAGCTTGTTCACCGCCGGAATCAGCGATGACGATGCGCATCCACGCGCGATCTCTTCGATCACGATGCAAACGGCCAGCGCGTCGGCCCCGACGCCGCCGAACTCCTCGGGGATGTGCGGCGCGTGGAAGTCGGTCGCCACGAGCGCGTCGAGCGCCTCCTGCGGGAAGCGCGAGTTCTCGTCGACATCCGCGGCGAACGGGGCTACTTTTGCCTCAACCACGTTTCGAACCGCGGCCCGCAGCTCCTCGTGTTCATCGGTAGTTGCGAACAGGTTGGTCATGGCGCGCGTCCTCTTAGTCTGGAGATTTTCGGTCCGGTACTAGTAGCTTATGTTACTACCGAGTAACTTAGATGTAGAAGATACCTCTTAGTCACGATCGAAGGAGATCAGATGCCAACTGTGGCAGCAAACCTGGCCAATAATCTGCAGCTGGCGGCCGAACGGCGTCCGGACAACATCGCGATCAAGCTTGACGATCTCACCTTGACCTACTCGGCACTCAACGGATTCAGCATGAAGGTGGCCGGCTTCCTTCGGGCGAAGGAGATCTCGGCCGGAGAACGGGTGGCACTTATTACGCCCAATGTCCCACACGTTCCGGCGCTTTACTACGGAATTCTGCGCCTGGGCGGGATTGTCGTGCCGATGAATCCGCTGCTCAAGGCCCGCGAAATTCTTTATCATCTGAAAGACTCCGGCGCATCGATCGTGCTTGCCTGGGAGACATTCGCGGAAGAAGCCGGAAAGGCCGCCGAAGAGCTCGGCATCGAAGTAGTGGTGGTTGATTCCGGCCAGTTCATGCAGCGGGTTTCCGAGGCCACGCCGATTACGGAGATCACCGAGCAGGACGACGACGATACAGCCGTTGTCCTCTATACCTCCGGGACGACCGGACAGCCAAAGGGCGCCAGTCTGACGCATTTGAATATGCGCCGGAACGCCGAAGTTTCGGTAAATCTGATGCGGATCACCGAAGACGATGTGGTTTTCGGCGGGCTTCCGCTTTTCCATGTTTTCGGTCAGACATGTGCCATGAACGCGACCATCGTTGCGCAATCGACCCTGACCCTGCTGCCGAAGTTCGATCCGGTTAAGGCGCTTGAGATCGTGGTCCGGGACGGTGTCTCCGTGTTTCTCGGGGTGCCGACCATGTACGTGGCAATTCTGCGGACGCCGAGCCGGGAGAGCACGGATGTGTCGAAGTGGCGGGTGGCCGTGTCCGGCGGCTCGGCGCTTCCGGTGGAGGTGTTGCGCGAGTTCGGCGCGGTCTTCCCCTCCGTGACAATGATCGAGGGCTACGGACTGTCGGAAACCTCGCCCGTTGTCTGCTTCAACCAGCTCGATGTCGGTCAGAAGGCAGGGTCGATCGGAACTCCGGTGGAAGGCGTCGAACTCCGCGTGGTGGATCCCGACGGCAACGACGTGCCCCAGGGCGAGGTGGGCGAGATAGCTGTCCGCGGCCATGCCGTGATGAAGGGCTACTGGAATCGTCCGGAAGCAACTGCCGCCGCGATTCCCGATGGCTGGTTCCGCACCGGCGACCTGGCCAGGATTGACCAGGACGGATTCTTCTTCATCGTCGACCGGACCAAGGACATGATCCTGCGCGGCGGGTACAACGTGTATCCGCGCGAGATCGAAGAAGTGCTGTACACGCATCCGGCGATTGCCGAGGCTGCGGTCGTTGGACGTTCCGACGATTTACACGGCGAGGAGATCGTGGCCGTGATCGCACTTAAAGCCGAGGCGGCCGCGGACGACGACGAGGCCAGGGCGCGTTTATGCGAGGAAATCCGTGAGTTCGCCAAGGAGCGGGTCGCGGCCTACAAGTATCCGCGTGAGGTGAGGATCGTCGATGAGCTGCCGAAAGGTCCGACCGGCAAGATCCTCAAGCGGGAAATCAGCGCCGGCTAGTGCTGGACATAGCCCGACCTGCTCGGCTGATGCCGGCTACTGCAACGCGGGAATCACCTCTCGCTGAAACAGTTCGACGCTCGACAGGTCGTAGGCCGCGTCCGGGAAGACCGTGATGGCATAGCCCAGCCCGGCCGCCTTTAGCGCGGAGAGGTTCTCCACGATCTGCTCGGGTGTTCCGATCGCGGTGCGGCTGGACGTCCATCTGTTCACCTGGTCTTGATCGTCCGGGCCAAGGAACGGCTTGATCCGGTCATTCAGCCGCTCGATCTTATGTTCGACTTCGGCATCCGTCTGGCCGATGATCACGATGTAGTTCGCCGAACGGGTGATCTCTGCTGGATCACGCCCGACATCGGCGCAGTGCTGAGCCAGAACCTCGGACTTGCGCCTGAATCCGTCCAGCGTTCCGTCGAAGTTGGTGTAGTTGCCGTATTCCGCCGCGATCCGTAGCGTCTTCTTCTCGCCGCCGCCGGCAACCCAGACCGGAATGCCGCCCTCCTGGAGGGGTAACGGCCTGCAGAGCGCGCCGCTGGTCTGATAGTGCTTGCCGGTAAAGGATGAGATGCCGTCGCGCCAGAGCTGTCGAATGATCTGCACGCCTTCGTCCAGCCGGGCCAGCCGCTCGCCGGCCCGGGGAAAGCCGTATCCGTAGGCTTTCCATTCATGTTCGTACCAGCCGGCGCCAATGCCGAGTTCCATTCGGCCGCCGGAGATGATGTCGATCGTTGCGGCGACTTTCGCCAGGTACGCGGGATTCCGGTAGGAAACGCAGGTGCACATCTGGCCCAGGCGCACCCGGGATGTTGTCGCCGCCACAGCCGACAGCACTGTATATGCCTCGTGTGTGGCCTCTTCGGTGGGGGCCGGAACGGTATGGAAGTGGTCGTAGACCCAGACTGATTCCCACTCTTCGTGTGCGTCTGCGTGCTGCGCAACCTTCGACATCGTGTTCCAGTGCTCGGACGGGTCGATTCCGACCAGGTCGAGACGCCAGCCTTGCGGAATGAACATGCCGAATCGCATTGCCTTATTTGACTGCCCTGCGTCGTAAGACTCATCGCTCATGGCTAAACGCTACTCCGAAACCGGATGCGGCACCGTCGGCACGATAGGGCAGACTATGAGCATGACGCACGTCAACGATGCAACCGTCATCCGTAATCTACTGACCAGCCCCGGCCGGTGGGCGGTCGTGGGGTTGTCGAAGAACAAGGCACGGGCCGCCTGGAACGTCTCGGCCCTGCTACAGCAGTTGGGCCACACCATCGTTCCGGTTCATCCTTCTGCGGATGAGGTGCATGGCCAGCGCGGCTACCCTTCGCTCGGCGCGATCGGCGCTCCGATCGACGTGGTGGATGTTTTCGTCCATTCGCAAGCCGCCGGCGACATCGTCGACCAGGCAATCGCGATTGGCGCGAAGGCGGTGTGGTTGCAGCTCGATGTGATCGATGAGGACGCCGCAGCCCGCGCGAAGGCGGCCGGCCTCGATGTCGTGATGGACACCTGTCCCTCGATCGAGCGTCGCAGCCTGGGCTTGTTCTAAAGCCCGGATCTACCGGAGCCCGGATCGCAATGCGGCGCCCTTGGCCTTGGCAGCCTCGCTGAGTCCGGCCTGGAATTCGACGATCTTTCCGCGGAGCTCCAACGCTGCTTCGGTATCTCCGGCCGCCAGCATCCGGACGGCAAGCAGACCGGCATTCCTCGCACCGCCAATGGATACAGTCGCCACCGGAACTCCGGCCGGCATCTGAACGATCGACAGCAGCGAGTCCATCCCGTCGAGGTATTTCAGCGCAACTGGCACCCCGATAACCGGCAGTGGAGTGACGGCAGCCAGCATGCCGGGCAGGTGAGCCGCTCCCCCGGCGCCGGCGACGATTACCCGGATGCCGCGTGAGCTCGCCTCGCGACCGTAGTCCAGCATTTCGCTCGGCATCCGATGAGCGGAGACCACGTCGGCTTCCCACGGAACGCCGAATTCGGTCAGCGCCTCGGTTGCCGCCTGCATGGTTGGCCAGTCGGAGTCCGAGCCCATGACTACGCCAACCACTGCCCTACTTGCGCTCATCATCGCGCCCTTTCGATCTGACGTAAGTCATTCGGTGATGGTGCCGGTGAAATAGTCGGCTGCGTGCCTGGCACGCTCCAGCAAGTCATCCAGATTCGTTCCGGTGGCGGTGACGTGCCCGACCTTCCTGCCGGGTTTCACCTCTTTGCCATACATATGAACCTTGATACCAGGGTCGTGGGCCATAACGTGCAGATAGGGATGGTAGAGATCCGGGTACTCCCCGCCGAGAACATTCACCATCACGGAATAGTCGGCGCGTGCGGCGGTTTCGCCAAGCGGAAGGTCGAGCACGGCCCGCAGGTGCTGCTCGAACTGGCTGGTGACCGACCCGTCCTGGGTCCAGTGACCGGTGTTGTGCGGCCGCATTGCGAGCTCATTGATGACGAACGACGCCTTGCCGTTCTCGTCGGCGACCTCGAAGACCTCCATTGCCATCACGCCGGTGACGTCCAGGTCTCCGGCGAGCTTCAGTGCCGCCCCGCTGATTCGCGCGGCCAGCTCGTCGGGCAGATTCGGCGCCGGCGCGATAGCCTCACGGCACACACCATCCACCTGCTTGGTGGCAACAACCGGCCAGGCCGCCGCCTGCCCCATCGGGCTGCGAGCCACCATGGCGGCAAGTTCGCGGTTGAATGGCACGAATGCCTCGGCAAGCAGTGGCGATCCGGCGGCGGATTCCAGCCAATCGGCTGCTTCCGCGGCAGAATGAACAACGCGCACACCCTTGCCGTCGTACCCGCCGCGCGGCGTTTTCACGATGACTGGCCAGCCGATCTCATCACCGAACTCGGCGAGCTCCGCCTCGGAGCCGACCGGCGCCCAGCGAGGATTCGGCAGACCGAGCCGGTCGACAGCCGTCCGCATCACGATCTTGTCTTGCGCGTGAACCAGCGCGCGCGGCCCGGGATGCACTACGACCCCGTCGGCTTCGAGCGCCTGAAGGTGCTCGGTCGGCACATGCTCGTGATCGAAGGTGACCACGTCAACGCCCGCGGCGAATTCGCGCAGCGTGGCTAGGTCCCGATAGTCGCCAACCTGGGCCTGCGGTATCACCTGAGTCGCACAGACATCCGGGCTCTCCGCGAGCACCTTCAGACGAACACCAAGAGCCTCGGCTGCCGGCGCCATCATGCGCGCAAGCTGCCCCCCACCGATAACGCCAACCACAGGAAAAGTCACGACGCAAGATTACCTGCCTCCTCGCGTCAATGCCCGCGCAAGGGGTATCGGATGTTTTGCGGCTCGGTGGGAGTAGCTGAAACAATGGCGCGGACAGATCGCCAGCCTCGACCCGCCATCGCACCCATCCGGCGACGGGTAGGGCGACGAATGACCGATACGAACCACGTTTCCCGCAGGGGAAGCCTCACGCTAAGGAACCAGATGGCATCACGAAGGTGGGCGGATCTAGGCTGGCTTGCCCTCGTGTCGCACCTGAGCAAGTTCGGCGCAGTCGGAACTATCGCCTTCCTGGTAGACCTCGGCGTCTACAACGCCCTGCGGTTTTCGATTCTCGACGACAAACCGATCGGCGCAAAGGTCATCTCTGTCATGGTCGCCACCGTCGTCTCCTGGCTCGGCAGCCGGTACTGGACATTCAGGGAGGGCCGGGGAAACTCAGTCCTTCGGGAGCTTTTCTCATTCGCGCTGATAAACGCCGGCGGGCTGGTGATTGCGGCCGCCTGCCTGTTCGTGTCGCATTACGGTCTTGGGTACACCTCGAAACTCGCCGACAATATTTCAGGCAACGGGATAGGGCTGTTCCTCGGCACCGCCTTCCGCTACGCGATGTACCGGCTCGTTCTCTTCCGGCCGCCAAAGGCTGATATTCCATCCACGGAACGGGAGCACTCGAGCGCCTGAGGGCTCAGAGAACGGGTGTGTCAGCCGGCAAGTGAGCGGACCACTCGCGCGGGCGAGCCCACCACGACGGTCCTTTCCGGAACGTCCTTCGTGACGACGGACGCGGCTGCCACGACGGCGTCGTCACCGATCGTCACGCCCGGCAGAATCGTGGCGTTCGATCCGATCCACACATTGCGGCCGATGACGACCGGGGCCGGGTGCATGTCCGCGCGGCGGCTCGGGGCAAGGTCGTGGTTCAGCGTGGCGATCACCGTGTTGTGCCCGATCAGGCTGCCGTCGCCGATCACAACGCCGCCCTGGTCTTGAAACTTGCAGCCGGAGTTGATGAAGATTCGCTTGCCTAGGGTGATGTTCTTCCCGAAGTCGGCGTAGAACGGCGGGAAGACCGTGACGGATTCGTCAACCGCCTTCCCAATCAGCCGAGCCAATAGCTCACGCACCCGCGCGGGCTCCCGATATCCGCCGTTCAGTTCGCCGGTGACGCGCAGGGCCTCTTGACTGACCCGATGCATGACCTCATGCAGCGGCGAGTCCCCCGTGATGGTCTGACCGGCATCCAGCGCCTCCAGGAGATCCTCGAGTTCCATCGTGTGCCTACCCTTCGTTCAATGGCCTTCGGCGAGTGCACGTTCTTCTGGGCTGCCCATTGTAGGCGCGCAACGAGCTGTCAGCACCCCTGGAATCCCCGCGGACCGATCCCACCACCGACGGATCGCGACGGCAGGCTAACTACGGAGTGACTGTCAGTGCTGGGTGCTGTAGTAGAGGCATGGAAGATGCACAGGAGCACTCGGGCCGGGCGGGCGATATCGCCCTACCGGGTGCTGCCGCGGATCTACAACGGGATGGCCGCCACGTTCCCCGTAGCGACGGCACGGCCTTTCCTGCCAGTGCCGCTGCCGCTGATTCCGCCGCTGGGGCTGGCAGCCGGCGGGTGCAGGATGTCGCGGTGATTCCCAGCAGCGCCGTGGTTGCCGGTACCGGTCTGGACGCCGCGCTGGCAGGTCTGAATCTTGACCGGCTGTCCGCGGCGCAGTTGCTGGAAGTCGCCGTGGACGCCGAACGGTTGCAGGATTTCGCCTCGGTGATCGCATCCGAGGCGCTGGCCGCATTCGGCCGGAACGAACTCGCCGACCGGGCCAAGGATCACGCCCTGGAGACCGGCGCTGGTTCAAGGGCCACCGCTCACCCAGACTCCTCAGCGTCGGGCACCTCGGAAGTCGAGGCCGGCCGAACCGCCGCCTCGACGGTCAGGCAGCACGCCGTATCCGCTCAGACCCAGCCCGCCGCGGAGGAGGAGACCGGGACTGTCGCGTTCCGGGCGTTTCGGGAGGCCGTGTCTCGCGGCCTGCCCCGGTTCAGTGGCGACGAGGTCGCCTGCGCGCTGGATGTGGCCTCCCGGACGGGAAAGACCAGGCTGTTGGACGCGATGTTCGCCAGCGCGTGTTTCCCCAGGGCTCTGGCGTTGGTCAAGGCCGGGACGATCGACCGGGCCCGGTTCGGATTCCTCATCACCCAGACCCGGAGCCTCGACGCGCACGCCGCGCTCGAACTCGACGACCTGGTCGCCAGTTGGCCGAACGGGCTGTCCCGGCGGGCGTTTACCCGCCGGGTCCGCACAGCGGTTGCGGTAGCCGACGCCCGGGACGCCGCCGCGAGGCACGCCCAGGTCTGCCAAGACCGCAGCGTGCAGTTCATCCCGGTGGAGGACGGCGCGGCCATCCTGTCCGTCTACGGGCCTGCCGACGCACTGCTGACCGCATACCGTCGGCTGGACGCCGCCGCCCGCACCCAATCCGCCTCGCCCGCCGGTCCGGGTTCGACTTTCGGTCTGGATGCCACTTCCGGCATAGCCTCGGCGTCGGGCGCGAATCCGGAATCTGGCTTTCGGGGAGGCGAGTGCGTCGGTGCAGACGGCCGGACGCTAGCCCAACGGCGGTTCGACCTGCTCACCGGCGTCGACTTCGGCCCCGACGGCAGGGCGACCATCGACGGCAGCAGCGGGACCATCAACGGTGTCACGGGGGCGCGGTCCCGGGTGCCGGCGCAGACCCGGGTGAATGTCACCGTACCGGCCCTGACCCTACTCGGTCTCGCAAATCTGCCCGGACACCTCGACGGCTACGGCCCGATCCCACCGGCCATGGCCACCGCAATCGCCGCCGACGCACCAACCTGGACCAGGATCCTGACCGACCCGATCACCGGCCGGATCCTGAACACCCGGCAATACAGCTACCGGCCCGATACCGAGACGCTGCGCTATCTGCGTGCCCGGCACACCACCTGCACCGTGCCGTGCTGCACCACACCGTCGGACCGGGCAGAAATCGACCACGTCGTCCCCTTCGACCACGACCACCCCGATCGTGGCGGACCCACCAACGCCTGGAATTTGGGCCCGGGGTGCAAAAACCACCATCAAGGCAAAACCCTGGGCATTCTGCACGCCGAAACCATCGGAGCCCGCCACGGCCCGGTCACCATCCGCTGGCACCTGCCCTCCGGCCGCTACTACGACCGGCACGAAGACGACGACCCCATCACCGCCAGCACTTCCACCCGGATCCTCCAGGCCCTCGAAGCCGGGGCTGCCCAGGAACAACCACTAGCAGTGCCACCTGGCGGGCCGCCCCCACCGAGTAGCGAGACCGCTCCACAGCAGCGCGAGGGCAACCGGTTCCCGGTAGACACCGCCCTGCCACCGCCGGGCACGGAAAATGTTCCGCAATGCCATGTCCCAGCCGACGATCCACCACCGTTTTAGAAGCTCACGGACTTAGCAAGCCAATGGGTACTAGAACGGCGACCGTACTCAACTTCCAGAGTTCCAGCACGGGCCGGTGAAACATCGAGATCAGCGCCGCCAGCGGGGTGCCGACGGTGGGCGCACGCGGGTATCGATCGGCAGCAGCTGATCCTCCGGCGCCAGTTCTTTTGCCCGGGCGGCCGTCATCCGCCGCATGTGATGTCGCCGGCACAGAGTTTCATAACCAACCTCCACCTCGGGCGGCGGCGGATTGAGACCGGGGTCTCCCGCGGCATCGTCCGGCGTTGCGATGTCGCCGATCACTACCTGGCGGCCCTCGGTGACCATGACGCCGCCCTCGGTGCGGGCGTTGTGCGTTGCCCGGGCCCCGCACCAGCACAGCGCCTCGACCTGGAGCACCTCCACCCGGTCCGCCAACTCGATCAGCCGCTGCGCACCGGCAAACAGCCTGGAGCGGAAATCGGTGGTGAAGCCGAACGCGAAGACGTCGATACCCATCTCGTCGACGATGCCTGCCAGCTGTTCGATCTGGATCGCTGAATAGAACTGTGCCTCGTCGACGATCAGGTAGTGCACCGGACTGCTGTAGGTTCGCCGGTTGGCAACCTCGTCCCAGAAGTCGGTGTCGTCTCGCACCTCGATCGCTGTGGTGGTCAGGCCGAGCCGCGACGAGAGCACGGAATCGCCGGCCCGATCATCCCGGGTGAAGATCAGGCCGTGGCGTCCCGCCGAGGAGTGGTTGTAATCCATCTGCAGGGCCAGGGTGGATTTTCCACAGTTCATCGTTCCAGTGAAAAAAACCAGTTGTGCCATACGCCATTCCTGTCGTGGTTCGAGGGTGAGTGGTGGAATTGCAGCGATGCAAGGCGCCGCACGGGCGCTACGACCTCGCTGTCAGCAAAGGAATCCGCAACTCGGTCGTGCTGAGGCCGCCATGGTGCCCGAGGAGCGCGAGCGCGGAGGCCGAGTCATTGGCGGTGTCGACGACGGCGAAATCCGGACCAGCCGTCACGACGACATCGCCGATCCGGCTCCTCGCCCGGGCGCCGACGACACCGAACAGCCCCGCCGAGATCGCCTGCTCGCGAGTCAGAACGGCGCCTCGGCCGTCGATCTCGGCCAGCCAGCGGTCTGCCAGATCCGCAGCCAGGCCCGGCCCCCCATCCGGCTCCGTGTACAGGTGGACGGCCCGGGGTTCGCCCCCGACGTGCCGCACCCCGGTGCGCAGGGCCGGATGCGCGGCGAGGTCCAGCCGGTCATCATGCGCGACGTCGACCATGCCGTGGTCGGCGGTTATCACCAGCAGGGTGTCCCTGGGCAGCTGCTCGGCAAGCCGGCGCAGCTCGGCATCGATACGTTCCAGCTCTTCCAGCCAGGCCCAGGAGCCGCTTCCCTTCTGGTGGCCGACCTTGTCAAGCGCACCCCAGTACAGGTAGACGAGGTGGTTTCCGGGCCGTTTCAATTCCTCGATGGCGTGACCGGCACGTTCGCCGAGCAGGCGTGACGGCCGGAAGCGTCCGCCGCGCATCGAGGCCTGATTCAGTCCGCGCTCGGCGAACTTTGCCTCGCCGAGGCTGACCACGTCGAGGCCGGCCTCGGTGAGCCGCTCCAGCAACGTGCTATCGGGAACCCAGAGTTTGGGATCGGTGTCCTGATCCCAGGACAGCTGATTGAGGATGACGTCGCGGTCGGGATCGAGCACCCGGTAGCCGACGACACCATGACCGCCGGGAAGCTGCCCGGTACCGAGTGAGGACAAGGAATTCGCCGTCGTGGACGGAAAACCGGCGGAGAGTTCCCGGCTCGCGCCCAACAGTCCACGCAGGAACGGCGCGTGCGCCGCTCGCGAGCGGAGCTGCTCGGCACCGAGTCCGTCGACCAGCACGACAACCGCGGAACGGGCTTCGCCGAGCGGCAAGACGGCGGCGGCCCTGTCGACGGTCTCGGCACCGATCGCACTTCCGTAACCGAGCGCATCGGCCGTCGCAGGGATTACATCGGCAATGCTTCCGCCCGCGTAATCCGGGGCGAGCACTGAATTGCCGGGATGGTTCGAATCCACTCTGTCGGTGTTCCTTCGGTTCATTGGTGCAATGAGTGGAGCGGCGAGCGGCAGTTGAGGATCAATGCTGCGTCGTTCGTGCGATGTGCGCAGCGTGCCGCAGCTCGGTGGCGAAGGTAAGGGTCCGCGAGACTGCCTGCGCACCCTCAGCCTGGGAACTGACCCGCAGTGCAAGGTCTTCGCCACCGATGATCCCGGCGTAACCATGGTCGGCATCGCACTGCGGGTCGGCACAGTCTTCGGGACGCATCTCGACCCGGGAAACGCCACCCCACGACAGCGTGACGGTGACCTCCCGTGGGTCCTGCCCCGGGCGGAACTGCTCCGGATTGTTGAACACATGACCGATCAGCACCGAGCGGATGCGTGCCAGCGGAATGTCTTCGGTCGTGGCCTGGGCAAACGCACCCTGGCCCGGTCCGCCCGGATCGTCATCGATGTGTCCGAGCAGCAGCCGGGTCGGCGTCAGCATCAGCACGGTGATGTGCCGATGCACCTCTTCGAGATCGAAGTGGGTTTCGACGTGCACGAGGTGGGAGCGGACCGGCTCGCCAAAGAGCGTCGCGCCGAACACATGCGCGGCGAGCTGCGGGTAGTACCCGGCGCGTTGCAGGTCCTCGAGGACTTCCTCCGGCACCACTGATTGCGCGGGCTGCTTACCTGTTGCTGAGGGCTGGGACATGCGACCATTGTTCCAGATGCCGAAACCCTTAGAGTAAACGTATGACTGTAGCGGTTGGCTATCCCGAGCACTGGGAAGCCGACGTCGTCCTCCGAGATGGCGGCACTGCGCACCTTCGGCCGATCCGTCCCGAAGACGCGAGCGCGGTTCAGGACTTTCATGTCGCCCAGTCCGAAGAATCGATCTACCTGAGATTCTTCGCTCCGTTGCCGAGACTGCCGAAGCGCGATTTGGAGCGATTCACCAACGTGGATCACCGTGACCGCGTCGCCTTCGTCGTCACTATCGGTGAGCAGATAGTCGGCATCGGTCGTTATGACCGGATCGACGAAAAGCAGGCCGAGGTCGCGTTCAATATCGCCGATTCACATCAGTCCCGCGGTCTTGGTTCGGTTCTGCTGGAGCACCTGGCCGCGGCGGCCCGCGAGCGCGGCATCAGGCAGTTCCGTGCGGAGGTGCTACCGCAGAACTCCGCAATGCTCAAGGTGTTCACCGAGGCGGGTTACGAGGTCACCCGGCGTTTCGACGACGGTGTCGTCGACGTCCACTTCGATGTCGACCCTACCGACCGTTCTCGGGCGGTGATGGAATCCCGCGAACACCGGGCGGAGGCACTCAGCGTCTTCGGATTGCTGCATCCGAAGTCGGTCGTGGTGATCGGCGCCAGCCGGAAACGCGATTCCACCGGCAATCTCCTGCTACGCAACCTGACCGAGGCAGGATTCGGCGGTGATGTGTATGTGGTGCATCCCGAGGCCGAACACGTCGCCGGCCACCCCGCATACCGAACCCTTCAGGACCTGCCGGGCCCGGCGGATATAGCCGTGATCGCGGTACCCGCCGATGCCGTGACGGACGTTGTGCGCAGCTGCGCGGCACACGGCGTCAAGGGCGTCGTAGTCATTTCGTCAGGCTTCGCCGAGACCGGCCCAGCAGGTCTCGCGCTGCAGCGGGGGGTGGTCCGAACCGCCCGTTCAAACGGAATGCGAGTCGTCGGGCCCAACTCGTTCGGCCTGCTGAACACGGATCCCGACGTGCGGCTCAATGCCTCGCTGGCGCCGTTCCTCCCGCCTGCTGGCAACTTCGGGCTCTTCAGCCAGTCCGGCGCGCTCGGCATCGCTGTCCTGGCCTCGGCCGCCCGCCGGGGTCTCGGCGTGTCCAGTTTCGTCTCCGCCGGAAACCGCGCCGATCTGTCCGGCAATGACCTGATGCAGTACTGGGAAGAGGACGACAATACCCGTGCGGTCGGGCTTTACCTCGAGTCGATCGGCAATCCGCGAAAGTTCTCCCGGATCGCGCGCCGGCTGGCCCGTTCCAAGCCGGTCGTCGTGGTGAAATCCGATATCACCGGCCAGGAACTCCCACCTGGGCACGCCGTGCGCGTCTCTCCAGCCGGTGCCGGAGCCCTGGATGAGATGCTCAAACAGGCCGGGGTGATCAGGGCCGACAGCATTCACCGGCTCTTCGATGTCGCTCAGCTGGTGACGAATCAGCCGCTGCCCTCGGGTCCGCGGGTCGGCGTGATCGGAAACTCTGCTGCGCTCGGCACACTTGTTGTACAGGGCTTGCGGGCAAAAGGGCTGCGGGTCGGCGCCACGCCGGTGTCCCTGCACCCCGAGGCGAGCGATGCCCAGTTCCGGGAAGCGCTCGAAGAGATATTTCGCTCGGACCTGGATTCAGTGGTCGTCACGTTCACGCCCTCCGTCGGTGCCTCCGAACGGGATGTCGCCAGCGCCCTGGCCGAGATCGCGGCAGGATCCGGCAAGACGACGGTCGCCTGTTTCCTCGGCGTGCATGGCGTCTCGGAACAACTGTCGGCGACAACCACCAGCGATGGTGAGGTCAGGACGCTGACCGTTCCCGCCTACCCCAGCCCGGAAGACGCCGTCTGGGCACTGGCCGCGACAACCGGGTACGCCCAGTGGCGCACCCGGGATCACGGGAATTACGTCAACCCCGAAGGTCTCCAGCCCCGGCGGGCCCGGCGCCTGGTCACCGAGTGGCTCGCGGGCACGGCGCCCGGGGAGCCGGTGAGGCTGGACAGCCACCAGGTACACGAGCTGCTGGACTGCTACGGCCTGACAGCGCTGCCATCGCGTCGCGTCACCAATATCGACGAGGCGGTGCAGGCCGCGAACTTCCTTGGCTATCCTGTCGCCCTCAAGTCGGTCGACGACAATCTCCGGCATCGGATCGAGCTGGGCGGGGTCCGGCTGAATATCGATGACGACGCGGAACTCCTTGACGACTACCTGGCTATGCAGCGCACGTTGACGCCGCTGGTCGAGGCGGATCAGGTCGCACTCGAGGTGCAGCCGATGGCGCCGAACGGTGTCGCCTGCGTGGTCCGGTCCGGTGAGGACCCGCTCTTCGGCCCGGTGGTTTCATTCAGCCTCGCCGGTGACGCGACGGAGCTGTTGGGTGATGTGGCGCATCGGATCTCGCCATTGACCGACTCTGACATATCCGACCTGATCCGGTCGGTGCGCGCCTCGCCCCGATTGTTTGGCTACCGCGGACTGCCTCCGGCGCATACCGGTGCGCTGGAAGACCTGCTTGCCCGGGTCAGTGTGCTGGCCGACCAGTTGCCCGAGGTGGCCGAGCTGCTGCTCAATCCGGTGGTAGCCGCCCTGGACGGTGTTTATCCGCTGAGTGCGGAGATTGTGCTGCAGGCGAACCCAGATCGAAACGACTCACCGCGCCGAAAACTGGCCTAGGGACTGCGCCGGCGACAAAATAGTAGGCGCGCATACATGAAGAATTTCAAGGAGCAGCTATATGGCCCGCCGGGCACAAGATCCATTACCTCAGGATTTCGACGAGAAGATCATCGATATCGATGTCTCGTCAGAGATGGAAAACTCGTTCCTTGAGTACGCCTATTCGGTCATCTATTCCCGCGCGCTTCCGGATGCCCGAGACGGGATGAAGCCGGTACAGCGGCGGATCATCTACCAAATGGGTGAGATGGGTCTTCGGCCCGACCGCGGCCACGTGAAGTCGTCCCGGATCGTCGGTGACGTGATGGGAAAGCTGCACCCGCACGGTGACACCGCCATTTACGACGCACTTGTTCGGCTGTCGCAGGACTTCATCATGCGAGTGCCGCTGGTCGACGGACACGGAAACTTCGGTTCGCTCGATGACGGACCCGCCGCTCCACGCTATACCGAGGCGCGACTGACCAAGGCCGCGCTGCTGATGATTCGCGGTCTCGGTGAGAACGTCGTCGACTTCGTGCCGAATTACGACAACACCCTGAGCCAACCCGAGGTGCTGCCGGCCGCGTTCCCGAACCTGCTGGTGAACGGCGCGTCAGGTATCGCTGTCGGTATGGCCACGAATATGGCCCCGCACAACCTGGGCGAAGTCATCGCCGCCGCCCGACACCTGATCAAGCACCCGCAGGCCACGCTCGCCGACCTGATGCGGTTCATCCCGGGACCGGACCTGCCATCCGGCGGACGGATCATCGGTCTGGCCGGCATCCGCGAAGCCTACGAAACCGGGCGCGGAACGTTCAAGACCCGTGCGACGGTAGCCGTCGAAAACGTCACGGCACGGAAAAAGGGCATCGTTGTCACCGAATTGCCCTACCTGGTCGGTCCGGAAAAGGTGATCGAGAAGGTCAAAGCCGCGGTCAAGGCGAACAAGCTGCCGGGCGTCTCAAGTATCGATGACTTCTCGGACCGGCACCACGGACTCCGGCTGGTGATCGAGATCAAGAACGGCTTCAACCCGGAAGCCGTGCTGGAACAGCTCTATCAGCTGACGCCGATGGAGGACTCGTTCGGGATCAATAACGTCTGCCTGGTCGAAGGCCAGCCGCGCACCCTCGGCCTGCGGGAGCTGCTCGAGGTCTACGTCAACCACCGGCTCGACGTCGTCCGCAGGCGCACCGCCTTCCAGCTCGAGAAGCACCAGAACCGACTGCACCTTGTGGAAGGCCTGCTGATCGCCATCGTCGACATCGACGAGGTCATCCAGCTGATCCGTGGCAGCGACGATTCGTCGATCGCCAAGGAGCGGCTGATCGACGTTTTCGACCTGTCGGATGCCCAGGCAACCTACATCCTCGACCTGCAGTTGCGCCGCTTGACCAGGTTCTCCACTATCGAGCTCGAACGTGAGCGTGACGAGCTGAACGCGGAAATCGAGCGACTGCGCGAAATCCTTGCCGACAATGCCCTTCTGCGTACTGTCGTCTCGGATGAGCTTGCCGACGCTGCGACCGAATTTTCCACTCCACGGCGCACCGCCCTGCTCGAAGCCCGCGCGGGAGAGACCGGCAGGAACGGCCGAGGCAAGACGGCCACAACGACGCCGCTTGAGATCGAGGACTCGCCGTGCTGGGTCCTGCTGTCAACGACCGGTCTGCTGGCCCGCAGCGTGGACAGGTCCGCCTTGGACAGCTCGGGCAAACGCAGCAAACACGACGCCCTGC
Source organism: Saxibacter everestensis (assembly GCF_025787225.1). Classification (NCBI taxonomy): domain Bacteria; kingdom Bacillati; phylum Actinomycetota; class Actinomycetes; order Micrococcales; family Brevibacteriaceae; genus Saxibacter; species Saxibacter everestensis. Next base: position 2,380,547 of record NZ_CP090958.1, read on the forward strand.
TGTCGCAGGTCCCGGCCACGACGAGGGGCGAGGTCGGCCTCGTCACCACAATGGGCCGCCTGCTGAAGCTGCCCGTTGTCGACATGCCGACATTGGTGCCTTCTGCCCACCGCCCGGCGCTCTCCGGCGGAGCCCCGATCCGGGAGTTCGCCACCATGAACCCCGGTGAAACCGTGCTCGGCCTGGTCTCGATTTCCGAAACTGGCCCAGGCTTCGCGTTGGCAACGCAGCAGGGAGTGGTGAAGCGCGTCGCGGCGGAGGACAATCCCAACAAGGAGAGCTGGGATGTCATCACGCTGAAGAAGGGCGACAGCGTCGTCGGTGTCGCCTCGCTGACCACCGGCGAGGAGGAACTGGTCTTCGTCACGTCCGAGGCTCAGTTGCTGCGTTACCCGGCGGCTCTGGTGCGACCTCAGGGCCGGGCTGCCTCAGGCGTGGCTGGAATGAAAGTCGGCAAGGACGCAAAACTGACCTTCTTCGGCGCTGTCTCAGACATCGAGGACGCAGTTGTCGTCACGGGCACACAGGGTGTCAGCTTCTATGGCGACCCGGTGCATTCCGCGAAGGTCACCCCGCTCGCGGAATTCCCGGCCAAGGGCCGGGCAACCGGAGGCGTTCGCGCGCACCGCTTCTCCAAGGGCGAATCGGAACTGTCGATCGCCTGGGCCGGACCATCGCCGTCGGCTGCGTCGGCAAACGGCGTTGCGCGTTCCCTGCCCGAAGAGTATGGACGAAGGGACGGTTCCGGCACGCCGTTGGACCAGAGGATTGACGCAATCGGTTCGGCGCCGACCAACCCAGGCGGCGGCGACGCTCCGGCGAGCCTGACGAGCGGCCCAGGTGATTCAGCCGGTGTGGATGAGGCTGCCGGGCTGCCGGCGCATCCCGCCGACAGCGACCGGCATGCCTCGGACGAAGAGATCAATGCCATCGCGCGGGCAAACGCGACCGACGACGAGCCAGCAGTGATTATCGATCCCGATCCGTTGTTCTGACCTGCCGCCTCCCAGCCTGCTTAGTCGAAGTCGATGTCCAGGCCCTGTCCCCTGCCCCTGGCGAGGACAACCGTATTGATGCTGCCAAAACCCTGCAGCACGTGACTCGCCTGTGGCAGCGGGATGTAGCGATCGTTATTCCGTAGCGCGGCCGCCGTGCTCGCATCGGTCAGCACTGTGCCGGGTTCGGCGATGGCAGTAAGCCGAGCGGCAAGGTTGACCGTCGAGCCGAAGATGTCGCCGAGCCGCGAGAGCACCCTGCCCCAGACAACCGATACCCGTGCGTCCGGCAGGTCCGGGTCCGCTCCGATCCGTTCGGCAAGGCTCAGTGCGATCTCCGCGCCGCTTTCCGGACTCTCTGCGGCGAAGAACACCTCATCGCCTACCGTTTTGACCACCCTGCCGTTACCGGTCGCGATAACGTCGTGGGTCAGCGCCTGGAAGCGCTGCACGAGCTGCGCCAGTTGTCGCGGTTCCATCTGCTGGGATAACCGGGTGTAGGACACCAGGTCTGCGAACCCGACGGCACGTGCCAGCGGCATGCTTTCGTCGTACCAGTCCGTGCGTCCATCCCGCATCAGCCCGGCTTCGGCTCGGACATTGAGCCGGCCGATCGCCGAAGCCAACTCGCGCCGCCAGGCGTAGACCAGCATGTCCTCGAGCGGGTCGACTAATTTTTCCAACTCGGCGATCATGATCTTCCTGGCCTCGGCGTCGTCGAGATCGCGTGCCCCGGCGAGATATTCGACCAGTGTTTCGGCCTGCCAGACCACGAGGCGGTCCATGGTGTGTCCGATCGCCCTGGTAAGCGAAATCGCGGTTGGCTCATCGATCACCCCGCTGCGCACCAGGCCGGCCATTCGTTCGAGCCCTCGGGAATCGGCATCCGTGAATGCGACGGCATCGTCATCCACGTCCGGAAAGCCCAGAGCGCGCCAGAGCTTCCGTGCTGACAACAGCGAGACGCCGGCGTTGCTTGCGACTTCGCGGCGCCTGAGCGAGCGCTCACCGCCGATAAGCCGCTGTTCGAGCTTGTCTGCGGCGGCCCGCAGGTCGCTGATCAGCCGACGATCCTGGTCGGTGTCGTCTCCGGCGACATTGTCCGCGGTGGCATCCTCCGCAGTGGCATCTTCCGCCGCGTCATCCCCGGTTGTCGGGGGCTCGGTCGGCTCGGGCTGAGTCAGCTCACGCTCCGCTTGGTGGCCGCTCACGACTCCTCGTCCTCTGTCCGTGCCCGGCCGGCCGTTTCCTCTTCCGGTGCCGGGCTCGCCGCGCCGGCGCGACGGACGTGCACAACGTCACCGGCGGAAACCGACGTTTCCTGGGAGCCATGCCGGACGACGAGTCGTGCTTGCGAATCGATCCGGGCGGCCGCGCCAGTCAGGCTGCGCTCGCCGGGCAGCTCGACCCGGACCTCGGCGCCAAGCGTCGAGGTCCGGCCGCGAACCGCTCCCGCCAATCCGCTGGCCTCGGCATCGCCGCCCGACCCTTTCAGCGCCGAGTACCAGTGCACCACCCTGCGCAGATATGCGCGCAGCAGAGAATCGCGGTCGTAGACAACCGCGCCGGCGAGCTGGACCGATGTGGCCGCCGGATGGGGCAGTTCTTCCCGGTTAAGCGTGACATTGATTCCGGCACCCAGCACGACGGCTTGTTCCTGCCCGAGCAGGACCGCCCTGGCCAGGACGCCTGCTACCTTGCGGTCGCCGTCTGCGGTCTCGACCAGCACGTCATTGGGCCATTTGACCGACGTGGCCAGCTCGCCGACATCCGCAATCGCCTCACACGCCGCCAGTCCCCCGAGCAGTGGCAGCCAGCCGAAGGAGCCTGCCGGCCACGGGTTGACGGCGTCCAGATTCGGGCGCAGCACGATCGAGGAGTAGATACCTGATCGGGCCGGGCTGCTCCATTGCCTGCCGCGCCGCCCGGTCCCGGCGCTCTGATGCTCCGCAACGACGACCGAAAGGTCGGGCCAGGCGCCGGGTTCTGCGGCCAGACCGTCGGCCGCGTCGACGTTCGTGGAACCGGTCGATTCAACGATGTCGAGTCGGGAGATCGGTCCGCGCGGCGCGCAGAGCGCCCGCCGCAAGACTGCGGCGTTCAGCGGAGGTCGGTTGAGATCGGTGTACGGGCTGGTCAATTTCTTAGAAGCTGGCTTTCGTGAAGGCGGGGCACGCGGTGGCGAGGTTACCTAGATCACCCTATGTGAGTGTTTTGACTTAAGCCACAACACGCAGGCCCTGACACGTCACGATGCCCACAGTGCAGATGAGGCCGTGCCTAGTCTGAATTACGACAACGGACTTTTTTTGCCGACAGGAGGACTCGTGACGGATCTGGTTGCCAGAGAAAAAGCCGCACCTACCGACGTTGAGGCGCACGTTACCGAAACGCCCGATCTCAAGACGACGGCAGGCAAGTTGGCGGCGTTCCATCGCCGGCGGACGGCCGCGCACGCCGGCAACGAACGTGCCAAGGCAAACCAGCACAAGCGAGGCAAGCGCACGGCGCGGGAACGCCTGACCGCGTTGCTTGACGAAGGGTCGTTCAACGAACTCGACGAGTTCGCCCGGCATCGTTCCTCCAACTTCGGCCTGGACAAGACCCGGTTCGACGGCGACGGCGTCGTCACCGGGCTCGGCACCATCGAGGGCCGGCCGGTTGCTGTGTTCGCACACGACTTCACCGTGCTCGGCGGTTCTCTTGGCGAGGTTTTCGGCTCCAAGATCGTCAAGGTGCAGGAGCTCGCCCTGAAACTGGGCTGCCCGATCATCGGCATCAACGACTCCGGCGGAGCACGGATCCAGGAGGGCGTTGCGTCCATCGCGCTCTTTGCCGAGCTGTTCCGCAGAAACGTCGAGGCGTCCGGCGTCATCCCACAGATTTCGTTGATGATGGGACCGTCTGCCGGGGGTGCCGTCTACTCACCGGCGCTCACCGACTTCACCGTGATGGTGGACAAGACGTCGCATATGTTCATCACCGGTCCCGATGTGATCAAGACAGTAACCGGCGAGTCCGTCGGCTTCGAAGAGCTTGGCGGCGGCCATACCCACAACGCCGTTTCAGGTAACGCGCATTACCTGGCCAGCGACGAGGACGACGCTTTCGAGTACGTCAAGGATCTGCTCTCGTTCCTGCCGCAGAATAATATGGCCGATGCACCGATTTTCGAGGCCGCCGCCGACCTGGCCCGCACCCCGGAGGACGAGGCGCTGGACACCCTCGTTCCGGATGCCGCCAATCAGCCCTACGACATCAAAGCCGTTCTCGCCGCCGTGCTCGATGACGGCGATTTCCTCGAGGTTCAGGAACTCTTCGCGCCGAACATTGTGATCGGCTTCGGCCGCGTCGAAGGCCAGAGCGTTGGCATCATCGCCAACCAGCCGATGCAGCTCGCAGGCACCCTCGACATCAATGCGTCCGAAAAGGCTGCCCGGTTCGTTCGGACCTGCGATGCATTCAACGTGCCGATTCTGACCTTCGTCGACGTTCCGGGATTCCTGCCCGGAACCGACCAGGAGTGGAACGGCATCATCCGCCGCGGCGCCAAGCTGATCTACGCGTACGGCGAAGCGACCGTTCCGCTGATAACGCTGATCACCCGCAAGGCCTACGGCGGCGCCTATTGCGTAATGGGCTCGAAGCAGCTCGGCGCCGATATCAATTTGGCCTGGCCTACCGGCCAGATCGCGGTAATGGGTGCCCAGGGCGCAGCCAACATCGTTTATCGTAAGCGGCTTGCCGCGGCGCAGGAGGCCGGCGAGGACGTCGAGGCACTGCGTGCTGACCTCGTGGATGAATACGAAGAGGCATTGCTCAACCCGTATCTCGCTGCCGAACGTGGCTACATCGACGCCGTTATCGCGCCGAGTGAGACTCGCGAGAGGATCGTTCGCTCGTTGCGGAGCTTGCGCAACAAGCGGGCCACGATGCCGCCGAAGAAGCACGGGAACATTCCGCTGTGAGTCCGGAAGAGGCGGCACGCCGGGCGCGGCACGAGGCAAAAGGCGCGCTCGTCGTCAATGCCGATGCCACCCGTGAGGAAGTGGCCGCCATAACCGCGGTGTTGTCCGCCCTGGTGCGCAATGCACCTGAGTCGGACGTCGATACCGCCGAGTCGGTGAGCGCTACCTCACCGGCTTCGGTGTGGACCCGCCGCTCAGACCTCGCTCGCCGGCCCTTGAACCGTGGCGCCGGAGCCTGGCGGGCATCGGGCTGGCGGCTCTAGGCACGTCGAGTCTGACACAGGGGTAAAGTCTTACTCCGTGACCAATTCAGAGACGAATCGCCCCGCAACCGCCATCGATGCCGTAGCCGAACGCTACGTCGACAAGATCGCCCGGATGTCGCCTATCACCGCGACCGAGCTCGGCCTGCCGGGAGACCCCCGCGCGCTCGATGACTTCTCCCCCGCCGGTCTGCAAGCCGACGCCGATGCAGCCCGGGAAACCCTCGCAGAGCTTGCCGCGCAGCAGCCGGTCGACGACGTCGATGTCGTAACAGTCGACGCGATGAATGAACGCCTCCAGCTCAAGGTCGACCTGCATGAGCGGGGCTACACGCTGGGCACACTCAATGTCATCGAATCGCCACTGCAGGGAATTCGCGCGATCTTCGACCTGACTCCCACATCGACTGTCGACGACTGGGACAACGTCGCCGGCAGACTGCGGACAGTGCCGCAGGCGATCCGCGGCTATATGGAGTCGCTGACGGCCGGACGCCAGCAAGACAGGGTTGCCGCCATCCGCCAGGTCCGCCAGGGCATTGAGCAGGCGAACCAGATCGGCGCCGGTGACGGCTTTTTCACCCGGTTCGCCGACCGGGCGAGCACCGAAGGTGGCGAACTCCCAGCCTCCCTGCGTGCCGACCTAAGCGAGGCAGCCGATGGCGCCGCCACTGCCTACCGCGAACTGGCGTCCTTCCTGGAATCCGAGATCGTCCCGGTCGCCCGTGAGGACGACGCCGTGGGACGAGAGGAATACGCGCTGTGGTCGCAGTACTTCATCGGAGCCCAGGTCGACCTCGAGGAGACCTACGAATGGGGTCGGCAGGAACTCGACCGGATCATCACCGAGCAGCAGCAGGTCGCGGGACAGATCAAGCCGGGTGCAGGCATCCGGGAAGCGATGGAAATCCTCGACGCCGATCCGTCCACCACATTGGAGGGCACCGAGGCGCTGAGAACCTGGATGCAGAAGCTCGCCGATACGGCTGTGTCCGAGCTGGCCGGAACCCACTTCGACATTCCCGATCCAGTGCGCGAGATCGAGTGCTGCATCGCACCGACGCAGGACGGCGGCATCTACTACACCGGCCCGACCGACGATTTCTCCCGTCCCGGCAGGATGTGGTGGTCAGTGCCGGAGGGCGTCACGACCTTCAATGCGTGGCGCGAGACCACAACTGTTTACCACGAGGGTGTGCCCGGCCATCACCTGCAGGTCGGCCAGACAGTTTACCGACGCGAACTGCTCAATCGCTGGCGCCGGCTGGCCTGCTGGGTGTCCGGGCACGGCGAAGGCTGGGCACTTTACGCGGAACGCCTGATGGCCGATCTCGGCTATCTGGACAATCCCGCCGACCGGATGGGCATGCTCGACGGCCAGCGGCTGCGTGCGGCTCGGGTGGTGCTCGATATCGGCGTACATCTGAGGCTGCCAGCCCCAGCCGAGTTGGGCGGCGGCACCTGGGACGCCGAGAAGGCGTGGCCGTTCCTGACGTCGAACGCCAGCATGGATGACGGCTTCCTGAAGTTCGAACTAGACCGGTACCTCGGCTGGCCGGGACAGGCGCCGTCCTACAAGGTCGGCCAGCGCCTCTGGGAGCAGATCCGCGACGAAGCACGGCAGTCGTGCGAAGCCGCGAGCAGCGAGTTCGACGCAAAGGCTTTCCACCGTCGGGCCCTCGACATCGGTTCAGTCGGCCTCGACACCCTGCGCCGGGCAATGCTCTAAGACGCTACAGCGCGCGGCGCAGGTCGACGAGCCTGGTGAGCAGGAGTTTCAGCTCATCTTCACCTGCGTGCGCGACGCTGTCCTGGATGACGACCGTCAGCTGGTCGACGAGCGCGCGGTCCTCAAGCGTGGGAATCTCGCGCTCCGGCTGCCGCTCGGCTGCCGCGGCGAGGTCCGCGATTTGCGAGATCGTACTCCTGATCAGCGTCCTGCGTGATGGTTCGCCCTGGTCCAGCTGGGCGACGGAGAATGAAATCATCCGGTTGCGCAGCCGACGTTGTTCCAGCAGGATTTCTTCGACTACTTCGTTTCCGGGCATCGAGCTTCCCCTTCGCCGACTGGTCCGCAGCACCTTGGCACAGATTCGACACTCACTACTGCCACAATACGCATAAAGCGTGTCTTCGGCGGGACCTCCTGGGCACGGGACGACAAGGCGGGCCGCGGCAAATGCCGCGACCCGCCTTGTCAATGCCTGTCGATGCTAGTTGGACGAGCCCCGCAGCAGGGCAAGCAGGCGAAGCATTTCGGTGTACAGCCAGATCAGGGTGACCATCAGGCCGAAGGCACACGACCAAGCGTACTTGCGGGCGATTCCGTTTCGCACGCCTCGCTGAATGTCATCGAAATCCATCACCAAGGCGTAGGACGCCAGCAGAATCGCGAAGGCACCGATCAGAACGCCAAGCGGGAAGGTGCCGACGATCGGCAGCGTGATTTCCATGCTGTGCATGCCGAACATACCGGCGCCGGGGCTGGCGATCATGTAGACCAGGTTCACCAGGCTGAACGCGGCATAGCCGATGATCGCGAGCATGAAGAACCGGGTGAATTTCTTGGTCACCCGAACCTTGCCGGAAGCGAAGAGCGCAAGCATCACGCCGAAAACACTCAGCGTTGCGAGCACTGCCTGAATCACGATGCCCTCGTACATCCGCTCCATGAACATCGAAAAGCCACCGAGGAACATCCCCTGGAATGCGGCATAGGCGATGATCAGCGCCGGCGATGGTTCGCGCTTGAAGATGTTGACGAAGCCAAGAACAACACCGATCAGCAGGCTGGGCAGGAAGAGCGCCGGAACGAACCAGCCGACCGCACCACCCAGCAACAAAATGCCGAAGAGTCCGGCAGTCCTGATCATGACGTCGTCGTACGTCATCCGTCCGGTCTGCGCGGGGCCGGCAGCAGGCTGGTTGTACAGGTTCTGCAGCTGTTCCTCGGACATGATCGGTCCCGAGCCGGCACCGGCCTGGGAGTTGCCCGGCACGCCTCGAGGCGCCGTCAGCGCCCTGTTGCGGGCAAAAACCGGGTTTCTTGAAGCCATCGGTGGATCCTCCATCGTGTATCGGTACGGCGGTGGTCACTTCAATGCTCCCTGCCAAACAGGAAGCCGTGACTCGTCGCACGCTTGTTCACAGCTTATAACGTGCGAATACCGCACCCATGTTCCCGCTGCCGCCGCGGAACAAATTATGGCCAAAACGTTTCTTTGATCAGCAGAGTGTTCAGGGTGAGAACGCCGGCCGCGATGACGACCGAAGTGATGGTCAGCAACCGACGGTTGACGAACGATCCCATGAACTTCCTGCGGGCGGTCAGCAGGACGAGCGGGATGATCGCGAACGGGATGCCGAACGACAGCACCACCTGGGACCAGATCAATGCGTCCGTCGGGCTGGTGCCGAGTAGCAACAGGGCCATGGCCGGGATCAGGGTGAGGCAGCGGCGGAACAGCAGCGGGATCCGACGGCGGATGAATCCCTGCATGATGATCTGGCCTGCGTAGGTGCCGACACTGGTTGATGCGAGCCCCGATGCCAGCAACGCGATAGCGAATGCGACGGCGGCCAGCGGACCGATCAGGCTGCCGATCACGCCGTGGATGGCGCCGAGGTCGTCGCCGGCAGCGAGCACCTGGGACGCGCCTCCCCTGGTGCCGAGCGATGCAGCCATCAGCAGCATTCCCGCGTTGACCACTCCCGCAAGGGACATTGCCGCAATCACATTCACCCGGTGGCGACGCAGCCGGAGCGCGGTCGTTGCCGGTATGTCGTGGCTCGGCTCGCTCTGCGGCAGTCCGGAATGCAGATAGACAACGTGGGGCATCAACGTCGCGCCGAGAATTCCGGTCGCCAGCATGATGCTTGACGTGTCGGCGAAGCGGGGTACCAGACCCTGTACCGCCGCGGCCGGTGCGAATCCTGCCGCGAACAAGCCATAGCCGAGCCCGATCAGAATGATCAGCAGCATGCCGAGAATGGTGTATTCAAATCGGCGACGTCCGTCATCGGACAACGCCAGCACGAGCAGGCCCACTGTCCCGGTCAGCAGCACTCCTGCGACGATCGGCAGGCCGAACAGCAGCTGCAGAGCGAGCGCGCCGCCGATCACCTCGGCGAGGTCGGTGGCTATCGCGACCGCTTCGGCCTGCAGCCACAGGCCTCTGCTCAGCCAGCGGGGCGAGTTGTCCCTGATCAGTTCCGGCATGCTCTTCCCGCTGACCGTACCGAGCTTGGCAGCCAGGTACTGCACGACCATGCCCATCAGATTGGCACAGACAACAACCCACAACAGCAGATACCCGTGCTGGGCGCCGGCGGCGAAGTTGGTGGCGAAGTTGCCGGGGTCCACATACGCAATCGCGGCGATGAAAGCCGGGCCGAGCAGCCCGAACCGCGTCATCCGGGCACGCAGGCTCTGGCCGGGCGGTCTCTGCTTCGACTCCAACAACTACGTCTCCTCGCCGCTGACCTCGAACAATCTAAGCAACAGCCTGCACGCAGATACCCGATCCGTCATTTCAACGACTGCGAAACCGTTGTAGCGCAGCCTTGCCGGGCCGGTAGACCCGGGAGGGCGCTATCGGCTCAGAAAGATCCCGTTGCCCGGTCCCAGCGGCAGGTCGGCGAAGTAGAACACCGACAGCACGACGACCCAGGCAATCCAGAACGGCACCACGAAGGGCAGCATCCGGGCGATGAGCGTGCCAAGGCCGGCGCCAGGCTCGTACTTGCGCAGCATGGTCAGCAGCACGATCATGTACGGGTTCAGCGGCGTGATGACCTGGGTTGCCGAGTCGCCGACCCGGAAGGCTCCCTGCACGAATGCCGGCTCGAAACCGATCAGGGCGAACATCGGCACGAAGACGGCTGCCATCAGCGTCCACATCGCCGATCCCGAAATGATGAACAGGTTGAGCAGCGAGGCCAGGAGGATGAAGCCGAGGATGGCCGGGAAACCGGTCAGCCCAATCGATTCGAGGCCAGTCGCGCCGGCCACGGCGATCCATTGGCCGATACCCGACCAGTTGAACAGCGCGATGAACTGGCCAAGGATGAATGCCAGCACCAGGAAGCTCGTCATGTCCTTGACCGCCATTCCCATCAGCCGTGGCACGTCTTTCGGGCCGGTGATGGTTCCGACGACCTTGCCGTAAACCAGGCCGGGGACCACGAACATCGCGAAGACAATGAAGACGATCGAACTCAGCAGTGGCGATTTCGGCAGGAAGCCACCCTCCTCGTTACGCCATGGCGAGTCAGGCAGCACGACTGCCACCACGATGACGGCGGCAAGGACGCAGCCAACCAGGACGGCCCACAGGATTCCCCGCTTCTCGACCGGCGACAACTCGGCGGAGAGCGCAGCCTGCTTTTCTTCTCTGACGGCGCCCTCGTCCTCGTCAGCCTCGACCTCGACGGTCGGGACACCCTGCCTATTGAGGCGCGGCTCGAGCACCTTGTCGATGATGAATCCGGCAAGCAGCATCAGGATGATCGACGAGGCGAAGTTGAAGAAGTAGTTCGATACCGGGTTGACCGGCGAACCGGGGTTGGGCAGGCTTCCGGTCACCGCCGTGGTGATACCGGCGAACAGCGCGTCGAGGCTGGTCACGAACATCGATGTCGAGTAACCGGCACCGGCAGCCGCGAATCCGCCGAGCAGGCCGGCCACCGGATGACGCCCGGCTGCCTTGAATACCAGGGCAGCCAGCGGCGGGATCACCACGAACGCCGCATCGGCCATGATCGATCCGAGCACGCCGACGACACCGACCGCATAGGGCAGCATCCAACGCGGCGCCGAGCCGAACACCTTGCGGATGATTGCCGCGAGCAGGCCAGACTTTTCCGCCACCCCTACGGCGAGCAGAATCGGCAGCACCGTGACCAGCGGCGGGAAGCCGAGATAGTTCTCGCCGAGGTTGACGGTCAGCCAGGTCATTCCCTCGGCGGTGAACAGGCCCTTGACCGTGGTTATCTCATCGCTACCCGGGATCCGAACAGTCACCCCGGCCCAGGACATTGCCGTGGAAACGACGGCGACGACCAGGAAAAGGATCAGGAAGAGCATAAAAGGGTCGGGCAGCTTGTTGCCGATCCGTTCGATGCCATTCAACATTCTGTCACCAAGATTGCGCGGCTTCGTTTCGGTTCCGGGTGCAGTGGACGACATCGGATCAAGCCTTTCTGAACTGCAATAAGAGAGAGTGGTCAGTCGAAATAATGCGGCACGTCGATAGCGCCGCCGGAAGCCTCGAACTCCTCATGCACCGCGTTGCGCAGCGCTTCGTCACAGAGATAGTCGAGCGCCGTGCAGGCCAGTCCGCTTGCGCCATCGATGGCGCCCAGCTCGGCGGCCTGGCTTCCCGCGGCGTCCGCGAAGTCCCGGGTATGCAGGGCGACATCCGGCTCGGCGATCTTGATCAGCGGATGAATGCCGGGAATGCGGAAACTCACGTTTCCGAAGTCCGTCGAGGCCGCAATCGTTTCGGAGACGACGCCAAGTGGCAATGGACTACGCCCGCGTGACTGCTGGGCGATGGTCCAGCGTCCGGCGAGCGCTCGATTTGTGCGGACCGGAAGCGATGGCGGCTTATCGTCCCACTCGATCGTGCACCCAGTTCCGGTCATCATCGCGGCGCCTTCCACGATCTTGTTCAGACGCTCGCTGAGCGCTTTGAGCGTCTCGGGGTACTTCGAGCGCACGTAAAATTCCATGATTGCCGATTCCGGTATCACGCTCGGCCGGCTGCCCCCTTCGGTGATGATCGCGTGGATCCGGTCGACCGGAAGAATCTGCTGGCGGAGCACCCCGACAGCCTGGTAGGCCAGGCTCGCGGCGTCGAGCGCGTTCCGGCCCATGAACGGCTGCGCCGAGGCGTGGGCAGCCGTCCCGGAAAACGTCACCCTCAGCAGGCGGCGGCCGAGCCACACCTGCTCGGCGACGTCGTAGCCATAGGGGTGCACCATGATCGCTGCGTCGACGTCGTCGAATGCACCCGCCGCAGCCATATATTCCTTACCGGAATTACCTTCCTCGGCAGGCGTACCGAGGAAGACAACCCGGCCGGGAAGCGCGTCCGGCCGCGATCGGGCCAGCCGGACCAGGGAAAGGAAGGCGCCGACGCCGGTGGCCGCGATGACATTGTGGCCGCAGGCGTGACCGACCTCGGGCAGCGCGTCGTATTCGCTCAGGATGGCGATGGCCGGACCACCGGAGCCGACTTCAGCCCGGATCGCGGTCTCCAGCCCATACACGCCGCGCTCGGCATGTACGTCGTATGAGTTGAGCAACGCCACGATTTCGGCCGCGCTTCGGTGTTCTTCGAATGCGGTTTCCGGGTTCTGGTGCAGCGACTGCACCAGCCGGCGGAGGTCCTCGGCGTGTTCGTCGATGTCCGCGTTAACCGCCGAGATCAGCGCCTCCCCGGCGCCGGCGAACTTCGAGCCCGGCGGCTCGGCCTCGGCGGCAAGCCGACGAGTGTCGGCGTCGAGATGATTCAGATAGGCACGATTCACTGGATCGGGGGAACTCATACTTCCAAACCTACCGAATATCTATACATCGCTATCTCCCGGCTTGACGTTAGTTCGGTTAGGCTTACCATAGAAAGCGCGTCTGTCATCGATAGAAAGTGCTGCCCCCTTCATGCCCGAGTCCGCCAGACCAGCTGGACGGCTGGCTGAAGTGAACGCTGAACCGAGTGCGTCGGCAACTTTGCTTGCCGCCAGCGGACCAAGCCGATCGGCAGGCCTGCTTCGCGGCACATCCAGCCGTACCACTTGGCTGATCATCTCGCTGCTCGCCCTCATCGTTGTCGTGCTGCTCAGCATCCTGATCGGTTCCAAGGGACTCTCCCCCGCGACTGTCTGGCAAGCGCTTTTCGAGGATGACGGCAGCTACGACGCCGTGATCGTGCGCACACTCAGGCTGCCAAGGGCCCTGGCCGGCGTCATGGTCGGCACCGCACTCGCCGTCGCCGGCACCCTGATGCAGGCAATCACCCGCAACCCGCTGGCCGACCCCGGCATCCTCGGCATCAATGCCGGTGCCTCAATTGCAGTCGTGATCGCGATCGCCTTCCTTGGCATCAGCGATATCGGCGGCTACGTGTGGTTCGGCTTCGCCGGTGCCGGACTGGCCATTGTCGCCGTCTACCTACTCGGTTCGATCGGCCAGGGCGGTGCCACACCGGTCCGGCTGGCGCTGGCAGGTGTCGCAATCTCTTCGGCCCTGCTGGCATTCACCCGGGCAATCATCCTGACGGATACTGATGCCTTCGACAAGTTCCGCTTCTGGGATGTCGGGTCGCTGGTGGGACGCGATTTCGGCATCCTGCTCCCGCTGCTGCCGTTCTTCGCCGTCGGCCTCGCACTTTCCCTGCTGATGGCCGGCCCGCTGAACGCCATTGCCCTGGGAGATGAAACCAGTAAGGCACTCGGGGTCAATATCGGCCTGGTCCGGCTCGGTGCCGTTGTCGCACTCACCCTGCTCTGCGGCTCGGCAACCGCCGCCGCCGGCCCGGTCGGTTTCATCGGCCTCACCATTCCGCACGTCGTGCGCAGTCTGGTCGGCCCGGACCTCAAGTGGGTTCTGCCATTCTCCGCCGTCTTCGGCGCCATCCTGCTGCTGGTCGCCGACGTCATCGGCCGGGTCGTCGCCCCACCGGGTGAGCTGCAGGTCGGGATCGTGACGGCGCTTATCGGAGCTCCGGTATTCATCGCCCTGGTCCGACGCCGGAAGATGCCACAACTATGACCACCCACGTCACCAACTCGGATATCGAAAGCACCGGAAGCACGGGAAGCCCAGACGACGGAGGCCGTGCTGTCGCTCACAGAACGGGCGGCCTCGTTGTCAGGCTGTTCAACGACCGGCTGTCCTGGCGGCCGTCGCGCCGCTCGCTCGCCGTCGGCTCGCTACTGTTCCTGGCCTGCCTTGGCTTCTTCCTGATCGGCCTGATGATCGGCGACTTCGAGCTCAGCCTGCAAAAGGTGCTGATAACCCTGCAGGGCGAAGGCAGCCGTGCCAGCACTCTCGTCGTGCTCGACTGGAGGATGCCGCGGGTGCTGCTCGCAGGCCTGGTCGGCATAGCGTTCGGCATTTCGGGCTGCATCTTCCAATCGATCTCCCGCAACGCGCTCGGCTCCCCTGACATTATCGGCTTCACGACCGGAGCCGCGTCCGGCGCACTGCTGCAGCTGCTGCTCTTCGGCGGTTCATCGCTGGCGGTTGCGGGCGGCGCTCTCGTCGGCGGCCTGGGAACTGCAGCCGTTGTATACCTGCTCGCGTACAAGGGTGGCGTCCAGGGGTACCGGCTGGTGCTGATCGGCATCGGTGTCTCCGCGGTACTGCTGTCCCTGAACTCCTATCTGATCGTCAAGGTCGACGTCGAAGCGGCGCAGGCGGCGGCCACCTGGATAACCGGGACACTTAACGGCCGCGGCTGGCTCGAGGTTCAGGTAGTCGGTGCCTTCGTCGTCGTGCTGGCACCGGTTGCGATGCTGATGAACTCCCGGCTCACCCTGATGGAGATGGGCGACGACGCCGCCAAGGCGCTCGGCGTCTCCGTCGAAATGTCCCGGGCGATCCTGATTCTTGTCGCCGTCACCCTCACCTCGATCGGCACCGCGGCAGTCGGCCCGGTCGCCTTCATCGCCCTGGCCGCGCCACAGGTGGCGAAGCTGCTCAGCAGGAGCACCCGGCCGGCACCGCTCACCGCAGGGCTTACCGGCGCGGTGATGTTGATGTTCAGCGACTTCGCCGCACAGCATTTCTTCGAGACCGCACTGCCCACCGGCGTGCTCACCGGCGCTGTGGGCGGCCTCTACCTCGTCGCGCTGCTCGTCCTGCAATGGAGGTCGAACCGGTTGTGAACACCTCAAAAGTCAGGAGCACCATGTCGCACGTAACCACCGCCGGCCCGGCATCGTCGGAACGGCTCTATGGCCAGGACCTGACCCTGGCATACGACAAGCGAGTGATCGCCGAGGGGCTGAGCCTCTCGATTCCTGACCGGTCATTCACCGCGATCGTCGGCCCGAACGCATGCGGCAAGTCGACGGCGTTACGAGCACTGTCCCGACTGCTCAAACCCAGCCAGGGCGCCGTGTACCTCGACGGCGAAATGATCCGCTCGCTCCCGTCTAAGGAGGTGGCCCGAAGGCTCGGCGTGCTGCCGCAGTCGTCCACCGCGCCGGACGGCATCTCGGTCTCCGACCTGGTGGCAAGGGGGCGCCATCCACACCAGCGGTTCATGCGCCAATGGTCCCGCACCGACGAAGCCGCCGTGGCCAGGGCCATGTCGGACACCAAGGTCACCGACCTTGCCGGAAGGCTGGTCGACGAGCTCTCCGGCGGCCAGCGCCAGCGGGTATGGCTCGCGATGGCACTAGCCCAGCAGACCCCGGTGCTACTGCTCGATGAGCCGACCACGTTCCTCGACATCGCGCACCAAATCGAGGTGCTGGACCTGTGCGCCCAGCTGCACGAGGAGTCCGGCCGCACGCTCGTCGCGGTGCTGCACGACCTCAACCACGCCTGCCGCTACGCCGACCACCTGATCGCGATGCGGGATGGCAGCGTCGTCGCCGAGGGCAACCCGGGCGAGATCGTCACGGCCGAACTGATCGAGGATGTCTTTGGCTTGCGCGCCCGGGTGATTCCGGACCCCGAAACCGGGACTCCGCTCGTCGTGCCGCTCGCTCGCCGCCGCGCCTAGCGCTCGACTTCTCCCCGGATGAACTGCTCGACAAGTTCGTGCGCGAGCTCGTCGTTGTGCTGCTCGGGTGGGGACTTCATGAAGTACGACGACGCCGAGAGCAGCGGGCCACCGATACCGCGGTCGAGGCCGATCTTGGCGGCACGGACCGCATCGATGATCACGCCGGCGGAGTTCGGCGAGTCCCAAACCTCGAGCTTGTACTCCAGGCTGACCGGAGCGTCGCCGAAGTTACGGCCCTCCAGCCGCACGTAGGCCCACTTCCGGTCGTCGAGCCACTGCACGTAGTCGCTAGGCCCGATGTGCACATCGCGTTCCCCCAGCTTGGCGTCGGTGTTCGAGGTGACGGCCTGAGTCTTGGATACCTTCTTGGATTCCAGCCGGTCACGCTCCAGCATGTTCTTGAAGTCCATGTTGCCGCCGACGTTCAGCTGGTAGGTGCGGTCAAGGATGACGCCGCGATCCTCGAACAGCTTCGCCATTACCCGGTGGGTGATGGTCGCGCCGATCTGGCTCTTGATGTCATCGCCGACGATAGGCACACCTGCGGCACGGAACTTCTCGTCCCATTCCTTGGTCCCGGCAATGAACACGGGCAGTGCGTTGACGAAAGCCACTTTGGCGTCGAGCGCGGCCTGAGCGTAGAACTCGGTAGCCAGCTGCGATCCGACCGGAAGGTAGCAGACCAGCACATCGACCTTGTTGTCCTTCAGCACCTGCACGACATCGACAGGGTCCGCGGCTGACTCCTCGATGGTTTCGCGGTAGTACTTGCCCAGGCCGTCCAGGGTGGGACCGCGCTGGACAGTGACGTCGAGTGCGGGCACATCCGCGATCTTGATCGTGTTGTTCTCGCTCGCCCCGATGGCTTCCGACAGGTCGAGTCCGACCTTCTTGCCATCCACGTCGAATGCCGCGACGAATTCGAGGTCGTTGACGTGATAGTCGCCGAACTCGACGTGCATCAGGCCGGGGACAGTCTCCTCGGGATCGGCATCCCGGTAGTAGTGCACGCCCTGGATGAGCGAGGTCGCGCAGTTTCCGACGCCGGCAATGGCTACACGGATTGGGTGTGTTCCCATGTTTTTCGCATTTCTCCTTTACGCAGGCTGTCCGGCGGTGCGGCGCGCTCTTCTGACGCTGCATCGCGCACCGTCGGCACAACATGTCTTCCCCGGATTCTATGTGGGCAGTCTGAGAAGGAGTTACACGGGATCGAGATCGCCCGCGCCCACCTTCTCGTGTTGCTCTTCCGGGACCACAGGTGGAACGTCCTGCCGGTACGGATAATTTCGCTGGGCCACCAGCGGATCCGGTGGCGGCGTCCTCGGCTCACGGTCACCGGCACCGCCACCTCCGCCGGGGCTGGCATAGATGGTGATGATGTCGTTCGGATGTGCTTTGCTGCCGGGCTGCAGAGACTGGTAACGGACAACGAACTCACCCGGCCACTGCACCTGACCTGTCGGCGTGCCGTCCTCGTCGGCAGCGTAAAGGGAGAGCCGCGAAAGCCGGCACATTTCTTCAGCGTCCCGTACCCGCTCGCCAATCAGATCCGGCACGGTGACCCGCCTGCTGAAGTCATCGGTCATCTCAAACCCGCCTCACGTGCATCAGTTGTGCTGCTCCTGCGCTCGGTAGTCCCGGTATCTGCGGTGCATCGCCTGTTTGGAAACCCCGACCACGGCGGCTATCGCCTGCCAGCTATAACCGGCTGCCCGGGCGTTCAGCACGTAGAAGTGTTCCTTCTCACGCAGCGCCGCCTGCTCCCGGGAAATCTCGGCGAGCGCCCGAAGCGGGGACCCACTGCCGGCATCGTCGGGCCCGAGCGATGTTCGTATCACTGCCATGAAGTCAATATATGTTGACGACCGTCGCGCGTCAACGGTTGTTGACTTGTTAGGAGACCACGAGCGGCTCGAGCACGATCCCGGGATGCTCCCGCTCGACCCCCTGCAGCCGCCAGCGGTCGCTGAACAGGGCAAGCAGATCACCGTCCGTGCGGGACAACACCTCCACCGAGCGCTCCCGTGCCAGCGTCGGGATCCAGTCAGGCGTTGTCCTGCGGGCGATCGTGAACGCGAGGCGTTCGAGCTTGACCGGGGCATTGAACTCGTTGTTCATTCGATCTTCGGCAACCTCGAACTGCATCGGTCCGACCGCGGCCAGCACCGGTGCCTGGTCGCCTCGAAGATCGGAGCGCAGCACCTGGACAACTCCCTCATGGTCCAGTTGCTCAATCCCCCGGCGAAACTGCTTGTACTTCGATGAATCCTTGGCTCGGATCACCATGAAGTGCTCGGGCGCAAAAGTCGGAATTGGCGGAAAGCTGACCGGTTGGGCCTCGTACAGTGAGTCGCCGACCCGAAGCGCAGCCGCGTTGACCAGTCCGACAACGTCGCCGGGATAGGCGGTGTCGATGATTTCCCGGTCGCGGCCGAAGACCTGCTGGGCGTACTTCGTCGCGAACGGCTTCTTCGATGCCGCCTGGGTGACGATCATGCCGCGCTCGAAAACTCCCGAGCACACCCGCACGAATGCCAAGCGATCCCGGTGTGCGGTATCCATCCCGGCCTGTACCTTGAAGACGAATCCGGAAAATGGCGCGTCCACTGGTCGCGGCTCGCCGTGCGCGTCGACCCGGGCCTCGGCTGACGGCGCAAGGTCCACCAGCACGTCGAGCAGCTGGTGCACGCCGAAGTTCAGCACGGCGGAGCCGAAGAGCACCGGGGTGCTCTTTCCGGCCAGGAAGGTGTCCTGATCATGCTGCTGGCCTTCCAGTTCCAGTAGGCCGGACTCCTCTTCGGCGGTGTGCCAGGCTTCCCCTTCCAGCTCTGCGGCCTGGCTCGCGGTGAACCGCTCCTCGCCTGCGATCGTAGCGCCGCCGTCCGTGCGGGTGAACCGGATGTAGCTTCCGTCGGATCGGTCAAGGACGCCACGGAAATCGCCGGCCTCGCCGACCGGCCACGCGAGTGGGGTCGGGGTCAGTCCGGTGCGGCCCAGCACCTCGTCCATCAACGCAAGAGCGTCCTGACCTGGACGGTCCCACTTGTTGATAACTGTGATGATCGGGATGTTTCGGTGCCGGCAAACCTCGAACAGCTTCATGGTCTGGGTTTCCAGCCCCTTCGCCGCGTCCACAAGCATTACCGCGGCGTCCACCGCGGAGAGCACCCGGTAGGTGTCCTCTGAGAAGTCAGCGTGTCCGGGCGTATCGAGCAGGTTGATCACGGCGTCCCGGTAGGAGAATTGCAGCGCGGCGGAGGAGATCGAGATCCCGCGCTCCTTTTCCATGCTCATCCAGTCCGAGACGGTGCCACGGCGACCGGCCTTGCCGTGCACGGCCCCGGCTTGTCCGATAACCCGGGCGTGCAGCGCCAATGCCTCGGTCAGGGTGGATTTACCCGCGTCGGGGTGGGAGATGACCGCGAAGGTTCGGCGGCGTTTTGCTTCGGCAAGCGTCGTCGATGACGAGACGGTGGCGGGGCTGGAATTCACCCGTCGAGTCTACGCGGGAGTCCGGTCCAGGGAGAAAACGGCAACCGCCAACAGATTAGACTTAGCCGATTATGTCCACGAAGAAACGCCGCCTGCCGATCGCGGCGCACCCCACCCTGGCTCGGCAGAAGCGAACCGCCGACTGGCCGCGGCGCCTGCCGCTGATCATCTCGGCGGTGCTGGCCACTCCGCTGCTGTTCCTGACCGTCCGATTCGCGTTCGAGATGGGGATCTACGCAACGGCCGGACTGATCCAGGACATCACGGCGGGCGAGCAGTGGCTATTGTCCCTGATGGTTATCGGCCCGGTGCTGACGTCGGCGGCGACCGTGCTGTTCTGGGCACTCGCTTACCGCCATCGCCGGGCGTCCCGGAAGGCCACCCCTCGGACCTGGGCTTCGCTCAGCGTCGTCGCGGCGGGCCTCGTGCCGCTGTCCTGGTTCGTGCTGGGTCTGAACGCATGACGGTCACAGACCGAAGGCGCGACGGGGTGCTGGTTGTCGGTGCCGCGATTTTCCGCGATGGCCGGCTGCTTGCCGCCCGGCGCAGCAAAGGCAGGCATCGTGGCGGCTGGGAACTTCCCGGCGGCAAGGTGGAGCCCGGTGAGAGCGCCCTGGCGGCGTTGCACCGCGAACTCGACGAGGAGCTCGGCATTACCGTGGATCTTGGGACGGAGGTAAACCCTTCGCCGCGCGAGGCCGGCATTCCCTTCGGCTGGCCGCTACCCGGGGTCGGTGAGATCCGGATCTGGACCGCGTCTCTCACCTCGGCCCAGCAGCCGCAACCGCTTGAGGATCATGACCAGCTGCGCTGGCTGGATCTGGCGTCGGCTTTCTCGGTCGACTGGCTCGGCGTCGACACCAAAATCGTGAAGACGCTCAGCGACGATCCGGAACTCTGGCTGCCCTAGAAGCAGCTGAGCCAACTGCTTAGGTTCTACTGCGCCTCGGCCAGCGCCTTGGCGATCCTCTTTTCCGAGATCGGGTAGACAGTGCCCAGCTCCTGGGCGAAGAAACTCACCCTCAGCTCCTCAAGCATCCAGCGCACGCCCCGAAGTCGCGCTCCCGGCGGCGTACCTGGCTTCAGTTTCGCCTTCGCCTTCTCGAAGGCATCAGCCTGCAGGCGCACCCGTTCCATCAGCTGACGGTCACGCGCCGCGTTGTCGGTGAGCTTATCCAGCCGTCGTTCGGCCGCGGTCAGATACCGGGGCAGGTGCTGCAATTGCTGCCAACCTGTCTCGGCCACGAAGCCGGGCTGCAGCAGGCCATCGACCTGGGCACGCAGATCGGCAAGACCGGACACAAGGGACAAGCTGTTGATTTTCGAGATCGCGCGGTCAATCCGTGCCGCGGCGGAGAGAACTCGTTCGACGATCCGGACCACGTCGAAGGTCGCGTCCAGATATCTGTCGGCGACGAAAACCCGAAGCGCCTCAAAATCTGACGCCTCGCGAACCGGTAGCGCCTCGGATTCCGGATCGAGGCCGAACTCCACCATCAACCGATCAATCGCGGCGACAGCACAGTCATCCAGCAAGGTCCGAACGCCGGCACTGTCGCGGGCAAAGGTGAGCTTCTCCTGGTTGCTGAGGTGCTTCTGCACATATCCAACCGGGCTGGGCACGCCGAGATGTACCAGGCGCCGAACACCGGCCCAGGTTGCCGCGGCGGCCGAGCTCTTCCGATCCAGCACCCGAAGCGACACGGAAGTGCCGTCGTCCATCAGCGCCGGGTATCCGCGTACCCGCCGGCCGTGGCTGTTACTGTCGAATTCTGCCGGCAGTTCTCCGAAGTCCCAGCTGGTCAGCCCGCTTTTCTCCAGCCCGGTCGCCGCCCGGGATATCGATACCTGCACCGCGGGGGCCAGGCCGGCGCGCAGGGTGCCGAGGTCTTTCGATTCGCGCAGCTTCTTCTTGCGGTCATCGACTACCCGGAAGGTCAGCAACAAGTGATCCGGCACCTTTGACAGGTCGAAATCTTCCGCCTCGAGTTGTATTCCGCTCAGCCGCCCCAGTTCGGCGGCGAGTGCCACCCGGATATCGCCGACGTACGGCTCAAGGGTTTCAAGTACCTTCCCGGCCACATCGGGCGCTGGCACGAAATTCCGACGCAACGGCTTGGGCAGCGAACGGATAAGCGCGGTGACGAGGTCTTCACGCAGACCGGGAATCTGCCAGCTGAAGACCTCCTCCTCGACCTGATTGAGGGTATCGACCGGCAGGTGCACCGTGACGCCGTCGGCATCCGCACCCGGTTCGAACTGGTAGGTAAGCGCCGCGTCCGAACCGTCTGGCATCGGCCAGCTGCTCGGGTAGTCCTGATCGCTGATCTCGTCGGCGTCTCCGGCGAGCAACATGGCGGCGGAGAAGTCCAGCAGGTGCGGATCCTTCGCCCGGGCTTTCTTCCACCACGCGTCGAAGTGTGCGGCGGATACCACCTCGGCGCCGATTTTCGAATCGTAGAACTCGAACAGCTTCTCGTCATCGACCAGGAGATCGCGACGGCGAGCGCGGGACTCGAGATCGGCTACGTCATCGATCAGCCGCCGATTCGCGGCGAAGAACTTATGCGATGTGCTCCAATCGCCCTCGACGAGCGCATGCCGGATGAAAAGTTCCCGGGACAGCACCGGGTCGACCCGGCCGTAGTTCACCTTGCGGGAGGCGACGATCGGGACGCCAAGCAGGGTGACCTTCTCGAAGGCGACGACGGCGCCGCGCTTCTTCTCCCAGTGCGGTTCGCTGTAGTTGCGTTTCAGCAGGTCTCCGCCGAGTTCCTCGATCCACGCCGGATCGATGCGTGCGTTGACCCGGGCCCACAGCCTCGAGGTTTCCACCAACTCGGCCGCCATCAGATGACGTGGCGGCTTCTTGAACAGGCCTGATCCCGGGAATACCGCGAACTTCGCGCCGCGGGTGCCGAGATAGTCGTTCTTCTCCCCGTTCTTCACTCCGATCTGGGTCAGCAGGCCCGAGAGCAGTGCACGGTGGACCTGATCCGCCAGCGCGTCTGTGTCCTGAGGCGCCGAGTCTGCAGCCTCGCTCCCAGCACCCGGCCCCTCGCTACCGGCACCGGCCCACTGCACTTGCGCTGCCTGAATCCCGACGCCTTTGGCCATCTGCCGGAGCTGAGCCACCAGATCCTGCCATTCGCGCAAGCGCATGAAGTTGAGGAACTCGTTGCGGCACATCTTCCGGAACTGGCTGGACGACAGCTCGCGCTGTTTGGCCTGCATGTAGTTCCACAGATTGAGGTAGGCGAGGAAATCCGAATGTTCGTGGCTG
Source organism: Saxibacter everestensis (assembly GCF_025787225.1). Taxonomy (NCBI): domain Bacteria; kingdom Bacillati; phylum Actinomycetota; class Actinomycetes; order Micrococcales; family Brevibacteriaceae; genus Saxibacter; species Saxibacter everestensis. Next base: position 2,403,290 of record NZ_CP090958.1, read on the forward strand.
AACCGTCGGTGCTTCGTTGAGGCCGCCTCACGGTGTTCGGCCGGGCGCTCCCGAGGGTCCTGGATCGACAAGCCTGCGGCAATGATGAAGACCTCTGCCGCGCAACCGCGCTTGTCCGCCTCGACGACCATCCGGGCGAGCCGGGGATCGATCGGCAGTTGGGCGAGCGAGCGGCCGATCTCGGTGAGTGTCGATCCGCCGTCATCGCCGACGCGCAGCGCGCCGAGCTCGGTGAGCAGTGTGCGTCCGTCGCGGACGCTGCGCACGTCCGGCGGCTGCAGGAACGGGAACCTGGTCAGGTCGGCGTCCGTGCGGGCGAAGCCCAGCGACGCCATCTGCAAAATCACGCTGGCCAGGTTGGTACGCAGGATTTCCGGATCGGTGAATTCGGGCCGGGAGTCGAAGTCGTCCTCGCTGTAGAGCCGAACGCAAATTCCCGGACTTGTCCGTCCACAACGCCCGGACCTCTGATTGGCCGACGCCTGCGAGATGCGTTCAATCGGAAGCCGTTGAACCTTCGTCCGCGCAGAGTACCGGGAGATTCTGGCGGTTCCGGTGTCGATGACGTACTTGATGCCTGGCACCGTCAGCGACGTCTCGGCAACGTTCGTGGCAAGCACGATGCGCTGGGTGCTGTGTTGCTGGAAGACCCTGTGCTGCTCCCCCGCGGAAAGTCTGGCGTACAGCGGGATGACGTCGACCGGCCTGGCCAATGCATTCCGCCGCCTGGCCAGATGCCCGGCGAGCGCATCGGCGGTGTCCCGGATCTCCTGCTCCCCGCTCAGAAAGACCAGGATGTCGCCGGGAGCCTCGGCCAGTAGCTCGTCGACGGCGTCCTGCACCGCCTCTGTCTGATCCCGGGTCCGGGACTCGAATGCGTCACCGGCGTTTCCCGGCCCGTCGTCGTCCTCGCCCTCGGCGGCGTCCGAGCCGTCCTCGATCAGCGGACGGTATCGCACCTCGACTGGATATGTTCGCCCGGAAACCTCGATGATCGGCGCGTCGTTGAAATGCGCCGCGAAGGCCCCCGGATCGATCGTCGCCGAGGTGATGATTACCTTGAGATCGGGACGTTTCGGCAGCAGGTTCTTTAGGTAACCCAGGATGAAATCGATGTTCAGGCTGCGTTCGTGCGCCTCGTCGATGATGATCGTGTCGTAGCCGCTGAGCATCTTGTCCCGCTGAATCTCGGCCAGCAGGATTCCGTCCGTCATCACCTTCACCGACGTCTCGCCGGCAACCTGGGACGTAAATCGCACCTGGTAGCCGATCGCGCCGCCGAGCTCGACTCCGAGTTCAGCTGAAATCCGCTCGGCAACGGTCCGCGCGGCGATCCGCCGGGGCTGCGTGTGACCAATCATTCCGCGGACTCCACGGCCGACCTCAAGACAGATCTTCGGGAGCTGCGTCGTCTTACCTGACCCGGTTTCTCCGGCGATGATGACGACCTGATTGGCGGCGATGGCCGCAGCAATATCGTCCTTCCGCGCGCTGACCGGCAGCTCCGGCGGGTAGCTCACCTCGGGACGGGCGGCGATTCGCCGTTCCAGCCGGACACTGGCTGCATCGACGGCCGCGTCGATCTCGGCGATGATCCTGGCACGCTTCGCCGCGTCCTTGATCTGGCGGGTCTGGTCCAGACGGCGCCTCAACCGTCGCTCATCCAGGTAGCTCAGCGTCGCCAAGCGCCGCCGCAGCGCGCCACGGTCGGTGTCAGGTGAAGGATCGGTGCCAAGCGAAGTTGGTTCAGACATGTCGATGTAAGCCTAGGCGCGGCAGCGAGGTTTGTGCCAACCAATAAGCTCATAGAATATAGGATGTCTGTCATTTCCTACGGCCCATGCCAGGAAGGTGCCGCGTGCTAGGCGTCCTCGAGGGCTTCAGCGTCATCGCACTGATCATCGTCGTCGGTGTCGTGCTCGGCCGAACCGGAGTGCTTGGCGCCTCGGGGCAAAAAGTGCTGTCCCGGATCGTCTTCTACGTGGCGACTCCCGCGCTGTTGTTCGTCACCCTGATGGCCGCGGATGTGCGCAGTGTTTTCTCCGGGGCCCTGGCGATCACGGCCGGAAGTTCGCTCTTCGTCGCGGTACTGTTCTTCTGCGTTGCGCGGTTTGCCTGGAAACGTCCCGCAGGTACGGCCATCATCGGCTCCTGGGCGGCATCGTATGTCAACGCCGGAAATCTGGGCGTGCCGATCGCGGTGTACGTGCTCAAGGATGCCGCGTACGTCGCACCGGTAATGCTCTTCCAGCTCATCGTTCTGGCGCCGATCGGGATGGCAGTTCTGGATGCCGGGCAGCAGGGATCCCGATGGCGGCAGGTGCTTGCGCCACTGCGCAATCCGGTGACCCTGGCCAGTCTGGCCGGCGTCGCCGTGGCGTACTTCCAGATTCCAATCCCCGAGATCGTCTTTTCACCAATCGACCTGATTGCCGGCATCGCGGTGCCGGGTGCACTGCTGGCTTTCGGCATCTCGCTGCGCGAGGGCTGGAAAGCGCCGGCAAAGGGCACCCGCAGGGACCTGAGCCTGATCGTTGTGCTGAAACTGCTGGTCCAACCGCTGGTTGCGTATCTGCTCGCGGCTTTTGTCTTTCGCCTGGAGGGCACCCCGCTGCTGGCGGCCACCTTGACGGCCGCCCTGCCCACCGCGCAAAACGTCTTCATTATGGCAATGCGCTACAGCAAAGGCATTAATCTCGCTCGCGACTCAGCGCTGCTCACCACATTCCTCTCGGTTCCGGTGATCATCATGATCGTCGCCCTGCTCGCGTAGGCACCAGCCGCCTGCAGCCTTTGCTGCGTGTCATCCCCCAGGCCTGTCGCGGCAGTGGAACAATGGGATGGTGACTTCCACCCCAGATCCCGCAGGCGATTCGACGAACGACCTCGTCACCCGACGAATGAATTCCCGTTCGCGCACAGTTTCGGCCGATGACAGGGAATCTGTGCCTGCCACCGGAACCAGCGGGCTGGGCGACTCGGAACGTCCGGCCATCTTGAGCGAGGAGGAGTGGGCTGAGCTGACCGGTGGTGCACCGCAGGCCGATCGGTCCGCCGACTCGCCGTCCGCGTCATCTGGCTCGCAGTCCGGGACAACTGGCTCCGGCGCGGGCCCGGCACCGATCTCCGCTCACCGTGAAGTCGACGTGCCACGGGCGCGTCCCCGGAGCGCGGGCGGAAAGCCGGAGGCTTCCGGCTGGCTGCCCACCCTGGCAAAGATCTGGATCGCGATCAGCACCCCGATTGTGCTGATCGCGCTGGCAATCAGGATGGTGGCCTCCCCGCTGTTCATGCGGTTCGAGTACTTCTGGCGTCCCGGATTTCCGGCCGACGAGTTCGGATTCTCCGCAGACGACCGGCAGCACTACGGCTCATATGTGGTCGACTACCTGCTCAACTTCGATGGCATCCGCTACCTGGCTGACATCAGGCTCGCAGACGGCTCGGCCGCATTCAAGGCCGGGGAGCTATCGCATATGCACGATGTGAAGGCGGTCTTCGCAACGTTCAACCTGGTGGCCATCATCCTGCTGGTCGTCAGTATCGTCTTCGCTGTCTACCTCGCGCGACGCACCGAGCGCGGACTGCGGATGGGCCTGTTCCTCGGCGGTATCGTCACCGTGGTCTTCATCGGCGCGGCCGCCGCCCTCGCGCTGATTGGCTGGGAAAGGTTCTTCACCACGTTCCATCAGCTCTTCTTCGCCGAAGGCACCTGGACATTCCACACCAATGACACACTGATCCGCCTGTACCCCGGAACCTTCTGGACCGACGGCGGAATTCTGATCGGCGGATTCACCCTGCTCGTCGCCCTCTTGCTGATCGGCTTTGCGTGGCCGAGGCGGCGTGCCGCCCGACGCTAGGGTTGCCCAGCGTCTTTCTCGCCCAGCTCTTCGCTGACCAGGTAGCTGCTGCCATCTGGATTCGTGATCCGGCGCAGCCGCAGCCTCTGAAGGTCTTCCCGGCGCTTCTCGTCGCTGCGGACCGTGTCCACACTGCCACCGTCGCCGACCTGCGCCGGGCCAACGACATGCCGGAGCTTGTCCATCACCCGAAGAAACCGACCGGGACCACCGCGACCCTTGCTCACCGAAGCACCATCCATTTTTAAGTAGTACGCTAATCATTAACGCACAACCTAATACTACCGCACATCTGAGCTGATTGGACTTTTGATGACCGCCGCCGATGACCCATTGGCCTTGGAACGTCAGGTCTGCTTTGCGCTGTCCGTCGCCGCGCGTGGTGTTATTGCCGCCTACCGGCCGATTCTGGCGCCACTTGGGCTGACCCATCCGCAGTACCTGGTGATGCTCGCGCTGTGGCAGGATTCGCCTCAGTCGGTTCGGAGCCTCGGGCGGCTCCTCAAACAGGATTCCGCAACCCTGTCCCCCCTGCTCCGTCGGCTGGAAAAGCAGGAACTGATCACCCGGACGCGGGATTCCCGCGATGAGCGGGTCGTCCTGATCGGGTTGACGCCGACCGGCAAAGATCTGCGCCGGCTCGCACAAGCTGTGCCGGGGCAAGTGATGAAACGTTTCGGACTGACCGAACAGGACCTCGAAACGATCCACGCCACGATGACCCAGCTCGTCGATGCCGCCGCAGCCGCCTTGGACGACGACCTCGATTTGCAGCAAACTCACTGACTGCGACAGGCCGGTTCGGCAGCTGGCCGTGGGAGGATTCCGCCATAGCCATGGAAAAGGACCGGGGCCGGGATGAGCGATGTCGTAGACAGGCTGATGATAAACCGCGCTGCCGCGCCCGGAGACGACTTCAATTCCTTTATTGATGCGATTGACCTCGCGTTGAAATCAGAGGCCGCCGGAAAACTGAAACCCGAGCAGTACCCCCGACTGGTCCAGGAACTCTCGTCCCGGCCGAGCTGGAGCTTCCAGAAAAAGACGTTGCGAACCGAGTTCGGCTTCATGCTTCCGGTATCGGCGTCCGACCCCGTCCACACTCTCGAGAACTTCAAAGCCGGCGTGGATCTATTGGTGGACAATCAGCAGCCGTGGGTGCGGTTCGGCATCGTCGGTTTCGAGGTCATGGATGCCGGCGGCGATGGAACGATCATCTGGAGCGAGCCGGCACTCGCCGTCTACGACGAGGCGATTCGCTATGCGCACGGCAGGGGTCTGCGGATCCTGCTGGGCACAGTCGACGGCGAAGAAGGCGAGAACACGCCGCGGGCCACGCATATTAAGATCATGTCGGACTACTGGGCCGGAATCTCGCAACGTTTTGGCGAGATGGTTTCGGTGTGGCAGGTCTACAACGAGGCGGACGTAAGCCATTACCGGACTCACGCCGATGTCTCGGACCTGTCCGCGAAGGATTACCAGGCCTATCTGGACGAGCTTGCCGAGATGTTAGAGGTGGCCAATCGAAGCATCAAGGCAGAGCACCCAGGCATCATGCTGACCACCAATACCTATGGTTATCCGCCGGATCGAAGGAACGAGCTGCGGTGGAACACATTTCTGGACCGGCTGGTGAACCTGCTCGATGTCGTTTCCCTCGACACCTATCCGGCCGACAGTCTTGACGCGATCGTCATCCTCCCAGCCCGGGTAGACCGGATCGCCACTCGTTATCACAAACCAGTCATCATTGCCGAAGTTGGACTGCAGACGACTGGCGCCTGGAACGGGCACAGCCAGCGTCTGTACCTGCCGCCCACGATTGCCTCATTGAAGGCGGCGAATCCGATGGCGATAATCGCCTATGAGTTCAAGGACTATGGCGGAAGTGACAGGTTCGGCATCCTGAGAACCGACAACACCCGAAAGGCCGCGTTCCGGGACGTGATGGCCGTAATGCGGGCATGACAAAGGGGTGCGGACCGATGGCCCACACCCCTTCGTTACTACTTAGTGTTTTTCTTCCGGAACTTCTTCACCGCGGTGGCTGCTCCACTCGCCGCGGCCGTCTGAATCAGGTTCCCAGGAACCATCCGGGCCCGGCGCTTCACGCTCGGACGGGGTCAGCCTGACCCCGGATGACGACCTGGTCACCAGGCCGAAGTCTTCTCCGTGCGCGGTTACACCCGCGACAACGGCCTCTTCGACCAGGTCGGAACCCATCTGTTCGCGCAGCACGATCGGATCCTTGCTCAGCTCCTTATAGAGCGCGACGCACAACAACACCATCACGACAACGAACGGTAGAGACACCACAGTTGTCAGTGCTTGCAGGCCATTGAGGGCGTCTCCGCCACCACCGCCGACGATCAGCATGATCGCGGCGACCGCGCCCATGAGCACACCCCAGAACACCACGGTGGCCCGCCTGGGCTCGATGTTTCCGCGTTCGGACAGCGAGCCCATCACGATCGATGCGGCATCCGCGCCGGAGACGAAGAAGATGGCCACCAGCAGCATCACCAGCACGGTGGTCACGCCCGCGAGCGGGAAGTGATCCAGCATCTGGAAGAGCGCTGTGTTCGAGTCCACGCCGCCTTCGGGCACCAGGTCGCCGAACTTGCGCTGTGTGTCGATGGCCGCGCCGCCGAACACCGCGAACCAGACCAGGCTCACCAGGGTCGGCACCAGCAGCACGCCGGTGACGAACTGACGGATCGTGCGTCCCCGGCTGATCCGGGCAATGAACATGCCGACGAACGGCGTCCAGGAAATCCACCAGGCCCAGTAGAAGACGGTCCAGCTCGAGAGCCAGGCGTCCATCTCACTGCCACCGCTGGCCCCTGTGCGGGATGCCATTTCCATCATCTGGTCGAAGTAGTCGCCCAGCGCGGTCGGCAACAGGTTGAGGATCAGCAGGGTGGGGCCGACGACGAACACGAACACAGCAAGCACAAGCGCCAGGACCATGTTGATGTTGGACAGCCACTGAATGCCCTTCGCCACGCCGGACACGGCAGAGGCGACAAAGGCCATGGTCAGAATGGCGATGATGATCACCAGGATCGGCGTGCCCACTTCGCCCGCCCAGCCGTTGAACTGGATGCCACCGGCGATCTGCAGGGCACCAAGGCCGAGCGATGCAGCGGAGCCAAAGAGCGTCGCGAAGATGGCGAGGATGTCGATCACCCGGCCGATTGCGCCCTCGCTCTTCTTGCCAAGCAACGGGAAGAAGGCGGCCGAAATCAGCTGCGGACGTCCCTTGCGGAAGGTGCCGTAAGCAATCGCGATTCCGACAACCGCGTAGATGGCCCAGGGGTGCAGACCCCAGTGGAACATCGTGGTGGCCATCGCGGTTTGCAGGGCTGCATCGGTCTGCGCCTCTGTTGTTCCGGGCGGAGGCGAAGCGTAATGGCTCAGCGGCTCAGCCACGCCGAAGAACATCAGGCCGATTCCCATGCCAGCGCTGAACATCATGGCAATCCATGACACAGTCTTGAATTCAGGCTTCTCGGTGTCAGCGCCGAGTGGGATCTTGCCGTACTTGCTGGCGGCAAGCCAGATCACGAAAATGACGAAAAGGCTTGCGGCCGCCACGAAGAACCAGCCGCCATTTTTGATTACCCAGGACTGCGCGCCGCCCGACGATGCCGAAAGGCTGCCCGTCGACATGAAGCCCCAGATAACGAAGGCGATCGCTATAACACCGGTGACACCGAAGACCACCCAGTCAAGAGTTCCTTTCGTGGAGGCCGCTGCCTGTTTAATATCGCCTTTCGTTCTGGCGGCAAGCGCCGCCTTGGCAAGCTTTGATTGCGTATTCGGTTTCTTTGAACTCATCCGCGCTCTCATCATCGTATTGACGTTCGTGCCTATATAACCTCGTAAGACCCTAGTCCGATTTTGTAGCTGACACAAAGTGAGGCGTGGTGATTCTCGCCACCGCCGGCGCTGCCTGTGTTGTTTCTCACGGCGCCGGCCGGGTTACCAGAGTCGTCGCTGATTGAATTGGCTGAACGCCACTCCCCTCTCAGTGAGACGTTCGAACTCGTGCGCGGAGTGACAGAATCCGCTTACGGCATAGTACCTCCGGGCGGCGACAATGCATCGGATACCGCGCTGGCTGGCGCGAGGTCTGGCCGGCTGGCGCTGGCTGACGCGGACAAAGAGCGCGAGCTCGCGGCCAGTCCGCGCGCGCATTCAGGCGCGTTCCTGCACAGAGCTCGCGACTTTCGCCTATACGCCCCAGAGAAGAAAAGCGCATCTGCATGTGCCGGAGCCTGCGTCTACTTGATCGGCCGGCGAGCGCAAGGACCTCGCAGTCGCGAATAACAGAGGGTACGGGCAACGGCTGGCCCTCAAAGCGTGGAGTTTCCGTCCTCTTGGGGGAGATTCGGGAGAACATCGGGTTAACCGAGTGGATATCGCTGCAGGTCAGAGCGATTTTAGGTGCCCCAGGTGGGACTCGAACCCACACTTTGCAGATTTTAAGTCTGCTGCCTCTGCCGATTGGGCTACTGGGGCGTAGGCGGAGCGGACCTCCGCCTGAGCGAAATCTGGTGCTCCCGGGCTACCGGGAGCACCAGATGACGCAACACCGTTTCCATCACATCACACTAGTTGCGACGGAGCTATCTCGTCTTCGGCGGAAGACCGCTTAGGCCAGGCTAGCTGGCCCTGGCTGCCGCTTCCTTGACCTTCGCCTCAGCCTTCTTTGGCTCCGACTTCTTCGCCTCGGCCGCTTTCGCTTCGGGCTTCTTCGGCAGCGGCTTCGAGTCGGCTGCCTCGGCGAATGCCTTGCGGGGCTCGGCGAGGTCTACCAACTGGCTGTCATCCCGGCCGAGCAGGATGCCGAGGAACCAGTTGGCGAACACCCGCACCTTGCGCTCGATGGTCGGAACGGCCATGCCGTGGTATCCGCGGTGCATCGCCCAGGCGAGAATTCCGCGTGCCTCGAAGGAGCCGATCTGCGCGACACCCTTGTAGACGCCGAGACCGGCGACCGTACCGATCGACTTGTGCGAGTACTGCACGAAGTCGGATCCGCCACGCAGCGCCTTGGTGATGTTGCCAGCCAGGACCGGGGCCTGGCGAACTGCATGCTGGGCGTTCGGCACACAGAAACCGCCGACTCCCCCGCCACTCAGGTCAGGAACAGCGGCGTTGTCGCCGGCCGCCCACGCACCCTCGACCACGCCGTTGTCGTCCTCGACGCGCAGGTCGGCCCTGGCCCGGATCCGGCCGCGGTCATCGAGGGGTAGATCGGAATCGATCAGCAGCGGGTTGGCCTTCACGCCGGCGTTCCACACGATGGTGTCGGCGTCGAATTCCTCGCCGTTCGACAGCTTGATGTGCTTGTTGGTGCAATCCTGCAGGAAGGTTTCCAGGTAGACGTCCACGCCGCGGGCACGCAGGCTTTCGACCACCCAGCGCGCCTGGGCTTCGCCGACCTCCGGCATCACGCGGGCCATCGCCTCAATCAGCACGAAGCGCAGATCCGCTTCGGTCAACGTGTCGTAACGGGCAACCGCCTGGCGGGCCATGTCTTCCAGCTCGGCAAGGGACTCGATACCCGCGAATCCGCCTCCGACGAAGACGAATGTCAGGGCCTTCCGGCGCTCGGCGTCGTCCTCGATCACGGCGGCATCGTCCAGGCGGCTCAGGATGCGGTCGCGCAGGGCCACGGCCTCTTCGATCCGCTTGAAGCTGATGGCTTCCTCGGCCAGGCCAGGAATTGGCAAGGTGCGCGGGACCGAGCCGGAAGCGAGCACGATGTGGTCGTAGTCGAGCTCAAATGGTTCGCCAAGCTCGGGCTCGATCACTGCGTGACGGTCGGCATGCGAGATCCGGGTGACCTTGCCGGTCACCACCTCACTGCGGCGAAGGTGACGGCGCAACGGAATGACTGCGTGGCGCGGTTCGATCGAGCCGGCGGCGACCTCGGGCAGCAATGGCTGGTAGGTCATGTAAGGGTTGGGGTCGACGACGGTGATCGTCGCCTCGCCCCGGTCAAGCGACTTCTGCAACCTGCGGGCGGTGACGAAGCCGAGGTAGCCTCCTCCGACGACGAGGATGCGCGGGCGTAGTGTGCTGTTTCTAATCAGAGCCATAACTTCATGATATCGCCGCTTGTGAAAATTTTCACGAGGGGGTCGGCAGATGAGATCAGTCGCCGGTTCTGCCCTGGCCCCGACGGATCCGACGGGAGGTGACAATGCCTCCGGAGACGACCAGCACCAGCGCCGTACCGAAGCCGATCAAAGCGACAGGGCCGGCGCCGCTCTGCGGGGGTGGTCCTAGTCTTGCCGCCTCCGTGGACTGGGCGTCACTGCTGGGCTTGTCGTCCGGCCGATCGGAAACGTCGGCATCCGACTCCAGTTTGGCGTTGCCTCCCAGCTCCTCGGGCTCAGTCGATTCGGCTTTCCTGTGCATCGCAATCCAGTCCTTCAGCGAGCCATCCGGATTGCGGCCGACCTTCGCGACATCGCTTTCAAGAGCCTCCAGAGGATCCACCCGGCCGTAGCCCACAGTCGGCTCCGGCTTGTCCTCCGACGACCGGCCTTTGTGACCCTTAACCGGGTCTGCGCTCCGGTACAACCGGTTGATGACGTCCGCCGCCGACATCTCGGGGTACGCCGAGCGGATCAGCGCGGCCACGCCGGCGACAAATGGCGAGGCGAACGAGCTTCCATCCGCGGTGCCATATCCGCCGGTGTACCAGGGCACCGCCATGTCCTCGCCTGGGCCCATCAGATTGACCGCGATCCCGGGCGCCGTCTCCGCCCTGGCGACCTTGCCGGTCTGGGTCAGGCCGCCTACCCCAACCACCCCGGGCACCGTGGACGGCGACCAGGCCTGCCTGGCGCCCTGGGAGCGGTTGCCGACACAAGCAATGACGACCACGTCACGATCAGCGGCATACTGGAATGCATCGTCCCAGCTTTCCGGCCACGAGGGGTCGTTCCAGCCAAGCGACAGATTGATCACCTTGGCGCCGGAATCGACGGACCAGCGCACCGCATCGGCGACCTGCTTGCGCTGCGGCACCGCGTTCCTGGGCAGTCCGTCCCCTAGCCACACCGACGCCGACAGCAGGTCGGCCTCCGGTGCGACGCCAATCGTCCCGGCATCGTCGCCATGACCTCGTCCGGCCACGACGCCGGCCACCGCAGTGCCATGAAATTTGCTGGCTTTCGAGCCGATCGGCTCCTTGCCATTGTGCCCGGTCCCGGAAAAATCCCGGCTGCCGACGACCGCACCCTTCAGGTCCTCATGTGCCGACACCCCGGAATCGATGACGGCGACCTTGACGCCTTCGCCCCGGCTGATCTGCCAGGCCTCGTCGATGTTGTAGTCATCGATCCAGAATTGCCGGTCCCGGACCGGGTCTGCCGCCGCCGGTGTGATGCCGCCGCCGAATGCCAGTCCGGTCACTGCCAGCGTGGTAAGCGCAACGGTGAGCGGCCGAAGATCCCGCAGGTGGCGCAGCACAGATCGGGGCGGCGCCATGGTCAGCCGACAACCAGATTCCAGGCGATGCCGTCAAGGATGTCTTCCTCGCTGGCAACGACGTTGGTGATGCCGGTCTGCCCGGTCACCCGGCTGACTATTCGCTGCCAGACCAGCGCACCCCCGCCGATGACGTCGACCCGGCCAGGATGCATGTAGGGCAGCGCGGCCCGTTCGTCACGGGGCATCTGCAACAGGTCCGAACAGGCATCCAGCACCTGCGGAGCCAGAAGGGATGCGCCGTGAATTCTCGATCGGTCGTAATGATCGAGGCCAAGTGCGTGAGCGGTGACTGTGGTGATCGTGCCTGCGACCCCGACCAGGGTTTGCGCGCGTGAAATGTCGACAGTGAGCGCTGCCTCGTCCAGTGCGGCATCGATGTCGGCCGTCGCCGCGGCGATCTCCGCCTCGGTCGGCGGGTCGCTGCGCAGGTGACGTTCCGTCATCCGCACGCAACCTATATCCATGCTGAACGAGGAAATGACCCCATCGTTGTCGCCGAGTACGAGTTCGGTCGACCCGCCGCCCAGGTCGACAACCAGGTATGGCGGCGGAACCTCCGCACCCTGATGCGATCCGGTGTCGGAGTTCTTTTCCGAACCCTGCGCGCGCGGCTGCAGGCCGAGCGTCGCGCCAAGGAACGACAGCTGAGCCTCCTCGTCGCCGGATATGACTTCCGGTTCGATGCCGAGCCGCTTGACGATCCCGGTCAGGAATTCCTCACGGTTGTTGGCATCCCGGGTGGCCGAGGTAGCCACGAAGCGCATCTTCTGCACGTCGTGTTCTTTCGCCAGCGCGGCGTACTCCTCGGTCGCAGCGAAGGTGCGCTCAAGCGCCTCGGGCACAAACCCGCCCGTGGCGTCCACCCCCTGGCCGAGCCGGACCACCCGCATCTGGCGGTCGAGTTCGACGACGTCCTGCCCGGGCCGGATATCGGCGATCAGCAGACGAAGCGAATTGGTTCCACAGTCAAAGGCGGCTACACGGGTCATGTGATAACTGTGCCGTCTAAGCACGGCCAAAGGCAACGCGGCGCCGTGGCTGATGGCATCGCGGCTCATGGCACACTTGAGCCGTGGAGGCGATGCGGGTATGAGTTTTGACGCAATTGTGGTTGGCGCCGGACCAAATGGACTGGCGGCCGCAGTCACCCTGGCCAGGGCCGGGCTCGCGGTACAGCTGATCGAGGGCAGCGATCAGCTCGGCGGCGGCGCCCGTACCGAGGAGCTGACTCTGTCGGGCTATCGCCACGATGTGTGCTCTGCCGTACACCCCCAGGCACTTGCCTCACCGTTCTTCCAGGCATTCGGATTGCGGGAGCGGATCGAACTCGTGATCCCGGAGATGTCCTACGCCAATCCCTTCGACAACCGACCGGCTGGCATCGCCTATCACTCACTGGATCGCACAGTCGAAGGCCTAGGTGTGGACGGCAGGGCCTGGCGAAACCTGTTGGGTCCTCTGCTGGCCGAGTCGCGGGCCGTGTCACGCTTCACGATGTCCCAGTTGCTGCAGGTGCCGAGGAATCCGATCACCACCATGCGATTCGGCCTCCGGGCACTCGAACAGGGCACGGCGGCCTGGAATCTGAGGTTCAAGGACACCGTCGCCCCCGCGCTGCTCACCGGCGTCAGTACGCACGTGATGGGGCCGCTCCCTTCACTGGCCCCCTCTGGGGGCGGGTTAATGCTCGCGATGCAGGCGCACGATCGCGGCTGGCCGATCCCGGTCGGCGGTTCACAATCGATCATCGACGCCATGGCTGAGGACTTCCGGGCCCACGGCGGCCAGATCGTCACCGGTCAGATGGTCGAGACGCTGGATCAGCTGGACAAGGCAACCGCTGTGCTGCTGGACCTGACTCCGCAGGCATTGCTTCGGATAGCCGGCGACCGGTTGCCGACCGGATACCGCAATGCATTACGCCGCTTCCGATACGGAAATGCCGCCTGCAAGGTTGACTTCGCACTCTCCGGCCCGGTGCCATGGTCCGACGAACGGGTGCGCGAGGCGGGCACTATCCATCTCGGAAATACCCGAGATGAAATGGCCTTCACCGAGGCTGAGGTCAAGGCCGGGCGGCATCCGGAACGGCCGTACGTTCTGGCCTCCCAACCGAGCACGTTCGACTCAACCCGGGCGCCGGCCGGCAAACACACACTGTGGAGCTACACGCATGTTCCGCGCGGATCGACAGTGGACATGGGAGATGCCGTCGAGCGGCAGATCGAACGGTTCGCCCCAGGCTTCCGGGATCTGGTACTCGCCCGCAGCGTTCGCACCGCGGCCGATCTCGAGGCCCACAACCCGAACTACATCGGCGGCGATTTTTCCGCCGGCGCGCCTGACATCTGGCAGATGATCAAGCGACCGGTGGTTTCGCCGACTCCGTGGGCCACGCCGATGCCCGATGTCTTCCTCGCATCACAGTCGACTCCCCCGGGCCCCGCGGTGCACGGCCTTTCCGGGCTCTACGCCGCGCAGCTGGCGCTAAGCCGCCGGTTCGGCATTACGAAACTGCCGGACCTTTCGCCGGGGCGATAGCGAAAACGGGACGCGGCTTACTCGCAGTGACAGCGGTCGGCCGACCAGTCATCGCTGATCAGTTCGATCGCCTCGTCTCCCAGTGGATTCACCCCGGGGCCGGCGGCGAGGCTGTGCCCGACAAGCACGTGCAGGCATTTCACCCGGACAGGCATGCCACCGGCTGAAATGCCGTCGATCTCCGGCACCTCGCCTACCCCGCTCTCCTGGCCGACCTGCCGGCGCGCCTCGAGGTAAGCCTCGTGCGCATGCCGGTACCTGGCGGCCAGCTCCTGATCCTCGAGCAGCCGGCCGGACATCTCTGCCATCACACCATTCGCTTCCAAGCGCGAGACAGCGGCGGTGACCGCGGGATGGGTGAGGTAGTAGGTGGTCGGAAACGGCGTACCGTCATCCAGCCGCGGCGCCGTGGTCACAACCAGCGGCTTACCGCATCGGCATCTGGCGGCGATGCCGACAACACCTCGCGGAATCCGCCCGAGTTGAGCCTCAAGCGTTTCAAGATCATCGCGGCGCAGCGACTCAGCCAATGGTGCGCTCCAACTTTCTGGGTCTGACGACATTTCTGGGTACGACGATGTCGAAGAACCGCTGCGTTATCTGGTGTCCTCGACAGGGTCTTCCGTCCCCGCCCGCGTCACCGAGTCCCACAGCCCGACGTACCAGGATTTTTCTTTATCCGGCAGGGCAACTTTACCGTCATTGACCTTGTCGTCCGTCTTTAGCGCTTCCTCGTCCTGCTCGTCGAGCACTATGTAGCCCTTTTCTCCGGGCATGACGTAGTAGATCTGTTTTCGAGCCTGCGCGCGGACGTAGTCCGGGTCGTCCCAGTTGGCGCGTTCTTCGCGCAACCCCTGAACTGTCTTCTCCTTCGCCGCGATGTCCTTTTCGAGCGCGGCAATCTGCTGCTGCTGGCTGACCATGGAGCGGACGGCGGGCGCAAAAAGCAGGGCTAGAAGCAGAAGAACGACACAGAAGGCGATAGTGCGGCCGGACAGCTGCCGGCCTTTGCGGGTCGGATCCTGCGGCGGATCATCGATGATTCGATCCCGGGACGCCGCCCTGGGACGGCTGACTCCGGCCGCATTCGGCGTCTTTCGTGCCGCGGGCGCCGGCTTTCGGGCAGCTGAAACTGTTTTTCGGGTCGCTGGACGACGCGGGCTGGCTGGAACCTGTTTGCCCATAATTCACCTCACCGGCCGCGCGGGTGTTGACAGGAAGGCGCGGCACACTAGTACAAGTGTGCCGCGCCCTGATCCGTTATGCCTTGAACCTCGGGAATGCGGCGCGTCCTGCGTAGCGGGCCGCGTCGTCGAGCTCTTCTTCGATCCGAAGCAACTGGTTGTACTTGGCAACCCGCTCGGACCTGGCCGGTGCACCGGTCTTTATCTGGCCCGCGTTTGTGGCGACCGCAAGGTCGGCGATCGTGGTGTCCTCGGTTTCGCCGGAGCGATGCGAGATAACCGTCGAGTAACCGGCGCGATGCGCCATCGAAACTGCGTCGAGGGTCTCGGTCAGCGAGCCGATCTGATTGACCTTCACCAGGATCGAGTTCGCCGCCTGCTCCTCGATGCCCCGGGACAGACGTTCGGGGTTCGTGACGAAGAGGTCGTCGCCGACGAGCTGGACCTTTGCGCCGATTTCGGCATTGAGGATTGCCCAGCCCGACCAGTCATCCTCGTCGAGTGGATCCTCGATCGAGACCAGCGGGTACGCCTCGACGAGTTCGGCGTAGTAGGCGGACATCTCCTGGGCGCTGCGGGTCTGACCTTCGAACTCGTAGCTTCCGTCCTTGAAGAACTCCGAGGAGGCCACATCGAGCGCGAGTGCGATGTCACGGCCGGGCGTGTAGCCGGCGTTTTTGATCGCCACCAGGATCAGGTCGAGAGCCTCCCGGTTGCTGCCGAGGTTAGGTGCGAATCCGCCCTCGTCGCCGAGGCCGGTGGCCAGGCCCTTCTCCTTCAGCACCGACTTCAGCGCATGGTACGTTTCCACGCCCCAGCGAAGGCCCTCGCTGAACGTCTCCGCGCCAAGCGGCACGATCATGAATTCCTGGATGTCGACGTTGGAGTCCGCGTGGGAGCCGCCGTTGAGGATATTCATCAATGGGACCGGAAGCACGTGGGCGTTCGGGCCACCAAGGTAGCCGTACAGCGGCAATTCCGCGGAGTCAGCAGCGGCCTTGGCGACGGCAAGCGATACGCCGAGGATGGCGTTGGCGCCGACGGAGGACTTGTTGTCGGTTCCGTCCACTTCGAGCAGTGCCTGGTCGATCAGCCGCTGCTCGTGGGCATCGAAGCCCAGGATGGCCGGGCCGAGCTGGTCGAGGACAGCGTCAACCGCCTTTTCGACTCCTTTGCCCAGGTATCGCTTCGGATCGCCATCTCGCAGTTCCACTGCTTCGAAGGCGCCCGTGGAGGCGCCCGACGGAACCGCCGCCCGTGCAAGGATTCCGTCGTCAAGCGCGACTTCTACTTCGACGGTGGGGTTGCCGCGCGAATCGAGGATCTCGCGGGCACCAACGGCTTCAATACTGGCCACTTATGGACTCCTTGACGTTTAGCTTATGAAAGTCTTTCGGCGTGCGTGGCATCTGCACACGCACGACCTACCCTAATGCACCGGCTAGATCAGCAGGGCGGCCAGATGACGGGGTGCCAGCGTTCCATGCGACAACACCTCGTCGTGAATCCCGGCCCGGACGTCATCGCTCATCGTCGTGCCGGATGTCACCGTCGAGAGCAGGTCGACAAGTTCGGTGTAGCCGGCGAACGGCGAAGTGAGCTCGGTTGAATTCAGCAGAACCTGACGCCAGCGAGCCTTCGCCACCGGTTTGCTGCGATAGCCGCGCTCCACCAGTAGGCGCAGCGCCTCATCTTCCGTCATGCCATGGGCGTGCACCCGAATATCGACGATCGCATCAGTGATCACGCCGAGCTTGCCGATGACACTGAGCAGCTCTGCCTCCCAGGCGAGCTCCGGCTGCCGTTCCATCCGTAACGCGGCCAGCGCCTCCTCGGCGTAGACGGCCCAGCCGCCGCTGAAGCTTGCCGACGGAAACACCGAGCGCACCCTGGTGTGGCCGCGATACCGCCGGGCGTAAGCCTGCTGCATCAATCGCCCTGGCACGCCTTCCCGTGCGGCGTAGCTCGCAAGAGAGAGTTCGCCGAGCTGTTCAGAGTATTCGTCCGCCTCCCGGAGGGACAGCTGATCGGGAACCCCGTCAATCATCAGGTAACTCACCGCGGTCAGCGCGTCCACGTCGTCATCGAGCGAACCGGGAACGCTCACGGTGTCGCCGCTGCCGAAGTAGCTCGGCGGGGTCCACATCACATCGCGCGGGTCATCCGGCACGGTGGCAATGCCTAGCCCCGCCGTGAGCGCCTCCGAGGCGGCGAGCTGATCGCGGAGCATACTGAGCACATGCGGTGAACGACCCGTTTCACGAAGCGCCGCCAGCAACTCGCGGGGATCGCTGACTCCGCGACGCGCGCTCAGCTCCGCAAGCAGCTCTTCCGTGGCGATCAGGTCGCTTTCTGCCCTGGTCAGCACGGCATCCGGGGTCAGCGTACTGTCCAGTGCGTACCAGAGCCGGGCCGAAAAACGCTCGGGGCCGAGCACGGGATCGCCGTGCGAGTGGGGCAGTTCATCGATCAGCCAGCGCTCATGGTCCGCGAGCGCCGCGGCTGCCTCGTCACGTGCATCGTCCAGTCGGCGTCGGTCAAGGCTGCCTAGGGAATCCGGGCCACACTCGGACGCGCTGTGTTCATGCTGATTCTTCGCCTGATCGATTACGGCGTCGAGCCGGTTGCCGAGCAGTTCGCGCGCCCCGCAGAACTGCTCGATCGCCGCCACGACGTGCACCTGAGGCATATCGGTCAGGGTTTCCCGGGCTGTCTGCAGCGCGTCAGGGAAGCGTTCCAGCCGGGACGCCAGCGCGCGCAGCCGGGTCGGCAGGTCACTGCCCGGACGGAAAATCAGGTCGTGGATGGACCGGCCCGGTGAGTGCTGCAGAGGATTCCATTCAAATGTGCGCAGCTCGGTCGTCTCCCACAGCTCCCATG
The DNA here is from genome assembly GCF_025787225.1 of Saxibacter everestensis. Lineage (NCBI taxonomy): Bacteria > Bacillati > Actinomycetota > Actinomycetes > Micrococcales > Brevibacteriaceae > Saxibacter > Saxibacter everestensis. Next base: position 2,421,273 of record NZ_CP090958.1, read on the forward strand.
CCATCCGGCCGCGGATGATCTCCAGGTCGACGGCGTCGTCATCGCACAGCGCGGTGTCGTCGATGTCATCGAGGGCGCCGAGCGAATCGACTATGACAGCTGCCTGGTCCACGATAGCTCCGGCTTCCCGTTCGCCGAGCAATGGATCGAAATCGTGGACGCCCAGCCGACTCGCCTGCTCAGGATGGGCAGCAAGCCATGAATCGAGGATGCCCTCCGCAACGCGAACAAATCGCGACGTCGTTTCAGCATCTCCGATACTGCTGTCATCGTCTCGTCCCGCAAAGAAGCCCATATGCCGTAATTGTCAGCCGTCGGTGCCTCGGTTGTCGAGGGCCGCTACTTCCTCGGCAGGTAGCACGAGCCGGCTGCGCAGCCTGTCGATCGATTTCTCCCCCACGCCGTGGTGGTTCAGAAACTCCAGCACCGAGCCGTAATGCTCGCGGACGGTCCTGAGCACGTACCGGATCAGTTCCGGAGGGGACTGCGTAGCTGTGTTCGATACGTCTTGCACGATCCCGGCGCGGGCGAAGTTCGACTTCAATGCCTCCACGAACCCCCCGGAGAGGAATGACTCGGAGGCGGCGTAATCGGCTATTACCCATTCGTCTGGTACTCCCACTGCCGAAAGGGCGATTGCCACCACCATGCCGGTGCGATCCTTGCCTGCGCTGCAGTGCACGACCGCCGGCAGCGCGCCATCCGCAGCGAGCACTCCGACAGCCTCGACGATCTGCGGCGCGAACTTCTCCAGCGCCAGGGCATAGAGGTCCTGCAGCGTCGCGTCGGGCCGGTCGCCGGTCGAGGCGCTGTAGATGGTGTTGCCGAAGACCGGGACGTGCACCTCGTTGAGCTCCAGGCCTTGCAGGGCGTCCGGCGCGCTGTCGCGTTCAATGTCTTCGCGCAGGTCCAGCACTGTCCGCAGGCCGATATCGTGCAACGAGGCACGTGACCTGTCATCCAGGTAGCACAGGGCATCGGCCCGGAACAATCGGCCGAAACGGGTCTGACCGCCGTCTGCCGTCGGATAGCCGCCAACGTCGCGAAAATTGAACGTACCGGCCATCTGCAACCGTCGGCCCGGGTCGTCAGAAGACACGACCTCGAAGTGCTGGCTGTCCGAAGTCTCTGGCTGGCTCATGCGTCGCTCCCCTGGTGAATGCCTCCCGGCTGATGCCCGCGCTGACGCGCGTCGTACTCCCGAACCCGCAATCGTGCTTCCTCGATCCGGATCGTCTCCCTCAGTTCGGATTCCGCGTCTGCGCCGGCCGCCTCCGCCTCGGCGATAATTGCGAGCATTCGCTCGCCGCGGGACGCTGTACCTTCGGTAGTACCTGACCCCGGATTACTGTCCAACTGGGTGCGCTGGGCCTTCCGGAGTATCTTCTGCGCCCGGCTCACCGCCGGTAGTGCTTGCGGAATGCCGTCGAAAACGGACTCCCGTTCGGGCTTCTCGGCTTGTTTAAGCGCTTCCCACCCGTTCTCGAGCGCTGCGGTGGTCACCTCGGGTCCACCCGGCTGACGCTCGAACACGTGCGGGTGACGACGTCGCAGCTTGGCCGAGATCGCTGCGATGACATCATCGATGTCGAAGGCGTCCTGGGCGTCCTGCCCTACCCGGGCGTGAAAGATGACTTGCAGCAGCACATCGCCGAGTTCCTCCACGATGTGCTCGCGGTCGCCGCTCTCCACGGCCTCAACCAGCTCGTAGCTTTCTTCGATCAGGTAAGGCAGCAGGCTGATGTGGGTCTGTTCTCGATCCCAGGGGCACCCGCCGGGCGAGCGGAGCCGGTCCATGGTGCCGACGAGATCCATGAACGACGTACCCGATTTGTCTCTCACTCGGCTCAGTCTAGTGATCCGGAACTGCGTGCCGTCCGAGCGCCCGACGTGCCGGTAGTGGCGGCGGCCGAAACGTCATCGAGCAGGACCCCATCGATGAGGTCCCTGGCCCAGTCCAGCAGCTCAATGTCATAGAGGTCGGTCTGGGCCAGCCCGGAACCGCGCTGCTTCGGCTTCGGTACCAGGATGGAACGAACCGCCGGTTTGATCAGGGTCTTCGGGTACAGCCGCTTAAGCCGCATCGCCTGCGAGTCGCGCAACTCGACCGGCGCCATCCGGACGAAATTGCCCTGCGCGACGATATCGCTCAGCCCCGCCTTCCGGGCGTGCACCCTGAACCGGGCGACGGCGGCCAGGTTGGCCACCGGTTCCGGGATCGGTCCATAGCGGTCGACAAGTTCGTCCAGCACCTCCTGAACCGCCTTGTCTTCCCCTGCATCGGCCAATTTCCGGTATGCCTCGAGGCGCAGCCGCTCGTGCGGAACGTACTCGTGCGGCAGGTGGGCGTTGATCGGCAGTTCGATCCGCACCTCCTGTTCCGGCTCCGGCACGTCACCGCGGAAGTTCGCCACAGCTTCTCCGACCAGGCGGATGTACAGATCGAATCCAACGCCTTCGATGTGCCCGGATTGTTCGCCGCCGAGCAGGTTGCCGGCGCCGCGGATCTCGAGGTCCTTCATCGCCACCTGCATTCCGGCGCCGAGTTCGGTGTGCGCCGCGAGGGTCTGCAAACGGTCGTGAGCGGTCTCGGTGAGCTCGCTTTCCGGCGGGTACAGGAAGTAGGCGTATGCACGTTCCCGGCCACGTCCGACCCGGCCCCGCAGCTGATGCAACTGGGAAAGTCCCAGCCGGTCGGACCGGTCGATGATCAGGGTGTTGGCATTGGAGATATCGATGCCGGTCTCGACAATGGTGGTACACACCAGAACGTCGAACTTCCTCTCCCAGAAGTCAACGATCATCTGTTCGAGTCGCTGCTCGTTCATCTTTCCGTGAGCGACGCCGATCCTGGCCTCCGGAACCAGCTCGTTCAGATGCTTGGCGGCTGCTTCTATCGATTGCACCCGGTTGTGGATGAAGAAGACCTGCCCTTCGCGCAGCAGCTCACGGCGGATGGCCGCGGTGACCTGCTTCTCGTCATAGGCGCCGACGTAGGTCAGCACCGGATGGCGCTCCTCCGGCGGCGTTGCCAGTGTCGACATTTCCCGGATTCCGGTGACCGCCATCTCAAGCGTTCGCGGAATCGGCGTGGCGCTCATCGACAGCACGTCGACGTTCGTGCGCAAAGCCTTCAGCGTTTCCTTGTGCTCGACGCCGAACCGTTGCTCCTCGTCCACAACCACGAGTCCGAGATCCTTGAATCGGACCTCCCCGGACAGCAGCCGGTGCGTGCCGATCACGATATCGAGCGCTCCGGAGGTGAGTTCCTCCTTCACCGCCTTCGACGCTGATTCCGTCTGGAAGCGGGAGAGCGAGCCGACAGTGATCGGGAATCCGGAATAGCGTTCCGAGAAGGTGTCGAAGTGTTGCTGCACCAGCAGGGTCGTCGGCACCAGGACCGCTACCTGCTTTCCGTCCTGTACCGCCTTGAATGCCGCACGGACAGCGATCTCGGTTTTGCCGTAACCAACATCGCCGCAAATCAGACGGTCCATCGGCACCGTCTTCTCCATGTCTGCCTTGACCTCATCGATCGTGGTCAGCTGGTCGGGGGTCTCGATGTAGTTGAATGCGTCTTCAAGATCCCGCTGCCAGGGGGTGTCGGGGCCGAATGCGTGGCCCTGGGTGGCCTGACGGGCGGAATACAGCCTGATCAGCTCGCCGGCGATCTCCTTGACCGCCTTCCGGGCACGACTCTTGGTGCGGGACCAGTCCGAGCCGCCCATTTTGCTCAAGGTCGGCGACTCCCCGCCGACGTAGCGGGTGACCTGATCGAGCGAATCCGACGGCACGTAGAGCCTGTCGCCCGGCTGCCCCCGCTTGCTGCTCGCGTACTCGATCACCAGGTACTCGCGGGTGTGCTTCGTCTGACCGGACCCGACAGTCCGCTGAGTCATTTCGACGAAGCGTCCGACACCGTGCTGTTCGTGCACGACGTGATCGCCGGGGCTGAGCTGCAACGGGTCGACCATCTTGCGGCGGCGGCTCGGCAGTCGCCGCATGTCCTTGGTGGACACCGCACTTGCCTTGCCAAGCACGTCGGCCTCGGTCAGAAAGGCGAGGCGCAGGTCCTCGGCTATGAAACCGCCGGTGGTGGCGCCGGTGGTGACCAGGACGACACCGGGTTCCGGCGCGTCATCAATGTTCTCAACCCGCCGTGCCGGGACATCGGCCTCGGAGAGGACTTCCATCAGCCGGTCAGCGGGACCGTGCCCCTCCGTGACGACCAAGGTCTGCCACTTGTCGTGGGTCAGGTTCTTCAGGTCCACCAGCGCCTGCTCGACCTCGCCGCGGTAGCTGCGCACCTCCCGCACCCCAATGCTGAAGGCGCTCGGCGCTTCCTCATCCACGAGTTCCTCATCGACCGCGAAGCCACCGAGTGTCCACCAAGGCAGGCCGAGAACCCCCGCCGCCGCCTCGGTGTCGGCCAGCGTGCGGTAGCTGGCCGATGAGAGGTCGATCGGCGCCTTGCCGCCTGCGCTCGCGCCACTCCACGCCGCGGCCAGGAACTCTTCGCTGGTCGACACCAGGTCGGCCGCGCGTGCTTTCACCTTCTCTGGTTGCAGGACGACGACCCTGGTGCCCTGCGGCAACGTCGCGAGGAACGGCTCCATGCCGTCGACGAGCGCCGGAGCCAGCGACTCCATCCCCTCGACCGCGATGCCGGCCGACAGCCGTTCCAGCATCTCGGCGGCGGCCGGAAACTTATCCAGCAGATCTGCGGCGCGCTGCCGGACTGCGTCGGTCAGCAGGATCTCCCGGCATGGCGGCGCCCAGAGCACGGAAGGCGGCGCGGAATCCAGCGACCGCTGGTCCGCGACCGAGAACTCACGGATGTCGTCGACCTCATCGCCGAAGAACTCGATTCGCAGCGGATGCGGCTCGGTCGGCGGGAAGATGTCGAGGATGCCGCCTCGAATGGCAAACTCGCCTCGGCGTTCAACCATGTCGACGCGGGCGTAGGCGGCATTCGCCAGTGCCTCGGCTACGTCGGTCAGCGAGCGTTCGTCACCAATTTTCAGTGAAACGGGTTCCAGCTCGCCGAGTCCCTTCACCAGTGGTTGCAGCACCGCGCGGACCGGTGCGACGACGACGCGCAGCGGCGCCTGGTGCGATTCGGGATGACGCAGCCGGCGAAGCACGGACAGCCGGCGTCCAACGGTGTCCGATCGCGGCGACAGGCGCTCGTGCGGCAGGGTCTCCCACGACGGGAATATCGCAATGCCGGCCGGATCCAGGTATTGCCCCAGCGCGGCTGCAACGTCATCGGCTTCGCGGCCGGTGGCGGTGACGATCAGCTGCGGATTGTCTTCAGACCAGGCGGAGATGACCGCAGGCCACACGCCGGGCACGGCGCTGACCGTGCCGTTCGCCGCGCCGTCTGCGAGACCTCGTCGGGCCGCCGCGAAGGCGTCATCCCGAGGCAGAACTTCCAGAACACCGCGCAAAGTCATATGAGCAAAATTCTTTTCTTTTTTACGATTGAGGCAGTTGCTCAGCCTACTCCGCTGCACCGACAGCCCGCGAGTCATCCACTGCCTACGGTCAAGCAACGACTCAGTTCCCAGCCTTCCGTCAGCAGCGGATGGCATTCTTGGCAGATGAGTATCAGCGAAACAGGTACCCACCGGCCGATACTGCGACGCCTGTCACCCGTCGTGATCCTGCTGGCAGCAATGTGGCTGATTCACTTCGTCGACTTCGTCCTGCCGTTCGTCACGTTCACCGGGCTAGGCTTGTTGTCCTGGAGCGTACCCGGAATGCTCGGAATCCTGACTGCTCCGCTGTTGCACGCCGGCTGGCCCCACCTGCTCTCGAACACAGTGCCGTTCCTGATTCTCGGTGCGCTGATCTGTTGGGAAAGCGGTCGCCGATTCTGGACAGCGACCGCGATCATCGCGCTGGTCGGCGGCCTCGGCACCTGGCTCGTCGCGGTTCCGGGAACATTGACAGTTGGCGCAAGCGGACTGGTGTTCGGCTATTTCGCTTATCTGATCGCCAGGGCGTTCTTCGCACCTAAATCACCGCACCGGCTTGGCTGGCTCGTGCTCGCGGTGATACTCGGGCTGGTCTACGGCGGCGCGATGCTGCAGGGATTGGCGCCGTGGCAGTTCGGCGTGTCGTGGCAGGGACACCTGTTTGGCGCGATCGGTGGAGTAGTGGCCGCCTGGCTGCTCTATCGACGCTCGGCGCCGAAGGTGCTCGGCGCAGCCGGGTGACCTGGCGCGGCGAGCATTTTGCTCAGCCCGCGGTCCGGCCGTGAAATTTCTGCTGGGCGGCTACCAGACCGTCGGAAACCAGCAATTCGACGGCGTCCGCGGCATCCACCAGCAACATCGGAAGCTCGGTGCGCTCCGTTCCTGAGAACGGCTTCAACACGTACGTGGCCGCGTCCATCCTGCCGGGCGGACGACCGATGCCGACCCGGACCCGCAAATAGTCCTTGGTTCCGAGCGCATTCGTTATGTCTTTCAAACCATTGTGGCCGCCGTCACCGCCGCCGGTTTTCAGCTTTATCTGATCGAACGGGATATCCAGCTCGTCGTGGACAACGATGAGCTGCGCTGGATCCTTCGAGAAGAACTTCGCCAGCGCGGCCACCGGGCCGCCGGAAACATTCATAAAAGTCGACGGCTTCGCCAGGATCACTTTCGGCCCCGGCACTCCCCCGGGTCCGACACCGAGCCGGCCCTCCGCCACCTGGGCGCGAGCCTTATGACTGCGAAACCCGGCGCCGATCCGCCGACTCAACTCGTCGAGCACCATCTGGCCGACGTTGTGCCGGGTAGCAGAATAGTCGGGCCCGGGGTTACCGAGCCCGACTATCAGCCAGGAATCATTCACCGAAACGATGCGTCCGTTCTAACTCGCGAACAGATCCTACTCTTCGTCCTTGGCAGCCTCGTCATCCTCGGCTGACTCTTCGGACTCAGGAGCATCGTGTTCGATACCGGCTTCAGCCTCGGCTTCCTCAAGCTCGGCTTCGACCTGCTCAGCGGTCGGCTGCGCGGTGACGTTGATCACCAGCATTTCAGGATCGGTCACCAGTTCAACGCCGGTCGGCAGAACAACATCGGAGGCGTGGATCTGGTCGCCGACCTGGCGGCCATCAACCGATACCTCGACGCCCTCAGGCAGCTTCGTGGCATCTGCCGAAACGGTGAGCGCCTGGTACTCAAGGCTGACCAGGGTACCGGGAGCGGCCTCGCCGGTGACATGAACCGTGACGTCGACCTCGACCTTTTCGCCGCGGGTAACGATTGCAAGATCAACGTGCTCGATATCGCGCGATACCGGATGCCGCTGAACCTCACGAGCAATTGCAAGCGTGCTCTTGCCGTCGACCTGGATGTCGAACAGGGCGTTCGAGTGCTTCAGCGCAAGGAATGTCTCGTGGCTTGGCAGTGTGATGTGGTGCGGCTCGCCACCATGGCCGTACAGCACGGCTGGAATCTGGGAGGCACGCCGCAGACGACGCGCTGCGCCCTTACCGAATTCGGTGCGCTCGACAGCATTGAGCTTGATGTCAGTCATGATTCTCCTAAATGTGTACGCCGACGATCGGCGCGAAGTGTAGCCGTTTGGCGGGGGATCGAAACAGACCCGCACCCGCACGCGTTGAGCGTATAAGGATAGCTAGTCCGCGTCGATCACGGGAAGCAGCGGCCAAATTCACGGCACGCCCAGCTCACCCCTCGCCGAGGTATTCGATGTCGATAATAGCGGACGCTTACCTGCTATACCTAAACGTCGAACAGGCTGGTGACAGATCCGTCCTCGAAAACTTCATGAACGGCGCGTGCCAGCAGTGGTGCGATCGAAAGCTCGGTCAGCTTCGCGAATCGCTTATCGTCGGTTATCGGCAACGTATTGGTGACGATCACCTCCGTGGCACAGGAGTTCTGCAGCCGTTCCACCGCCGGCCCGGAAAGGACAGCATGGGTTGCCACGATGACGACGCCCGCGGCGCCGGCGCTCATGCAGGCATCCGCCGCCTGCACAATCGTCCCTCCGGTATCGATCATGTCGTCGACCAGAATGCAGATTCGCCCCTCAACTTCACCAACGACGCGGTTTGCCTTCGTCTCGTTGGGCCGGTTGATGTCGCGCGTCTTGTGAATGAACGCCAGCGGCGCACCACCCAGGCTGGCGCTCCATGCCTCGGCGACCTTGATCCGTCCGGCATCCGGTGAGACGACGGCGAGATCATGGTCATAGTTGGACTTCACGTAGTCGGCGAGGATCGGCAAGGCGACCAGATGATCGACCGGGCCGTCGAAGAAGCCCTGAATCTGGGCCGTGTGCAGGTCGACCAGAATCAGGCGATCCGCACCGGCAACCTTGTACATGTCGGCTACCAGTCGCGCCGATATCGGCTCACGGCCACGATGCTTCTTGTCCTGCCGGGCATATGGAAAGAACGGTGCGATAACTGTGATTCGCTTGGCGGAGGCACGCTTCAGTGCGTCAACCATCAGAAGCTGTTCCATCAGCCAGTCGTTGATCGGCGCGCCGTGGCTCTGCAACACGAACACGTCACAACCCCGCACACTTTCGCCGAACCGGACGTAGATCTCACCGTTGGCGAAGTCATAGGCCTCTGTCGGCAACAGCTCAGTGCCAAGCGATTCGGCGACCTGCTTGGCAAGCTCGGCGTTTGCCCTTCCGGAGACCAGAACGAGTTTCTTCTCGCCAGAGGTAGTTATTCCGGTCATGAGTTATGACTCCTGTTCTGGTGTTGCTTCGCTTGCGGCCAATGCTGCGGGTGTTCCGGCACGGTTTTGCTGAACCCACCCCTCGAGATTGCGCTGGGGCGCAACGTTAATCGCCAGCGCTCCCGGTGGAACATCCTTGCGCACAACGGTTCCGGCGCCGGAATAGGCGCCATCCCCGACTGTGACCGGGGCCACGAACATGTTGTCCGAGCCAAGACGCACGTTGGATCCGATTGTGGTGTGATGCTTGTTCACGCCGTCATAGTTGACGAAAACTGAGGCGGCGCCAATATTGCTATTCTCGCCGATCGTGGCGTCGCCTACATAGCTAAGATGCGGAACCTTCGACTTCGCCCCGATCTTCGCGTTCTTCGTTTCAACGAACGTTCCGATTTTGCCGTTGGCGCCAAGCTCCGTGCCCGGCCGCAGAAATGCGAACGGACCGACACTGACGTCGTCACCGAGCACCGCAAGTGACCCGTGGGTGCGAACCACGGAGGAACGCTCCCCCACCTCGACATCGCTGAGCGTCGAATCTGGGCCGATCGTCGAACCGCCGCCGACAACCGTGGCGCGCTGCAGCTGAACGCCCGGGAGGATCGTAACGTCCGGGTTCAGCTCGACATCCGCATCAATCCAGGTTGTATTCGGGTCGACGATGGTCACCCCGGCGCGCATCCAGCGCTCACAGATCCGGCGATTCAGTTCCTTGCCGAGCGCTGCCAGCTGAACCCGGTCGTTCGCGCCCTCAACCTGCCAAATATCGGAGGTGACCAGGGCTGCGACGGTCGAACCGGCCTGGCGGGCGTGTGCCAGCACATCCGTGAGATATTTTTCGCCCTGGGCATTGTCGGTGCCGACCTTTTGCAGCGCGGCGCGGAGCACCTCGGCATCGAAGGCATAAATCCCGGAATTGATTTCGGTGATCGACCGTTCAGTTTCGTCAGCATCCTTCTGCTCGACGATCCGCAGTACCTGGCCATCGGCGTCACGGATGATTCGCCCGTATCCGGCCGGGTCAGCAACATCGGCCGACAGCACGCTCACGCCGTGGCCGCCCGATTCGTGGAAGCGAACAAGTTCATTGATCGTCTCCGAGGTGAGCAGCGGAACATCGCCGTAACTGACCACGATGGTTCCGCTCAGCCCGGTCGGCAACATGGCCAGCGCGCATTCAGCAGCTCGTCCCGTACCGGGAATCTCATCCTGATCCGCGATGCTTGGCGCGGGCAGGATCCGCTCCGAAATCTCGGCGACGTGGGCGGCCACTAGTTCACGTTCATGGCGCAGCACGACGACAAGGCTCTCCGGCTGGCAACCGGCCGCTGCCGCGAGCGCATGGTGCAACAACGAACGGCCGGCGATCGGGTGCAAAACCTTGGGAATCGCGGACTTCATCCGGGTTCCCGCGCCTGCGGCTAGAACTATGACCGCGGCTGGGCGCGTCTGGGTCACGACGATTTCTCCTTGTGAGTCACTCACTCGAGTTGAGGAAATGCTACCTGCCTGTTCACGTTCACGATCATGCACAAGTGACGCGCGTCCCATTCCCGGGCCGGTACACGTGAGTGCGCCAGAAATGCAGCTCCGTCCATAGGATTCGAACCTATACTGCACGGCTCCAAAGGCCGGCGTGCTGCCATTACACCAGGACGGAAGGCGCACGCCGATCCATCGCACTCATGTCGCGCGTGCACAAGCATCAAGTGTGCCATTAGGTCAGTCCCACTCCCAAAATCCGGCACAAAATGACGCCCTGGGGTAAGTCGGTGAGGCCTGTCGTCGCGGCGGGCCGCGGCTTGCCTAGCGGATTCTTCTACAATGTGTAGATGACCATTCTCTCAGGCATTCTCCTCGTTCTGCACTTCATCGGCCTGGCCGCGATTATTGGTTCCTGGCTCACTGTCCTGAAGGCTCCCAGGGTCGTTCCCGGCATGCTGCACGGGGCGTTGCTGCAGCTGATATCCGGCCTCGGCCTTGTCGGCGTGCTTGAAGCGTCCGATGCCGACGTGAACCATGCGAAGATCGCGGTCAAGCTCGTCATTGCTATCGTCATCACCATTCTGGCCTTTGTCGGGGTTCGCCGGCTCAGGAAGGCCGCCGCACCGGCCGGCGCCGACCAAGCGGTCGCCCCGGCGCCGTCGGCGGTCAACACCGCGCTGCTCGGTCAGCTGTGCGGCGTTCTGGCGGTTGTGAACGTGGTTATCGCCGTCTTCTGGTAGCGGTAGGCCGATCGCGGTCCGGCGGCAGCGACTGTCAGCGTAGGGCCGTAGGCTTAAGAGATCATGAGCACGCTGTTCGGAGATTTCCCGCTATTTGCCCGCCCTGAGGCGGCATCCTCGGCCCTGCCGAGCCTGCCGCCGTACGTTGACGACGAGACGCGAGGCGATGCTCCTCGCGGCGATGAGCCGCGCAGCGAGCACGCGCCACAAGAATCCGAAGGAAGCGACGATGGCGGGTCCCGTCGTCGTGCAGACGCCGTGGACCTGATGGAGGGGCTCAACCCGCAGCAACGGCAGGCGGTGCTGCACGAGGGCTCTCCCCTGCTGATCGTCGCCGGCGCGGGCTCGGGAAAGACGACGGTGCTGACTCGGCGGATCGCCCGGTTGCTGCAGACCGGCGCCTGCCGGCCGAGCGAGATCCTCGCCATAACCTTCACCAATAAAGCCGCGGCGGAAATGGTCGAGCGAATCACCGATCTGGTCGGGCCGCGAGCCAAGGCAATGTGGATATCGACATTCCACTCCGCATGCGTGCGCATCCTGCGTCGTGAGGCGAAAATCGTAGGACTGAAGTCAAACTTCTCGATTTACGACTCCGCCGATGCGCTTCGGCTGGTGACCCTGTGCGCTCGGGAAGCCGACCTCGACCCAAAGCGGTTCCCGCCCAAGTCGTTGATGATTCAGATTTCGAACCTGAAGAATGAGCTGATCGACGACGAGGCCTACGCCGCCACCGCGTCGGACACGAATCCCCAGGAACGTGCCGTCTCCGAGGTGTACCGGCTGTACACGGCCCGGCTCCGACAGGCGAACGCCTTCGACTTCGACGACCTGATCATGACGACGGTCAACCTGCTGCGCGCTTTCCCTCAGGTCGCAGAACACTACCGTCGACGGTTCCGGCACATACTTGTTGACGAGTACCAGGACACCAACCACGCCCAGTACGCACTGGTGCGTGAGCTGGTGGGTGGACATAACCATCAAGACCAGGCGGACGGCGCCGAATCGGCACTACTGCCTCCGGCCGAGCTGACCGTCGTCGGTGATGCCGACCAGTCGATCTACGCATTCCGTGGCGCGACGATCCGCAATATCGTTGAATTCGAGAACGACTATCCCGACGCGACCACCATCCTGCTTGAGCAGAATTACCGGTCGACCCAGAACATCCTCTCTGCCGCCAACAGCGTCATCTCGCAGAACCCGGACCGCCCCGCGAAGAAGCTGTGGACCGATCAGGGCGCCGGTGAACTGATCGTCGGCTATGTCGCCGACAGCGAGCATGACGAGGCCCGGTTCATCGCCGAGGAGATCGACAAGCTGTGCGACGAGGGGCATGCCGCCCCCAAGGACGTGGCCATCTTCTACCGCACCAACGCACAGTCCCGCGCGCTCGAGGAAGTGCTGGTGCGGGTGGGACTGCCGTACAAGGTTGTCGGCGGCACCCGGTTCTATGAGCGCCGCGAGATCAAAGATGCCCTGGCCTATCTGCGGGTTCTCGCCAATCCAACCGATACGGTGAATCTGCGACGGATCCTGAACGTGCCCAAGCGCGCCATCGGAGACCGTGCCGAGGCGATGGTCGCCGCGTTCGCGGAGCGGGAACGGATTCCGTTCTCCCAGGCTCTGCGGCAGGCAGAGGAAGCACCCGGCCTGGCGACCCGCTCGCTGAACGCGATCAGGAGCTTCGTCCAGTTGCTCGACGATATGACCACAGTCGCCCAGACCGCCAGGCCTCCTCGAGTTTTGGAGGCCGTCCTCGAGCAAACCGGTTATCTCGCGGAACTCCGCGCCAGCCGGGACCCGCAGGATGAGTCGCGGGTAGAGAACCTTGCCGAGCTGGTAGCCGTGGTCGAGGACTTCAGCCGGGCCAACCCGGAAGGCACGCTGAACGACTTCCTCGAACAGGTTTCACTGGTCGCCGATGCAGACCAGATTCCGGATAAAGACGATGACGGCGGCGTCGTCACCCTGATGACTCTGCACACAGCCAAGGGCCTTGAGTTCCCGGTCGTGTTCGTCACCGGCCTCGAGGATGGCGCGTTTCCGCACTCCCGGGCATTTACCAGCAATGCGGAGCTCGCCGAGGAACGCCGGCTGGCATATGTCGGTCTGACCCGGGCCCGCAAGCGTTTGTACCTGACCCGGGCCGAGTCACGGAGCATGTGGGGCCAGCCGCAATACAATCCGCCGAGCCGCTTCCTGGCCGAGGTTCCTGATTCGCTCATGGACTGGAAGCGATTGGGCAACGTCGGCGCTTCCAGCCTCTCCGCCCCGGTTCGGACGCAGCCGACGTTCACATCCCCGCGCGGTGGCACCAGCGCCGGAGCTGGCCGGGTGCAGGCGAACCGCGAGGTGATCAGCCTCGAGCCAGGCGAAAAGGTCAGCCACGGTTCGTTCGGCCTCGGCACGGTTGTCGAGGTATCCGGGGTAGCGGACAAGGCGATTGCCACCGTCGATTTCGGTTCTGCCGGCACGAAGCGGCTGCTGCTGCGCTACGCGCCGGTGGAAAAGCTCTAGAACGACACTTGCCGACGGCCGCTGGTGCGGCCGCCGGCAAGCAGGCTGGCGATCATCTCGCTGAAGGTTCAGGGGCGAGGCGGGCCCGTCTCGGGCCGCCCATCCGTACGTCGAGGATCGGTCGGCGGGTTCCCGGCACCCGGTGCATCCGGCCGAGCGTCGGGCAGCAGTGGGTCGTTCTCCACCCGGCCGCCAGCGCTTTCGTTGCCGATGTGCTTATCCGCAGTTCGGCGCGCTTTTTCAATCTTGTCGTCGTACTTGCCGCCGGTCGCCTTTCTGGCAGCCTCACTCGCCTTGTTCAGCAAGTTGTCGCTTGCCTTCTCGCCCTTTTCGCTGTTCAGGAATTTCTTGGCCTTGTTCGTAAGGTCACCCAGACCCATATCGTCCTCCTAAGAAGTCGCCGATCGCCGAAGAGCGAGCGTTCAACCAGTCTGTCGGTCATCCTGGGGCAAGTAAAGCCACGAGCTGCCAAACACGAGAAACGCTCCCCGGCCGAGTTGCAGCCAGAGAGCGTTTCGAAGACGTACGGCTCAGCCGAGCCGAGCCTGCAGGTTCTCGTCCAGAGTCGCCAGGAATTCTTCCGTCGACTGCCATTCCTGGTCCTTGCCGACCAAAAGCGCCAGGTCCTTGGTCATCTTGCCGGACTCGACAGTCTTGATCACGACATCCTCAAGCGTATCGGCGAAGCCGCTGACCTCAGGCGTCGAGTCAAGCTTCCCCCTGTGCGCGAGGCCACGAGTCCAGGCGTAGATGGACGCGATCGGATTGGTCGACGTCGGCTTGCCGGCCTGGTGCTGCCGGTAGTGCCGGGTTACGGTTCCGTGTGCGGCCTCCGCCTCGACGGTGCGGCCGTCCGGAGTCATCAGCACAGAGGTCATCAGGCCGAGCGAACCGAAACCCTGCGCGACGGTATCGGACTGCACATCGCCGTCGTAGTTCTTGCAGGCCCAGACGTAACCGCCCTCCCACTTCATCGAGGAGGCGACCATATCGTCGATCAGCCGGTGTTCGTAGGTCAGGCCCTTGGCCTCGAACTCCGCCTTGAACTCGGCGTCGAAAATTTCCTGGAAGATGTCTTTGAAGGCTCCGTCATATGCCTTCAGAATCGTGTTCTTCGTCGACAGGTACACCGGGTAATTGCGCAGCAGGCCGTAAGCGAACGAGGCACGAGCGAAATCGGCGATCGACTTGTTGAAGTTGTACATCCCCATTACGACGCCGCCGTCTTCGGGCATCTTCACGATTTCATGCTCAATCGGAGCAGAGCCATCGGCAGGCGTGTAGGTGATGGTGACGGTTCCGGCCGACGGAACCTTGAAGTTGGTGGACTTGTACTGGTCTCCGTGTGCGTGACGGCCGATCACGATCGGCTTGGTCCAGCCGGGAACCAGCCGGGGAACGTTGGAAATGATGATCGGCTCGCGGAATACGACCCCGCCGAGGATATTGCGGATGGTCCCGTTCGGCGAGACCCACATCTTCTTCAGGCCGAACTCTTCGACCCGGGCCTCGTCCGGGGTAATTGTCGCGCACTTCACGCCGACGCCGTGTTCCTTGATGGCATTGGCGGAGTCGATCGTTATCTGGTCGTCGGTGGCGTCCCGGCTTTCGATGCCGAGGTCGTAGTACTTGAGGTCCACGTCGAGGTAGGGGTGGATCAGCCGATCCTTGATGAATGACCAGATGATGCGGGTCATCTCGTCGCCGTCCAGTTCGACGATCGGGTTCTGTACCTTGATCTTTGCCATCGACTCTCCAATGTTGGCTTCGATTAAAACTTTCTCGACATCAAGATATCTTAAGGCTCGGGGTCTAAGCATCTTCGCAGGTTGTCGCGCTGCCCAGCACCCGCGGAATCGGGCGAGAAACTCACTACACCTAGAGTGGAACCGTCGTTGGATCATCTGCTCCCGAAATGAGGAAACTCCTTTGTCTCCAGTTGTCGTCACGGTGACCGGCGGTGCCGGCCAGATCGGCTACGCACTGAACTTCCGAATCGCGAGCGGCGCAATGCTCGGCGCCGACACCGACGTAGTGCTGCGGCTGCTCGAGATCCCGCAGGGCATGAAGGCCGCAGAGGGAACGGCCATGGAACTTCAGGACTCTGCTTTCGGCACCCTCGCCGGCGTCGAGATCTACGACGACCCGGTTGCCGCATTCGCTGGCACCAACATTGCCCTGCTGGTCGGCGCCAGGCCAAGAGGACCCGGAATGGAACGCAGCGACCTGCTGGCAGCCAACGGGCAGATCTTCGGGCCACAAGGCGCGGCACTCAACGCGGGCGCCGCCGACGACATCCGGGTTCTCGTGGTCGGTAATCCGGCGAACACGAATGCCATGATTGCCAGCGCGCATGCCCCCGACATTCCGGCTGCCCGATTCAATGCGATGACCAGGCTCGACCATAATCGGGCACTCGGACAGTTGGCGGCGAAAACCGGGCAGCCGGTCCGCGACATCCGCCGGGTCACCATCTGGGGTAACCATTCAGCCAGCCAGTACCCGGACATCTTTCAGGCAAGCATCGGCGACGTCCCCGGAGCAAGCCTTGCGGTGGATCGGGCCTGGCTCAGCGATGACTTCATACCGACGGTCGCCAAGCGCGGCGCTGCCATCATCGATGCCCGCGGAGCATCATCGGCGGCTTCAGCTGCCAGCGCGGCAATTGACCATGTCCGCGACTGGACTGCCGGCACTGCGCAGGGAGACTGGACTTCAGCCGGAATCCCGTCCGACGGCTCATACGGTGTGCCCGAAGGATTGTTCAGCTCGTTCCCGGTGACCAGCGACGGCGAAGCCTGGCAAGTCGTGGAGGGGCTGGAGATCAACGAATTCTCCCGGCAGCGAATCGATGCTTCGGTGGCTGAGCTCGCGGAGGAGCGCGAGGCAGTGCGGGGCCTCGGTCTGGTCTGACCGCCGGCGTGCCCAAGGTCGCGGACTTCTGGCTAGAACGCGCCCGCATTCAAGCGCGGGCTGACATCGAGTTCGCGTTCCTCGCCGGCGGGGTCTTGCGGGATCCGGCGGGCTCTGACTGCTACCGCTAATTTCCGGGCACGCTGTAGGCGAGGAAGCCGATTCCGCCGGCCAGGACCAGCAATGTCACTATGTCGACCGCCATGCTGCGGTTGACGAATGCCGCCGCCCAGGGCGTCGGCAGTGCCCGGACGATCGCGACCACGACCAGCAGGGCCGCGAGCACCGCCGCGCCGAGCCGGAACGACGTCAGCAGCGCCACTACGGCGGCCGCGACAACGCCAAGCGAAACGACGACCAGCGGCACATCGACCGCTGATCGTCCGCTCCGCGGGTGTTTCAACCTAGCCTTTGACGTTGCCTTTTGCCCGGTGGAGTCGTCCGGCTGGTCAGTGGAAGAAATGACGAGTCCCGGTCAGGTAAAGCGTGATGCCCGCTTCCGAAGCTGCCGCTATGACTTCGTCATCCCGGATCGACCCGCCCGGCTGCACGACCGCGCGGACGCCCGCATCGAGCAGGACCTTCAGACCGTCGGCAAACGGGAAGAAGGCGTCGGAAGCCGCTACTGCCCCATTGGCACGATCGGCACCCGCACGCTCGACGGCAAGCCTGGCTGAGTCGACCCGATTGACCTGGCCCATGCCGACGCCGACCGATGCGCCGTCCGCCGCCAGCAGGATGGCATTCGACTTGACCGCCCGACAGGCGCGCCAGGCGAAATCCAGGTCGCGGAGGGTGTGCTCGTCGGCAGCCGCTCCGGCCGCCAGGGTCCAGCTTTCCGGCCTGTCACCGCCGGCGTCTATCGCGTCCACGGCCTGCATCAGCAATCCCCCGCTGATCGGCTTGGTTTCCACACCGGTTCGGTTTCGGTAGTCAAGCGTGAGCAGCCTGATGTTCTTCTTCGCCATCAGGACTTCCGCCGCGCCGTCGTCGAAGGCAGGAGCCGCGACCACCTCGGTGAAAATCTCCTTGATCTGCTCGGCGAGCTCGACCGACACCGAACGGTTTGTGGCTATCACACCCCCGTAGGCGGAAACCGGATCGCAGGCGTGCGCCTTACGATGCGCCTCGGCGATATCGGCGCCGGTGGCGATCCCGCACGGGTTGGCGTGCTTGATGATGGCGACGGCCGGCTGATCGAAGTCATATGCTGCGCGAACTGCGGCATCCGTGTCGGTGTAGTTGTTGAACGACATTTCCTTGCCGTGCAACTGCTGCGCCTGGGCGAGCCCGGACGGGCCAGCCGAATTTTCGTACAGCGCCGCTGCCTGATGCGGATTCTCGCCGTAGCGGAGCACATTCTTCCGGCCGTAGCCTGCGCCGACCCACGTCGGGAAGCGGACTTCCTCGTCGTCGATACGTTCTTTGGGCGCCACAACCGAACCCATCCAGCTTGCAACCGCGATGTCGTAATTCGCCGTGTGAACAAACGCCTCCGTGGCGAGCGTCCGGCGCTGATCCAGCGAGAAACCGCCACCGCGCACGGCGTCCAGCACCTGTTGGTAGCGCTCCGGATCAACGACGACGGCAACACTCGGGTGGTTCTTGGCCGCGGCACGAACCATGGACGGACCACCGATGTCTATCTGCTCGACACATTCGTCGCTCGAGGCGCCGGACGCCACGGTCTCGGTGAACGGATAGAGGTTCACCACCACAAGCTCGAATGCGTCGATCTCGAGTTCGGCCAGCTGGTCGAGATGGTCCTGTTTGCGGGTGTCGGCAAGAATCCCCGCGTGCACCCGTGGATGCAGGGTCTTCACCCTGCCCTCCAGCGTCTCCGGGAATCCGGTCAGCTCTTCGACCGGTGTCACCGGTACGCCGGCCTCGGCGATCCTGGCGGCGGTCGAGCCGGTGGAGACGATACTTACTCCGGCTTCGTGCAGCCCAGTAGCAAGTTCCGGCAGCCCTGTTTTGTCATAGACCGAAATGAGGGCCCGGCGGACTTCGCGCCGGTCTGCCGATTGGATGTCAGACACCAATATCTCCTTGACTTGTTGAGTATTGCTAAAGGGCTGTGAACCGCACACGGCGGCCGTCGATTCGCCATCCGCCTGCCGCCAGCCGGCCAAGCACCTGAATCAGCAGCGCGCGTTCCTCGATCCGGATCCGCTCATGCAGGGACTGCTCATCGTCGTCCTCCGCTACCGCGACGGCGCGCTGAGCAATTATCGGCCCGGTATCGACACCCGCGTCGACGAAGTGGATCGTCGAGCCGGTGACCTTGACGCCGTGCGCCAGCGCATCCCGGACCGCGTGCGCGCCGGCGAAGGACGGCAGCAGTGCTGGGTGGGTGTTGACGATCCGGCCGGCGAACTTCTCAAGGAAGGCCGCCCCCAAAATCCGCATGAAGCCCGCTGAGACCACGAGGTCAGGTTTCCACGCTGCAACCTCAGCGGCAATCCCGGCGTCCCAGGCTGTGCGGTCTGGAAAGTCCCGCGGCGTGCAGACGAAGGTCGGCACCCCGGCGTCCCGTGCCCTGGTCAGCACTTGTGCGTCGGAAACGTCCGATCCCACGGCCACGATCTCGAAGGGCGAGCCATCGGCGGCATCCAGCATTGCCTGGGTAAGGGTGCCGGATCCGGAGGCGAGAACAACAAGGCGCACGAACGTAACAATAGTTCCTCTCGTCCTTCAGCAGTTAACCCGTGCATCGGCCGGACGCCGAGGCGGGGCCGACCGGGGAGGGGTGGCAGGATAGGAAGGTGACTAATTCGCCGAAGCAGCCGCCGTCCGGCCAGGTTCCAACCGGTCCGGGCGCTTCGTCCAGCAATCCCGAGGCGGTTCGTGAAGCAAGCCAGAGCACTGTGCATTTCGCCCTGCTGATGCTGGCGACGGTGATTACGTCCAGCTTCCCGCTGCCGTGGAAAATCGCGGCCCTGGCTTTCGCCATCGCGACGATCGTCTTCGGCATCCGCTCTTTGATCAAGGTCATTCGAGCCAGGATTCGCGGCGCCATGCTGCTCTTCGTGTCTTTGGGTCTGGCGATTGTTTTGGTGATGTCGGTGTCGCTGATCGGCAATGTGGCGTTCTGGCCGATCCAGTCGAGGTATGAAAACTGTCTTGCTTCAGCGCTGACCGACCAGGCAAACAAGCAATGCCAATCCGACTACATGAAGGAACTGGAGAACCTGGTCAGGCTGCCGTAGCCCAAGCCGGCCCACACGGGTCCTCAGCTGCTACTCAGCGCGCTTCGCGGCGCGCCGACAGCCTGGCCTGGATGCCGCGGACGACGGCCCTGCCGGCCGGGACAGCGCGCAGACCCAGGAGCGCTGTCACAGCGGCACCCCCGAAGACCTCCGCAGCGACCACAAGCCCCAGAAGCAATGGATCTGCTGTGCCGACCGAGGCCAGCCGGCCGGGCCCTGCGGAGCCGGCGGACATTTCAGCTAGGACTCCGATCACCGCCCCGGCCAAGCAGGCCACGAGCGCCGCGGTAGCAAGTTGCTGAAACCAGCGTGCGATCCCGGATCGGAGGATGAGCACACCAGCCGCAACGCCCGCGGCTATGACGATGGCGATTCCCGCGTAGCCGAAGCCGGCTGCCTGTTGCGGGATGGCGGCGAGAAACGGCACGGCCGGGATCGGGCCCACGTCGGTGCCGGCCGGCGACACCGAACTACCGATGCCCAGAGCAAACCCAGGTCCGGCGATCCAGCCGATCGCCCAGACCACGACGTTCGGCAGCAGGAGAAGCTGGCCGGCGGTCAGGATGATGCCGCCGGCGAGGTCGGTGCCCAACGCGGCGTAGATCTGGGTCACCCGGTCGAGGGAAAGTCCGACGGCAGCCCCGGTCGCCAGCAACCCGGCGCCGAGCAGAATCAGAATGACGCTCCCGCTCGCCTTCAATCCGGTGACCAAGCTGAGCGCGACGGGTTCCGGACAGCGATCGTTGAGTAGCCGGAGGAGACGACCGGAAGGCAGTTCGGCCGAGCCGATTTCGCGCCTGACACGTCTAGGCAGCCACAGCATGCCGACGCCGATCAGGACGAGAGCAGTGACAAATGTATATACGACTGCCTGCCACAGAATCGCGTGCATCGGCTCACGCTGGGTGGCCGAGGACAGAACTGTCGCGATCAGTGTGTAGCTCGCTGTGCCGGCCAGCCAGGCGATCAGGTAGCCGAACCGCGGTATCCGGCCGGTCCGGGCGACCTTCCGCCTCCGCTCGGCGACGTTCAGGGCGATCGTCAGTCTGCGGCCGGTCCGGAGCAGTAACAGAAAAGGGATAACACTGAGCAGCAGCGGGCTGAGCCCAAACGTCGCGCCCGGCACCACTAGCGTGGCGCCGTGAGCCAGCAGCCAGACCTGAAGCGCCGCCGCGACAGTCGTCAGCAAGGTTTCGGCGCTCGACGAGGTGAAAACCCACAGAATCACCGCGGTCAAGGCTACGGCGATCACGCCGAGCATCGCGGCCTGTCCACCCTCCAGGAGGCCGAGCAACCACGGGCTGCGTGATTCGTCGTCGCGTGCGTCGACGCCGGTCACCGTTCTGGTGCCCGACGTGGCCGTGGAAGTCGTTCTGTCCTTCAATAACATTTCCCGTCTATCGTCACCCGCGCAGATCCGGATGCACCGATTCGACACGCTCATTGACAGAAAACGGCGGCGTTACCCCTGTAGTCTGTTGCTGTTTGGGCACAAAGGTTGAGTTAGGTGCCAGGACTAAGTAGTTTCATAGAGCTAACTCAATTTCCCCTCAGCCGAGGAACCGTACTTACGGAGTATCGCCATGACGACCGACGGCCCCCGCCCCGATCCCCATACCCCACCTAACCAACCACCCAGCGCGCCCAATTTCGGTGCCGGCGGGAATCAGCCGAATCAGCCCGGCCCTTACCAGCCCGGACACAGTGCGCCGCAGCCAGGTCAGTACCAGCAGCCTGGGCAGAACGCCGGACAGCAGCCCGGACACAGTGCGCCACAGCCAGGCCAGTACCAGCAGCCTGGCGCGTACCAGGGTGGGCAAAGCGCACCTCAGCAGGGCGGCTACCAGGGTCCAGGCGGACCCGGCGGCTACCAGGGTCCGGGCGGGCCCGGAGTGGGCGGACCCGGAGGTCCGAGCGGCCCCGGCGGACAGAATTTCGCCCCGCAGAAGAAGAAGTCCTACAAGGGCCTCATCATCGGACTGAGCGCTGCGTTCGTAGTGATTGTGCTCGTCGTCGTCGGCCTCGTCGTTGTCAACCGGGTGAACAAGACCCAGCACGGCCCGGATACCGTCGCGCAGGAGTACCTGGACGCACTGGCGGCCGGCAAGATCGACGACGCCAACAAGCTGGCGAAGCCGACCGTGCCGGAAGGCGCCTCCGATGCCATCCTGAAGACTGAGGTTGCGTCGAAGTCCAGTGACAAGATCACAGACGCGAAGGTAGTCAGCACCCGCCGTGAGGGTGACAACGCCACCGTCCGGGTCGGATTCAAGGTCGGCGATCTACCGCAGCAACTTGAGCTCAAGGCGAAGAAGGTCGGCAAGGAAGGGCTCTTCTTCGACAAATGGCAGCTCGAAGGCCCGGAGCTTGACTCGATCCAGGTCGATGCTCCCGGTATTACCGAGGTAACTGTCAATGGCGTTGCCGTGCCGCTGCAAGATGGCAAGGCGACTCTGGCCGCCTACCCCGGAACCTACGAGGTCGCGGTCCCCGACTCTAAGTTCTTCACCGGCTCCAAGGACAGCGCGACCGTCGGACTCGCCACCGGCACGCCGTTCCCGATCTATCTGACGACTGAAGCCAACGACGATCTGACCGCTGAGGTCGAAAAGCAGGTCAAGGCAAAGATCGACGAATGCATCGGCAAGAAGGAGTTCAATCCGGACGGCTGCCCGTTCAATGAGCGGGAAGAGGGCAATGACGGCGAGAAGCTCGACTCGAAGACCATCAGCCGGAAGATCTCCGGAACGCCGACTGTCTCGGTCAGCGCTTCGTCAGCATCCGACATCTCGTTCTACGGGACCGGCCGCTACGACATGACGGCGAAGTCCGAAGACGGCAAGCGTAGCTACAAGTCCTCGATTCCGTTCTTCATGTCGTTCACCGGAACGGCAAAGGTCGACGGCGAACAGGTCAGTATTACGTTCAGCTAGCACAGCGTTCAGCTAGCACAGCGTTCAGCTAACACAGCGTTCAGCTAGCTGGCGCAGCGAATGAAGGGGTGCGGGCGGCTTTTAGCCGCCCGCACCCCTTCGTCACTGTCTCAAGTTTCTTGCAATCGATGCCGTGGGCTTGAGCTGCGGGTGGATGCTGGCTAGTTTCTTACCATGACATTCGACGGTTCCAGCCCAGATCCGCACCAGCCACCGAAGCCTCCGCAGCCACCGGTGCAGCCGCCTTTTGCGCCGGCTCAGCCCACGCAACCTATCCAGCAGCCCGCACAGCAGCCTGTTCAGCAAGCCACCGGACAGCCGGCCCAGCAGCCCACACTGCAGCCCTCACAGGCACAGGAAGTGCCACAGACCGGCGGACAGTACACCAGCCCTTCACACCGAGGCGGCCCCACCGGCGACAACTTCGTCGACCCAAGGAAGAGCAAAAAGAAGAAGCGGCGACTGATCGCCTTACTGGTCAGCGGCATCGCCCTGCTCCTCGTGATCGCGCTGGTCGCGGTGGGCATGGTGTGGGTCAACACCAAGAACAAGAAGGAGCACGGCCCCGACGTGGTCGCCAGGGACTTCGTCTCGGCGCTGAGCCAGGGGAACTATGAGGAAGCCAGCAAGATCGCGCCGATAAAGCCCGCGGATGGCGGCACCGACGAACTGATCAAGGGCGACGCCGCGGGTAAGTCAGAGGCAAAGCTCAGTGACGTCAAGCTCGTCAGCACAGTGCTGAACGAAGAAGAGGACGAGGCGAGGATCACCATCAGCTACAAGGTCGGCGAGGAACCGGCCGAGATGCAGCTGCCTGCGAAGAAGACCGGCAAAGAGGACTTCTTCTGGGACAAGTGGGAACTCAGCGGCCCGCAGTTCGACACCTTCTCGGTCAACGCGCCCGGCATCGAGGAAGCCACCGTCAACGGGATCAAGGTACCTCTCAAGGATGGCAAGGCCACTCTTGCCGCGCTGCCTGGCAGTTACAAGGTCGATGTCGAAGGCAGCAAGTACTACGATGGCGCCTCCGATACGGCGACTGTCGGATTCGCCGGCGCATTCGGTAACGAACCAGCCGAACTGGGCCTGGCCAAATCGGTGAACACCGGGAAGGTGGCCGATGAGGTCAAGAAACAAGTCGAGGACGCGGTCAACAAGTGTGAGAAGACCAAGGACCCGGTGACGAAGAACTGCCCGTTCGCGGCGAAGGGAAAGAGCAAGGGCCGGAGCGCTGAAAAGGACATCAAAAAAGGCAGCGTCAAATGGGACGTGAAGTCAAAGCCGAGTATCGAAGTCAGCGTGAGTGATCAGGGCGAGATCTCGTTCTACTCCTCGAAACCCGGCGAGGTCGGCTACAAGGCCGACTCGAAGACCAAGGGCGCAAAGTGGAGCGGTAAGGGCTCGTTCAGCGTGACCGGGTCGGGAAAGCTTGAAGGTGACAAGATCAGCATCACGGTCGACAGCTTCTAGGCTGCGGGGCTAACTCGGCCAGGCCACCGAGAAGTGGTCTGGCCGGTTGGCTTCGTACCAGGCCGCGGCGCGAAGCACACCCGTGTCGTCGAAGCGCCGGCCAGCAATCTGCAGGCCGATGGTCCGGCCGTCCGAGGTGAATCCGCAGTTGACGCTTGCCGCCGGCTGCTCCGACATGTTGTACGGGGCGGTGAAGCCGATATGTGCCATTTCCCGCTGCGGGTCGTTGAACGGCATCGGCCAGGTGGCAGGAAATGCCGCTACCGGACTCACCGGGGACAGCACCAGGTCGAATTCGCTTGTCGCGGCCACAGTAGCCTGTCGCAGCGACTGAATTGTCTGGTAGCAGCGAAGCAGCTCGGCCCCGGGCACATCGGCGCCAGCGCGACACCAGTCGGCGACGTACGGCAGGATCTTCCGCTGGTTCTCCAGGCTCAGGTTCTGATAGTCCACCCAGGAACGCACCCGCCAGAACCGATCGAGGTCGACCAGCATACCGGGCGTCATGAACGAATCGATCCGCTCGACCGTCGCTCCCCCGGCCCGGAAGGCTTCGGCGGCGGCATCGATCGCGGCAGCGGTTTCCGGATCGGTGTCCATACCGCAGCCTGCGTCGGTGTGCACCGCGATCCGCAGGCCGGTCACCTCAGCGCCGGCAAGCGTCCAATCCAGTCGCTCAGGCGGCAGCTGGGAGAAATCGCGGCTGTCGCCTTCGGCAATAACCGACATCAGAAGGGCGAGGTCGCCAACCGTTCGAGCCAGCGGTCCGGCGCAACGCCCCAGGTACGGCGCATCGAGTGGCACCCGCCCGAAGCTCGGTTTGAGTGTTGCCAGACCCAGCCACGTTCCGGGCAGCCGGATGGAGCCGCCGATGTCGGTTCCAACGTGCAGCGGCCCGTAGCCAGCGGCAGCTGCTGCGCCGGCGCCCGCACTGGAGCCGCCCGTGGTTAGTTCCGGATCGTGCGGACTGCGGGTGATGCCGTGCAGGCTGGAAACACCTGAGGAGAGCATTCCCCAGTCAGGCATGGTCGTCGAGCCAAGGACGTTGGCGCCTGCCCCGAGCACCCGGTCCGTGATCGGCGCGTTCGCGGCAGCGGCGGGCGCGGGATTACCGGCGTTTCCAGAAGGGAACCCGATACCCTTCCGCGCCACATTCTCCTTGAGGGTGACCGGAACGCCGTCCAGGGCGCCGAGCGGCGCCTGGCGATTCCAGCGGGCCGTGCTCAGCTCGGCGGACCGGATGACCTCTGCGGCATCGTGGGCGTAGAAGGCATTGATCGTTGGCTCGAACTTCGCTATCCGGGCCAGCACGTCCTGGGCGACATCGCTCGGCGTAAACGATGCCGTGCGGTAACCGGTAAGTAGTTCAGTTGCGCTGAGATCGGCCAGCGAGTTCCCCATGTGATGTTCTTCCTTCTCTTAGCTACCAAGTCCGTCAGCGCCTCGCCAGCACCTCGGCGAGGCTCGGCGACGCCGCCACCAGAGACTTGGTGTATTCGTGACGTGGTGCGTCATACACACTATCGACGGGACCAACCTCCACGATCTCGCCGTTCTTCATCACCGCGACATCGGAGCAGAGGTGCCGGACAACGCCCAGGTCGTGCGAGACGAACACCAGGGTGAGCGCGTACTCGTCGACCAGGTCCGAGAGCAGGTTGAGCACCTGGGCCCGAACGGATACGTCGAGTGCGCTGACCGGCTCATCTGCCACCAGGATCTTCGGCCGGCAGATCAGTGAGCGAGCGATGGAGATGCGCTGCCGCTGCCCGCCGGAGAACTGGTGCGGATACCGTCCGGCCGAATCGACCGGGAGGCTCACCGCCTCAAGCATCCGATTGACTGCTTCGCGCCGGTCAAGCGCGCTCATCGGCAGGCTTCGGGTCGGTTCGGCGATGATGTCACGCACTGTCATCCGCGGGTCGAGGGAGGCAAATGGATCCTGGAAGACGATCTGCAGTTCCTCGCGCATTTTTCTCAGCTCGGCGGCCGAGGCATGGCCGACGTCGGTTCCCGCGACGGTGATCGAGCCGTGGGTTGGTTTGTCGAGCCCGGCAAGGATCCGAAGCAGAGTGGATTTTCCCGAACCGGACTCGCCGACGATCCCGAACCGCTGCCCCGCCATGACATCGAACGACAGGCCCTTCAGCGCATGCACCTC
Source organism: Saxibacter everestensis (assembly GCF_025787225.1). Lineage (NCBI taxonomy): Bacteria > Bacillati > Actinomycetota > Actinomycetes > Micrococcales > Brevibacteriaceae > Saxibacter > Saxibacter everestensis. Next base: position 2,447,421 of record NZ_CP090958.1, read on the forward strand.
AGGCTTCGGCCCAAAGAGCCGTGTCCGCGATCGAGTGTAGATCCGCTGCAGGTTTCGCGCCGATATCAGCGCGTCGCCGGCGGGTTCCACGCCGGTCTCGTCATCCGCTGGCCGGGTCCGGGCAGGCGCGGTGCTGGCCGGTTCCGCTTCGCGCCCGGCCTCTGTTTGCCTGCTGTCTTCGGCTGGCTGCAGGCCGTCAGCTGGCTGCAGACCGTCAGTCGAGAGCAGATCCTCCGCCGGCTGTGCCGCGGCGATCGAGTCCTCGGGACGGTAGCTGGCCGCGGTTGCCACAGTGAACAGCCGGCCATCCTGATCGGTGGCCTGCAGGTCGGATGCCGCAAGCAAGCCCTTGGTATACGGGTGCCACGGATCGGTGAAGATCTGATCGACGGTGCCCTCTTCGACCACGTCTCCTCGGTACATGACGAGCACCCGCTCACAGATCGAAGCAACCACGGCAAGGTCGTGGGTGATGAAGAGCAGGCCGGTGTCCCGATCCCGCACGGCTTCCAAAACCAGCGAAAGCACCTGCCGCTGCACTGTGACGTCCAACGCCGTGGTTGGCTCATCGCAAATCAGCAGCGCCGGATCGTTCGCCAAAGCAATAGCGAGCATCACCCGCTGTCGCTGCCCGCCGGACAGCTGATGCGGATATGCCTGGGCGGCCGTCGCCGGCTCCGGCAGCCTCACCTGCCCCAGCAGGTCGACAGCCCGTCGGTTGGCCTCGTCCTTGCTGGTGGCCGTCTTGTGGATCAGCATCACCTCAGCTACCTGGTGGCCGACGCGCATCAGTGGGTTGAGTGCCGACATCGGTTCCTGGAAAACCATTGACATAGTTTTGCCGCGCAGCCGGGCATAATCGGCGTCGCCGGCTCCGACCAGCTCCCGGTCGATTCCGCCGAGCCGGACGGAGCCATGCACGCTGACTTCTTCCGGCAGCAGACCCATTATCGCGTTCGCGGTCATCGACTTTCCGGATCCGCTTTCGCCAATCAGGCCGACGCGCTCACCGGGCTGAACCGTCAGGTCGACGCCGTTGACCAATGAGGCCGACTTGGTGGTCACCCGGAGGTTCTCGACCAGCAGCGCCGGTTTCCCGCCTGCCACCCGAAGATCGTCCTTGAACGCCTGCGTATCAGACACTAGTGGCCCCTCATTTTCGGATCGAAGCGGTCACGTAAGCCGTCCCCGAGCAGGTTGAACCCGAGTACCGCCAATGCGATAGCCGCTCCGGGCCAGATCGCCAGCATCGGATTCGAGGCGAGGAACTGCTGCGAATCGAGCAGCATCCTCCCCCAGGACGGCGTGGGTGGCTGCGTGCCGAGCCCGAGGAACGACAGAGCTGCCTCGGCCAGCACCGCGAGCGCGAATGCCACCGAGGACTGGACGACGACCATGCCTGCGATGTTCGGCAACACATGGCTCGAGGCGATCCGGAGCGGGCGCCGGTTCGATGCCTTTGCGGCCAGAATGTATTCCGTGCTCATCACTTGCAGGGTCCCGCTTCGGGCAATCCTGGCGAAAGCTGGGACGCTGGCGATCCCGATGCCGACCATGGCACTTGTTGTGTTGGCACCGAAAACCGCGCCGAACATGATCGCCAACAGCAGCGCTGGAAAGGCAAGCAGCAGATCGTTGGCGCGCATGATCAGTCCGCTCAGCCATTGGATCTCCAGCATGCCGGCGAGAATGCCGATCGGCGTGCCGATCACCAGCGCTATGCCCACGGCGACAACGCCGACGAACAGGGTGATCCGGGCCCCGTACATGATCGCACTCAGCGTGTCACGTCCGAACTTGTCGGTGCCCATCAGATGCTGCGCCGAGGATCCCTGCAACCGGTCCCCCGGAAACGCCTGGGTCGGATCATAGGGTGTCCAGAAGAAGGAGACCAGTGCCGTGAGCACGACGAGTCCTACCAGTACGGCTCCGATTACGAGCGTGGCCTCCAGCTTTCGCCGACCCTGGGCTGCGGGAAGTGTCGTCCCGGCAGCGGCGGAAGGGTCGACCGGTGGCAGTTCGGAGCCGGCCGGCGTCAGGGCGGAGGGGTCTCCGATCGGCGGCTCGGCACCGGGATTCGGGTTGTTCAGACTCATGATGCCCTCCGGATCCTTGGATCGAGCACGCTGTACATCAGGTCCACGACGAGGTTGATTGTCAGCACCAGCAGGACCAGCACCATTACGATCCCCTGCACCATCAGCAGGTCGCGGTCGGCGACCGCACTGACCAGCTCGCTGCCGAGACCGGGAATCACGAAGACTCGTTCGATCACGACAGCCCCGATCAGCAACGTCGCGAGTTGCACGCCGGCCACGGTCATCACCGGAACTGACGCGTTGCGCAGTCCATGCCGGATCAGGGCCTGGGATCGGCTCAGTCCCTTGGCCCGGGCGGTGCGAAGGAAGTCTTCACGCATCACCTCGAGCACGGCGGAACGCACATAGCGGGTCAGGATCGCCGACTGCACCAGCCCCAGCGCGATGACGGGCAGGATAAGCCGGCGGAAGAAGTCCACTGGATCGACGGCGGGCGCCGTCCAGCCGCTCGAAGGCAGCCAGCCAAGCTTTATCGCAAAGACAACGACAAGCAGGATCCCGGCTAGAAAACCGGGGACGGCGACGCCGACCTGACTCAGGCCGGAGATGATGACGCCGACGACGTTCTTTTGCTGCACAGCCGCCATGGTGCCGAGCGGGACGGCGATCAGCAGCGCGATGATCATGCTCACGATCACCAGGATCAACGTCACCTGGACCCGGTCGAAGATTATCGGGCTGATCGCGGCGTTGCTCACGTACGAAGTGCCGAAGTCACCGGTGAGCAGGCCGGAGGCCCAGTCGACGTACTGAACGGCGACCGGGCGATCGGTGCCGAACTTACGCTGCAGATCCGCGAGGAGCTCGGGAGTCGCATTGACGCCGAGGGCGACCTGTGCCGGGTCGCCAGGCAGGATCCGAAGAAACGCAAAGACTGCCATGGTCGCCACAATCGTGGTGAGCACAAACTGCAGCAATCTGCGCAGGACATAAATCAACATTGGTGCGGTTCCCCTTTAGGAAAGCCACGACAGTGGGACGTGCGTCCGCCCCGAGGCGTTCGCACATCCCACCACCGCGACTAGGACCAGCTGAACGTGGTCAGGTTGAGCGACTCACCCACCGCGTTCTGCGGGATACCGGTGACCTTCGCATCGGCCACGACCAGGTTCGGGAAGAGGAAGAGGAAGTCGGATGCCGCATCCTCGGTTATCGTCTTCGCCACCTGCTTCATGCCTGCGACGTACTCTTCCTCGGTTCCCTGATCTGCCTTCGCGGCGACATCCTTGATCTTCGAGTTGTCGTATCCCACGTAGTAGTCCGGGTTATTGAAGACCGCGAGGATGTCGCGAGGCTCTGCGTGGTTGATCACCGACATGTCGTACTCGTGGCTGGTCAGCGTCTTGTCCAGCCAGACGGCGGGGAACTCCTGGGTCTCGATCTTCGCGTTCAGCCCGATTTCCTTGAGCTGGGAAACAACGACCTCCGAGATCGCCGTTGCGTAAGGAAGGTTCGGTACGGTGAAGTTCACAGCGGTGCCCTCGGCGCCGGCTTCCTTGATCAGCTGTTTCGCCTTCTCCTGATCGAACGGATAAGCGCCGGTCAGGTCTTCGTAGTACGGGTCTGTCGGCGGAACCATGCTGCCGATCATCGTGCCGTAGCCTGCCCACGCTGTGTCGACAACTGCCTTCCGGTCGACACCATACATAACGGCCTGGCGCACCTTCTTGTCATCGAACGGGGCGCGCTTGTTGTTCATCGACAGTACGACTTCACCGTTCGTTGTGCCTTCAATCAGCTGGAACTTGTCGTCGGACTTGAACTGGTCCGCCAGTTCGGGAGCCTGCAGGGTGCCGATGACGTCGACGTCACCCGACTGCATGGCGTTGGTGGCGGCAACGGCATCGCTGAAGTACTGCAGGGTCACCTTCGCGAGCTTTGGCTTCTCGCCCCAGTAGTCATCCCGGCGTTCGAATTCAATGGACTGTCCACGATTCCACTTGGCGATCTTGAACGGCCCGGTTCCAATCGCCGTGTTCGCCAGGTCGTCAACGCCGGTCTTGGAGAAGATCGCGCCGATCCTGGTGGTCATATCGAACAGCCAGTTGTTGCTTGGCTTCTTCAGTGTCACCTTGACCTCGGTCGGCGAGCTGACCTCCACCGAGTCCACGATGTCCATTTTCGACTTCAGCGAGATCTTCCAGTCGTCCGACTGCACCCGTTCGATGCTGAACTTCACGTCGTCCGCGGTGAAGTCCGCTCCATCGGTGAACTTCACGCCTTCCTGCAGAGCGAAAGTATAGGTCTTCCGGTCGTCGCTCAGCTGCCACGATTTCGCCAGGCCGGGCTGAATAGCGCCCTTCTGGTCCACCTTGACCAGGCCCTCGTAAACGTTGTCCATCAGCGCTTGCGGAATTGCGACGCCGTCGGTCGTGGTGAAATCCAGGTTCGCCGGCTCGGCCGCGAGCGCGATGGTCATGTCGTCCCGTGCCGCGTCCTCACCGCCGGATGATCCCGCGCCGGCGGAGCAACCGGAAATCAGAAGTGACAGACCGACGAGGGCAGCAAATGATGCCACCCACTTTCTAGTGAGCATATTCACGGTTCCTTCTTGCTAAGGGAGCCCATGGACCGGGTCGGCAGCGTTGCCACGCTCGGGGCTTGGTGTCCCTAGCTTACGGGGCAAGACGCTGGGTGGGTAGCAGCCACGGTGACGCATAACCGATTTGTTACCGGCCCGGCTGCTCGGCCAATAATTGCCGGACCACGGGCGCCAGGGCGCGGAAAGCCTTGCCCCGGTGGCTGAGCGCGTTCTTCTCTGCTGGCTCAAGTTCAGCCGCGGTACGGCCTCTTGGGTCACCGTTAACGCTGAGAATGGGGTCGTAGCCGAAACCATTTGTTCCCCGCGGCGCGTCGGCCAGTACGCCTTCGAAGCTGCCATGCTCTACATGCGTCCGGCCATCCGGCGTTGCCAGTGCGGCGGCACAGACGAATCGCGCCGAGCGGTGCTCCGCCGGGATATCCGCAAGCTGCGCGAGCAGGAGCTTCAGGTTTGCGACATCGTCACCGTGCTTGCCAGCCCAGCGCGCCGAGAAAATACCGGGGGCTCCCCCGAGAACGTCCACCGCAAGTCCCGAGTCGTCGGCAATCGCCGGCAGTCCGGTTCCAGCCGCCAGGGCACGGGCCTTGAGCAACGCGTTTTCGGCAAATGTCACGCCGGTCTCTCGGACCTCGTCCACGCCGAGGTCCGCCGCGCTCACCAAGGCGGCTTCGACGTCGAGGTCTGGCATTGCCTCACGCAGGATTGCCCGCAACTCCCGCACCTTGTTCTGATTGTGCGTTGCCAGCACAAGCAGCGCGTTCACGGCTGGACTGACCCCGGCTGGCTTGATTCCGGCTTCCCGACCGGCAGGTCTGATTCCGGCCTCTGGACCGGCAGTGGTTCCGCTAGCGCGGCCTGCTGCAGTCCGGTCAGGGTCAGCGTGCCCTTGCACGCCAGGTCGAGCAACTGATCGAGTTCCTCGCGATCGAACGGGGCGCCTTCGGCGGTGCCCTGCACCTCGACGAACTTGTTTCCCCCGGTTACGACCACATTCATATCGGTCTCCGCGCGTACGTCTTCCGTGTAGGCAAGGTCGAGCATCGGGACTCCGTCGATCACGCCGACACTGACCGCGGCCACCGAATCGGTCAGCACGGTCGCATTCGCCCGGATGTCACCGGACGCCTTGCCTGCGGCGATGGCGTCGGCGAGCGCCACGTAGGCGCCGGTTATCGCCGCGGTTCGGGTGCCGCCGTCGGCCTGCAACACGTCGCAGTCAAGAACGATGGTGTTCTCCCCCAGGGCGCTGACGTCGACGACAGCGCGCAGCGATCGGCCGATCAGCCGGGAGATCTCGTGCGTCCGCCCGCCGATTTTCCCCTTGACCGATTCCCGGCTGTTCCGGGTATTCGTTGACCTCGGGAGCATGGCATATTCGGCCGTGACCCAGCCTTCGCCGGACCCCTTGCGCCAGCGGGGAACTCCTGCGGTGAATGACGCGGCGCACAGCACCCTGGTCCGGCCGAATTCCACCAGGACACTTCCTTCGGCATGGTCAAGCCAGCCCCGGGTGATTCGAATCGGGCGAAGCTCGTCGACGGCGCGTCCGTCTGCACGGCTCAGTTCTGTGCTGCTTAGTTCCGGGCTGCTCTGTGAAGTCATACCCTCAACCTTAGAGGGAGTATGTTTTTCCGTGTTCGGCCAGCTCCGTCGGGCCTGAATACGCGGTGGTCGCCTCGCGCTCTGTCACGGCTGGGTCGTTCCACGGCGGGATGTGGGTCAGCACGAGTCGCCGTACTTGTGCGGCGGCCGCCACAGCGCCGGCCCGCACCCCGGTGAGGTGAATTCCGCGCACGGCATCGCGTCCCTCATGGAAGGCCGCCTCACAGAGGAATAGGTCGGCGGCGCGGGCGGCCTCGACAATGCCCGGACAGTCGTCCGTGTCGCCGCTGTAGGTGAGTACCTCCCCGGAGGGGCCGGTGATCCGAAGGGCGTATGCCTCCACCGGATGTTCGACAAGGATGGGGCGCACGGTGAACGGTCCAATCTGGCGTTCCCGCGCATTCTGCCAGTCGGTAAACGTGAAAACATCACCGAGCTTGCTGGGGTCTGCTGTCTCCCCCGGCTGTAGTGCGGCGCCCGGATCGGTGTAGTAGGCATTGCCGAGCCGGAGTTCGGTTCCGGGTGGGCCGTAGATCGGCAGCCGCTGCCCGGCCAACTCACGCACGCTGCCGGAGCCGGCCGGGTCGGAGTCAGTTCGGCGCGGCGAGAACTTGCGGGTCACGTAGAGGCCGCAGACATCCAGGCAATGGTCCGGATGCAGATGCGTCAGCAACACGGCGTCGAGGTCTTCCAGCTCCAGATGCTGCTGAAGTGTGCCCAGCGAACCGCTCCCGAGATCCAGAACGACGTTCCAGGTTTTACCCTCACGGTCCCGGTCCTGCAGCAGGTAGCACGATGCCGGGGATGTCGGCCCCGGAAACGAGCCGGTCGCGCCGATCACAGTCAGTTCCATCTCAAAGCCCCGCCGTCCTGATCGTGCGCGGTCCTGGTGACGATGCTCAGCGCTCCGGTGTCGACGGTGCTGCGTGTGCTGATCACGCCCCGGACCTCGGGGCCAAGGAATCGTCGCGCCAGCACCCGAAATCCCTCCGTGTCCCCGGTTGCCAGGAACTCATGAAGCGGCTCGCCGTTCGCGCCGTCGCGTTCCAACCCCTGACGCACCAGCACGCGATACACGTCCTTCGCGGTCTCCTCGGCGCTCGAAACCAGGGTCACCTCATCGCCCATGCTCAACGAGATCGCACCAGCCAGCAGGGGGTAATGGGTGCAGCCAAGCACCAGCGTGTCGACGCCGGCAGCCCTCACCGGAGCCAGATACTCCGCCGCGGCCGTCAGCAGCGCGGGGCCGGACGTCACGCCGTTTTCGACGAACTCAACGAATCTCGGACAGGCCTGCGAGGTGATCTGGAGGTTGGGAGCCGCGGCGAACGCGTCGTTGTACGCCATCGAAGTAATGGTCGCCTCGGTGCCGATCACGCCGATCCGGCCGGTCCTGGTCGCGGCGACCGCCCGGCGGACAGCGGGCAGGATGACCTCTACGACCGGGATATTCATGCACTCGTAGCGCTCCCTCGCATCCCGCAACACGGCGGCCGAGGCCGAGTTGCACGCGATAACGAGCATTTTGACCCCGTCGTCGACCAGATGGTCCATCACTTCGAGCGCGCGGGCCCGGACTTGCGCAAGCGGCCGAGGGCCGTAAGGCGTGTACTTCGTGTCACCCACGTATCGAACCGATTCGTGCGGCAGCAGGTCAATGATGGCGCGTGCCACAGTCAGACCGCCGACCCCGGAGTCAAAAACACCGATGCTCGCGTTTGCTGCCATCGCCCGTCAGTCCTTGTCGTCCGGCAGCGAAGCCAGCAGCACTCCGACCAGGCTTTCCTGCAGCCAGCTGAGGAAATCGTAGACCGCCATGATCATTCCGCGGGGGTCGTCCTCCTCGGCTTCATTCAACTCTTCGAGCGCGTCCAGGTCCGCTTCGGTCTCGATGCCGAGACGCTGCGCGACGACCAGGCGAACGTCGCCCAGCGCCACAACCCAGGCCTGGGCCTCAGGCTCGGCCAGAACAAGAGGGTCGGAGCGCTTAAGTGTGAAAACCGCGGTCTGGATGTTGGCGATCTTCCGTTCGCGTAGACCCCGCTCGGTGTACCTGCGGAATTCGTCGGCGTCCTCGGCGCTGTCCCGCCTGCCGTCGGGCAGAAGGCGTGCGAGGGCCGGATCGGCGGGTAACTCCGCGTCTTCGGTAATCCCGACCAGTGCGGTGAGCGGGTCCTCACTGGCGTCCGTCTCCGGGGCCAGGAGCTGAGCTGTATCGGTGAAGGCACTCGCGAGAATCGACCGTTCACCTTCACTGAGGTTCACTGCGATTCCGGACTTGGTACGTCGGAAGGCCTTGGCCACTAGCGGTTACCCTCTCCTGTTGTGCCGGTTCCCGAGGATCCCGGGGCGTCTGCTCTTTGAAAGGTCGCCCACAGGCCGAAACCGTGCATCGCCTCGGTGTCGCGTTCCATCTCTTCCATGCTCCCGGTGGACACCACCGAGCGGCCGACCTCGTGCACCTCGTACATCAATTTCTGTGCCTTGGTACGGGAGTAGCCGAAGTAGCTCTGGAAAACGTAGGTCACATAATTCATCAGGTTCACCGGGTCGTTCCAGACCAGGGTCACCCACGGCACATCCTCACGGACGGACACGCCGGTCTCAGATTGTTGTTCGACGTTGGGCATTGCTGCTGGAGTTGCGCTCAATACGGACACCACGCCCTTACTCTACGCAACTTCGTAGCTGCACCTCGCCCCGCGCCCCTGGGCGCCAACGTCGCCGGAGGAACGTCGGCTGCCGAAGCCGACGACCTTCCGCCGGTCCCACTGGTGACGTGCGTACGCCGGTTCATTAGGCTTTTCAGTTATGGGAAACACGTCCACTGCCGCTGCCGTCCCGGCAACAGGCAGAGCGGCCGCTTCGACGGCCCTGCTGACCGATCAGTACGAGCTCACTATGCTGGACGCCGCGCTGAGGTCGGGTGCCGCGCATCGGCGCTCACTGTTCGAGGTTTTCGCCCGCCGGCTGCCTGACGGCCGGCGCTACGGCGTGGTGGCAGGTACTGGCCGTTTCCTGGAGGAGCTGACCCGGTTCCGGTTCGACGAGGCGGAGATCGATTGGCTCCGTTCCGAGCGCATCGTCAGTGAGAAAACACTGCACTGGCTCGCCGATTACCGCTTCAGTGGCTCCGTGTCCGGCTACGCCGAAGGCGAAGTATTCTTCCCGGGCTCTCCAATCCTGCTGGTCGAGGGAAGTTTCGCGGAATGCGTCATCCTCGAAACGCTTGCCCTGTCCGTCCTCAACCACGACAGCGCCGTAGCCGCGGCCGCGTCCCGGATGACGGCGGCGGCAGCTGATCGCCCATGCATCGAGATGGGTTCCAGGCGTACCCATGAGGAGTCAGCCGTGGCCGCCGCCCGCGCCGCGGTGATCGCAGGGTTTTCGTCAACTTCCAATATGGAAGCCGGCCGCCGTTACGGCCTGAAGACCGGCGGCACCGCGGCCCATTCCTTTACCCTGCTGCACGATTCGGAAGAAGAGGCCTTCCGGGCCCAGATCGAGACTTTTGGCTCGGGCACGACCCTGCTTGTCGACACCTACGATGTGCCGCGGGCAGTGGATCTCGCGATAGAGGTCGCCGGGACTGACCTCGCCGGCGTGCGGCTTGATTCCGGAGACCTTCTGGTCCAGGCGAGAGATGTGCGCGCCCAGCTCGACGGCCTCGGGGCCACGAATACCCGGATCACCGTGACGTCCGACCTCGATGAGTTTGCGATCGCCGGGCTCGCCGCGGGTCCGGTGGATGCCTACGGGGTTGGCACGTCGCTGGTCACCGGTTCGGGCGCGCCAACTGCCGGCCTGGTCTACAAGCTCGTGGCGCGCCACGACGACAACGGTTCCTGGCGTTCGGTCGCCAAAGCGTCGATGAACAAGGCAAGTGTTGGCGGACGCAAGTATCCGGTGCGGGTACTTGACGGTGACGGCGTCGCCGTCGAAGAGATCATCGGCATCGGCAGCCTCCCCGCACTCGATGCGAGCTACCGTGAGTTGCTGGTGCCCCTGGTGACCGACGGCGTGATCGACGACTCTGCCGTCGGCGCCCAGGGTGTCACCGCCGCACGTGAGCGGCACGCCGCATCCCGCGCAGAACTTCCAGCAACCGCACTGAAGCTCCAGCGCGGTGAACCGGCCCTAGTATCCACCTTTCAGGAGAGTTAGCCATGAGCAAGCGTGCGCTGGTTGTTGTTGACGTTCAGAACGACTTTTGTGAAGGAGGCACGCTTGCTGTTACCGGTGGAAACAACGTTGCGGCCGGCATCGCCGACCTGTGCCGGGTCAGCGATAGCTATCAGGCGACCGTTGCCACGATGGACTGGCACATTGATCCCGGCGCCCATTTCAGCGCTGACCCCGACTATGTGAAGTCCTGGCCGCCACACTGCGTGCAGGGGACTCCAGGTGCCGCCATGCACGCCGATCTCAATGGAATTAAGTTCGACGCCATAGTGCACAAAGGACAATACTCTGACGGCTATTCGGGATTCGACGGGCACACCGCCGAAAGCGATATGCCGCTTGCCGACTGGCTGCGCGCCCGCGAGGTCACCGACATCGATGTCGTCGGCCTGGCGTTCGACCACTGCGTGCGTGCCACATCGCTTGATGCCGTGCGGCATGACTTCGGCGTCCGAGTGCTGTTGCCCTACACCGCGGCGGTCGCCGAAGAAACAGCGCAGGCAGCGTTCGACGAGCTCACCGCGGCAGGTGTGGAACTGCTGAACGACTAGTCGCTTACGCAAGCGCTACTTGCGCCCGACAAACCAGGCCTGCAGTTTTTCGATCCGAGCCTGAACCTGCTCGACGCTTGCCTGCGCCACCGCAGGTCCTCCGCAGATCCGGCGCAGCTCGGAGTGGATCACTCCATGCGGCTGGCCCGAACGCCGTGCCCAGGCCGATACCATGCTCTGCAACTGCGCACGCTGTTCCTTGAGCGCCCGGTGGATTGCCACCGTATCCTGCGCGGGTTCCGGAACCTGATCGGCGGCTTTCTTGTTCCGCTTGGACACCTGGTCGGCCTGACGCTGCCGCAAGAGTTCCGTTACCTGACTCGGTTCGAGCAGGCCTGGAATGCCGAGGAAGTCGAGCTCATCCTCACTGCCCATCTCGCCACCGGTGCCGAACTCGCCACCGTCGAACAGCACCCGGTCAAACGAAGCCTGCGCGTCGAGGGCTTCGAACGGCAGGCCCTCCTGGGTATCTGAGGCTTTCTCCTCCCGATTGGCTTCCGCCATCAGGGCGTCCTCGGGAGAGAAGAACTCGTCCTCGTCGTCTGCCTTGGGCCGGTCGAGCGCATGGTCGCGCTCGACCTCCAGCTGGTTGGCCAGTTCCAGAAGCAGCGGAACGCTCGGCAGGAAGATCGACGCCGTTTCACCGCGCTTGCGAGCTCGAACGAATCGCCCGACAGCCTGCGCGAAGAACAGCGGTGTCGATGTCGAGGTGGCGTATACGCCGACCGCAAGCCGAGGCACGTCAACGCCTTCGGAGACCATTCGCACCGCCACCATCCACCGGCGGCCCGACTCCTGGAATTCGTCGATCCGGTCGCTGGCTTCTTTCTCATCCGAGAGAACGACGGTGGCCGGCTCACCGGTGATCTCGCGCAGCATCTTCGCGTACGCCCGCGCCGCCTGCTGGTCGGTGGCGATTACCAGTGCGCCGGCATCCGGCACACCCCGTCGCACCTCGGTCAGCCGTCGGTCAGCAGCCCGCAACACGGCGGGAATCCAGTCGCCTTTCGGGTCAAGGGCGGTACGCCAGGCCTGAGCGGTGATGTCCTTGGTACTGGGTTCACCGAGCAGAGCCGACATCTCATCGCCGGCCCGGGTTCGCCATCGCATCTGCCCGGCGTAGGCCATGAATATAACCGGCCGGACCACACCGTCGCGCAGTGCCCGGCCGTAACCATAGCTGTAGTCGGCGTTCGACGTCCGAATTCCCTGCTGGTCCGGGGCGTACACCACGAACGGGATCGGTGACGTGTCGGATCTGAACGGAGTACCGGTGAGCGACAGACGGCGAGCGGCAGGCTCGAAGGCTTCCCGGATGCCTTCGCCCCAGCTCAGCGCGTCGCCGCCATGGTGCACCTCGTCAAGGATGACCAGGGTTCGGCCGGCCTCGGTCCGCGCCCGGTGCAGCGCCGGACGACTGGCAACCTGTGCGTAGGTGACGGCCACGCCATGGAAGTGCGCGCCGTGGCGGCCGTCGCTGTTCCGGAAATTGGGGTCCAATCGGATTCCGACCCGGCCGGCCGCATCTGCCCACTGGCGCTTCAAGTGTTCGGTTGGCGCGACGACTGTCACCCGCACAACTGTGCGCTGCGCAAGAAGCTCCGCGGCCAGCCGGAGAGCGAAAGTTGTTTTCCCGGCCCCGGGTGTCGCAACGGCGAGAAAGTCCTTCGGCTGTTCGCGAAAGTACTCTTCGAGCGCCTCGGCCTGCCAGGCTCGCAATTTGCCGGCGGTACCCCAGGCCGCTCGTTCGGGAAAGGCTGGGGAAAGAGAAGTGGATGCCGCGGTGCCGACCGGAAGCGATGAAGATGACGAGGTGCTCACTTGCCCTTACTTTACCTAACGGATGGCCACGCCGAGAGCACCGGCCGCGATAGCCGGTGGCGTGCGGATTCGACTAGTTGCCGCTTTGGTCGTCGTCGCCCTTGCCTGCGTCCATGCCTTCGTAGATCGCCTTGCACTGCGGGCAGACCGGGAATTTTTGCGGGTCGCGGCTGGGCACCCACACCTTGCCGCACAGGGCGATCAGTGGCTGCCCGGTGACCATCGACTCCATGATCTTGTCTTTTGGCGCGTAGTGTGAAAAACGTTCATGGTCGCCCGGTTCAACCAGCTGGCGCTGTTCTTCGCGTTCGATAACTGCGGCGCCGCCGGTGGAAGGCGAGCTCATCGGTCCGGCGGGGGCTCCTGGCGTCGTTTCACTCATGGGTCCAAGTCTAAAGGCAATAATCACCTCGATCGAGATGGCGGCCGCCGAGCCTGGTCAACGGGCTGGCAGCGGGTTGCGACGGCGGCGGGTCAGATGCCCTGCCACCGCGGCTTATTCGCGTAAACGTGCCGATAGTAGTCCGCCAGTTTCAACCGGGACGCCGCGTCCTCGTCGACGAGGACAGTTGCGTGTTGATGCAGCTGCAGCACGGATCCAGGGCAGATCGCCGCCACGGGGCCCTCCACCATGGCCGCCACAGCCTCCGCCTTCGCCTCCCCGGTGGCGACGAGCACCAGATGCCGGGCCTCGCTGATCGTGCCGAGTCCCTGAGTCATCACATGCCGCGGAACCTGATCGACGTGATCGAAGAACCTCGCGTTATCCGACCGGGTCTGTTCGGTCAGCGTCTTGACCCGGGTACGGGACCTCAGCGATGACGTCGGCTCGTTGAAGCCGATATGTCCGTCGGTGCCGATCCCCAGTAGCTGAAGCTCGATGCCTCCCGCTGCGGCAATCGCCGCATCGTAGCGCTGGCCCTCGACGACCGGATCCGCAGCTTCCCCGTCCGGAGAATAGACATGCGTGGGGTCGATATCGATGTGGTCGACAAATTCTGAGCGGATCACCGAGTGGTACGACTGCGGATGCGCACGAGGCAGCCCGAGATACTCGTCCAGCAGAAACGCACGGGACTTAGCAAACGACAGCCCGTTGTCCCGATGCCTCCTGATCAGCTCCTGGTAGACGCTCAGCGGAGACGAACCGGTGGCAAGGCCGAGCACCGTCCCCGCATGTTCGGTCAGCAGGTCCTCGATGGCGTCCGCGACTATGCTCGCGATTGCCTTGGGTGACGCGGCGATGATGATTTCCATAGGTTCTTAGCTCCGGTGCCGGCGGTTGGACGTCGATGTAAGGACGCGGCCTGAGCTCGAAGTCCTGTCGGCATCCTACGTGTAGTCGTGCAGCCGGACCAGTATTTCAGGTGCCTTGCGCTCGAAGATACGCGCGCCCCGCCGGAGTCCGATCAGAAGGTAAACGGCTCCCAGCACCAGGCTGACCAGCAGACAGAGCCAACCGAGCCATGGGCGCCATACAACGGCGAGGATTCCCAGCACGATTGCCGGGCTCATCGCCACCAGCAGGACGAATCCGGTCACCGTCTGGACCAGCAAGGTGATGCCGGTAGCGCCAGGCGGGGTCTTGAACGGGCTATCGCCCGGCGCGGGCGTCGGGTAGAAAAATGCGATGCTGACTATCGACGACATGCCAAATCCTGCGAACAGCAATCCCAGGCCGAGGCCGAGCATGCCCGGCACCAGCTCCCATTGCCCGGAAATGACGCCGCCGAGCAGGGCGAAGATCAGCACGGAGGCAACACCGATTATGGCCCAGGGAACCAGCCTGCCGACCCGGTCTGCCATTCCGGAAACGCCGGAGCTGACGTGCAGCGCGAAGGCGGTGTTGTCGTACGACACATCCGCGTGCGCTCCCCAGCCGGTGAGGTAGGCGACAATCGGCGCAAGCCACAGAAACGCTATGCCGACATCCAGATTGTCCGAGGTCTGGCTCATCACCAGAACCAGAATGGGCATCATGACGATTACGATCAGCGACCCGAAGTAGCGCGGGTCGCGCCGCCAGTACGTCGCCGACCGGGCTGCGATCGCGCCCCAGGGTGTTGCCGGGAATCGGGAGAACCAGCCGAGGCCGCCGGCGACTTTTCCTCCGCCGCTGGCGGACTGTGCGCCCCGCTCCAGACTCCGAACCAGTAGCCGCTGCCAAACCCAGAGCAGCCCGGCGAGCAGGCCGGACGCGAGCACAAGCTTGACCAGACCGGCCAGGATCTCACCGTCCGCCGCATCGGCTCCGGCGGACCAGGTCCAGCCCAGTGGCGTCCAGCCGACTATCGTGACGAGACCGGCCAGTCGTTCCGGATCGAGAGAGAGCGAAAGACCGCCGCCAGTAATCAGGTTAACTGCAGGGCCGATCAGCACGACGGCAGCGAGACCGACCACTGCGGTTACGTCCCGGGTCTTCCGCGATGCCAAAAGGGTAGATGCCGCGGTGGTGGTCACCCGGGACAACGTGACACAAGTCAGCACGGCAACTAACGCGGCGACTAGCGAGATGATGACAGCCGGAACGGAGTAGGCCCAGGTCACTGCCGTAGTCAGGGCAAGCAGTCCGGTAATCACCGCCGGGACACTGATCAGACCCGCGGCCAGCAGGCCAAGCGTCATTTCGCGGCGGGAGATGGCAAACGTCTGAAACCGTAGAGGATCGAGAGTCTCGTCGACGCCGAAAAGGAAGAGCGGCACCAGACCCCAGCCCAGCACGGCGAGCGAGCCGAGCAGCACCACGGCGACGGATGCGAGGTCCGGTTCCGCCAGCACCCTGAAACCGATCAGCGCGGCGACGCCGAAGCCAAGAATCGCCAGCCCATAAAGCATCCCGACCACAAGCCCGACAATCCGCCACGGACTGCTCCGGAAGCTGTTGCCGAGCAGGGTTACTTTGAGTCGGACGAGGTGCGCAACCATGCCAACCCCTCCCTAGCGTCTACGGCGCCGCCGACAAGCTCGACGAACCGTTCCTCGAGAGTCCGTCCGGCACGCACTTCCTCGGTTCTTCCTGCGGCCCGCACTTGCCCGTCAGCAACGATCGCGACATGGTCGCAAAGCCGCTGCACCAGGTCCATAACGTGGCTCGACAGCACAACAGTCCCACCGGACGACACGTAGTCCCGCAGAATGCCTTGAATAGTGGACGCGGACACCGGATCAACTGCCTCAAAGGGCTCGTCAAGAACAAGCACCCGCGGCGCATGCACCAGCGCGCACGCCAAGGCGATCTTCTTCGTCATACCTGCCGAATAGTCGGTCACCATCTTCCCGCTCGAGCCTTCCAGCCCGAGTGCATGCAAGAGGCCCTGGCTCCGCTCCTCGACAACGTCCGCCGACATACCGCGCAGCAGGCCGGCGTAGGTCACCAGTTGGTGTCCGGTGAGCCGGTCGAAAAGCCGGACACCGTCCGGCAGAATCCCCAGCAGCTGTTTCGCCCGTACCGTGTCGGACCACACGTCGTGGCCAAGCACCGCCGCGCTGCCCGAATCCGGGCGCAGCAAGCCGGTGGCCATGGAAAGAGTTGTGGTTTTCCCAGCCCCGTTCGGACCGACGATTCCGTAGAAGGATCCCCTCGGGACATCGAGAGACAGGCCGGCGACGGCAATCTTCTCGCCGAACTGCTTGTGCAGTCCGCGCAACGCTAGAGCAGGTGGCCGGGCCGATTGGTCATCAGGCGGAGGCGAAGGGAAGCTGAAGTCGGTCATACACTCCAGCCTACGTACCCGGGCCGCACGCTACATCCGTCGTGAGTGGGACTACTGGCGGTTGAGGTGTTGTGTGGTGGGACGCGAAAACGGGGCCCCCGTGATGGGGGCCCCGTTTTCGTTAATGGTTGTCCGGCGGTGTCCTACTCTCCCACACGGTCCCCCGTGCAGTACCATCGGCGCTGGCAGGCTTAGCTTCCGGGTTCGGAATGGAGCCGGGCGTTTCCCTGCCGCTATGGCCGCCGTAACCCTGTGTCACCGATCCCCCCGCGTAGAAATAGGGGGTGGTGAAGTGTGTGGGTCACAACAGTTAGCTTATGTAGTTGTTGTGAATAGTGTGGCACCTGTTGGTTGGCTGTTAAGCCGCCCGTGGGTGGTTGTTTGGTGGTTTGGGAACCGTATAGTGGACGCAGCGTTTCTTAACACACTTTTATGGATTCTTTGTCGTGAGTGTGTGTGGGTAAGTTATCGGCTTATTAGTACCAGTCAGCTCCACACATTGCTGTGCTTCCACGTCTGGCCTATCAACCCAGTAATCTAGCTGGGAGCCTCTCACCCCGTAGGGGTATGGAAATCTCATCTCGAAGCAGGCTTCCCGCTTAGATGCTTTCAGCGGTTATCCTTTCCGAACGTAGCTAACCAGCCGTGCCCTTGGCAGGACAACTGGCACACCAGAGGTTCGTCCGTCCCGGTCCTCTCGTACTAAGGACAGCCCTTCTCAAATTTCCTCCGCGCGCAGCGGATAGGGACCGAACTGTCTCACGACGTTCTAAACCCAGCTCGCGTACCGCTTTAATGGGCGAACAGCCCAACCCTTGGGACCGACTCCAGCCCCAGGATGCGACGAGCCGACATCGAGGTGCCAAACCATGCCGTCGATATGGACTCTTGGGCAAGATCAGCCTGTTATCCCCGAGGTACCTTTTATCCGTTGAGCGACCGCGATTCCACAATCCACGGCCGGGTCACTAGTCCCAGCTTTCGCTCCTGCTCGACACGTCCGTCTCACAGTCAAGCTCCCTTGTGCACTTACACTCGACACCTGATTGCCAACCAGGCTGAGGGAACCTTTGGGCGCCTCCGTTACTCTTTGGGAGGCAACCGCCCCAGTTAAACTACCCATCAGGCACTGTCCCTGAACCAGATCATGGTCCGAAGTTAAGGTATCCAATATGACCAGAGTGGTATTTCAACGATGACTCCACGAACACTAGCGTGCCCGTCTCATAGTCTCCCACCTATCCTACACAAGCCACACCGAACACCAATACCAAACTGTAGTAAAGGTCTCGGGGTCTTTCCGTCCTGCTGCGCGTAACGAGCATCTTTACTCGTAATGCAATTTCGCCGAGTTCGTGGTTGAGACAGTAGAGAAGTCGTTACGCCATTCGTGCAGGTCGGAACTTACCCGACAAGGAATTTCGCTACCTTAGGATGGTTATAGTTACCACCGCCGTTTACTGGGGCTTAAATTCTCAGCTTCACCACACAAGTGTGGTTAACCAGTCCTCTTAACCTTCCAGCACCGGGCAGGCGTCAGTCCGTATACATCGTCTTGCGACTTCGCACGGACCTGTGTTTTTAGTAAACAGTCGCTTCTCCCTGGTCTCTGCGGCCAACTCACGCTCCCACCGCGAAGGTGTTCACGCGCTTGGCCCCCCTTATCCCGAAGTTACGGGGGTATTTTGCCGAGTTCCTTAACCACGATTCTCTCGATCGCCTTAGTATTCTCTACCTGATCACCTGAGTCGGTTTGGGGTACGGGCGGCTAGAACCTCACGTCGATGCTTTTCTCGGCAGCATGGGATCACCCTCTTCCCGCCACAAGGGCGGTCACCATCAGATCTCAGGAACGGCATCAAAGCCAGTCTCACGGATTTACCTGCAAGACTCCCTACATCCTTAGACGTGCACAACCATCGGCACGCGGAAGCTACCCTCCTGCGTCACACCTGTTAATACGCTTACCTACTACCAGATCAGGTCCCACGCTCCCCACAACACAGAACAAGCTCGAAAGCCAGACCATGGTGGTTTGGGTGGTTAGTATCCCCGGAATCGGTATGGGCGGTTCTTCGCCGGTACGGGAATATCAACCCGTTGTCCATCGACTACGCCTGTCGGCCTCGCCTTAGGTCCCGACTTACCCAGGGCGGATTAGCCTAGCCCTGGAACCCTTGATCATTCGGCGGACGGGTTTCTCACCCGTCTTTCGCTACTCATGCCTGCATTCTCACTCGTGTAGGCTCCACCACTGGTTTACACCGCGACTTCACTGCCCACACGACGCTCCCCTACCCATCCACACCCCTGAACACCACCCCGTAGGATAATGCTTGGAATTATGTGAATGCCACAACTTCGGCGGTGTACTTGAGCCCCGCTACATTGTCGGCGCGGAATCACTTGACCAGTGAGCTATTACGCACTCTTTCAAGGATGGCTGCTTCTAAGCCAACCTCCTGGTTGTCTGTGCAACTCCACATCCTTTCCCACTTAGCACACGCTTAGGGGCCTTAGTTGGTGGTCTGGGCTGTTTCCCTCTCGACTACGAAGCTTATCCCCCGCAGTCTCACTGCCATGCTCTCACTTACCGGCATTCGGAGTTTGGCTGACGTCAGTAACCTTGTTGGGCCCATTAGCCATCCAGTAGCTCTACCTCCGGTAAGAAACACATGACGCTGCACCTAAATGCATTTCGGGGAGAACCAGCTATCACGAAGTTTGATTGGCCTTTCACCCCTAACCACAGCTCATCCCCTCCATTTTCAACTGAAGTGGGTTCGGTCCTCCACGCCGTCTTACCGGCGCTTCAACCTGGCCATGGCTAGATCACTTCGCTTCGGGTCTAGGACACGCGACTATAGGTCGCCCTATTCGGACTCGCTTTCGCTACGGCTTCCCCACACGGGTTAACCTCGCCACGTATCGCTAACTCGCAGGCTCATTCTTCAAAAGGCACGCCATCACCCACCAGCCCACTCAAGGACCGCACAGGCTCTGACGGATTGTAAGCACACGGTTTCAGGTACTATTTCACTCCCCTCCCGGGGTACTTTTCACCTTTCCCTCACGGTACTTGTCCGCTATCGGTCATCAGGAAGTATTTAGGCTTACCAGGTGGTCCTGGCAGATTCACACGGGATTACACGAGTCCCGTGATACTCGGGATACCACTCGGGCCGGCACTGAATTTCGTCTACGGGACTCTCACCCACTATGGTCCGTCTTTCCAAACGATTCGACTATCCAACACACGTCACCCTTGAAGCCCGGTAGAGCCCCACGAATGGTCCCACAACCCCCAACCTGCAACGCCTACCGGCTATCACACAGACCAGGTTTAGCCTCATCCGGTTTCGCTCGCCACTACTCCCGGAATCACTCTTGTTTTCTCTTCCTGTGGGTACTGAGATGTTTCACTTCCCCACGTTCCCCCCACACGCCCTATATATTCAGGCGCGGGTCACCAGACACGCACGCGCTCTGGCGGGGTTTCCCCATTCGGACACCCTCGGATCACCGTTCGTTTACCAACTCCCCGAGGCTTATCGCAGGTTACTACGTCCTTCTTCGGCTCCTGATGCCAAGGCATCCACCGTGTGCTCTTAAAAACTTACACACAAAACACACACAAACCCATAAAAATAAATAAGATGCTCGCGTCCACTATACAGTTCTCAAACCACCAGCAGCCCCACCACACCCACCCACACAAACGCAGGCTTCGACGATGGTCCACACAAGAAAAACCAGCCACCCACCCCCCACACTCTGTTACGAGCACAACGGGTAGGGCGCCTGTTCTCCCAGGGCCCAACAGCGTGTTCATGTGATACCCAGCCACCAACCAAACCAGCACGCGCCAGCCTTCCAACCCACCCAACCCTAAAGTCGGACAAGCGTACTCACTGACACCACCAGCCCAGCCTCCCCACAACCACACACAAGTGCGCGGTCACGAGTCTCAGCAGGCTAAAAGCATTGATGTTCCACCCTTGAGCTAACCACCCGTGAACACTCGCCACGGTAATGGCCGTCATCACCACACAAGCATCCCCGAGGAAACGAATCCCCGAAAACATCCTGCACGGTACTAACTGCTCCTTAGAAAGGAGGTGATCCAGCCGCACCTTCCGGTACGGCTACCTTGTTACGACTTAGTCCCAATCGCCAGTCCCACCTTCGACAGCTCCCTCCCCACAAGGGGGTTAGGCCACCGGCTTCGGGTGTTACCGACTTTCGTGACTTGACGGGCGGTGTGTACAAGGCCCGGGAACGTATTCACCGCAGCGTTGCTGATCTGCGATTACTAGCGACTCCGACTTCACGTAGTCGAGTTGCAGACTACGATCCGAACTGAGACCGGCTTTCTGGGATTCGCTCCGCCTCACGGCATCGCAACCCTTTGTACCGGCCATTGTAGCATGCGTGAAGCCCAAGACATAAAGGGCATGATGATTTGACGTCATCCCCACCTTCCTCCGAGTTGACCCCGGCAGTCTCCTATGAGTTCCCGGCATAACCCGCTGGCAACATAGAACGAGGGTTGCGCTCGTTGCGGGACTTAACCCAACATCTCACGACACGAGCTGACGACAACCATGCACCACCTGTATACCGACCCGAAGGGGCGTACATCTCTGCACGTTACCGGTATATGTCAAGCCTTGGTAAGGTTCTTCGCGTTGCATCGAATTAATCCGCATGCTCCGCCGCTTGTGCGGGCCCCCGTCAATTCCTTTGAGTTTTAGCCTTGCGGCCGTACTCCCCAGGCGGGGCACTTAATGCGTTAGCTGCGGCACGGACCACGTGGAATGCGGCCCACACCTAGTGCCCAACGTTTACGGCATGGACTACCAGGGTATCTAATCCTGTTCGCTCCCCATGCTTTCGCTCCTCAGCGTCAGTAACAGCCCAGAGTCCCGCCTTCGCCACCGGTGTTCCTCCTGATATCTGCGCATTTCACCGCTACACCAGGAATTCCAGACTCCCCTACTGCACTCTAGTCTGCCCGTACCCACTGCACGTCCAACGTTGAGCGTTGGATTTTCACAGCAGACGCGACAAACCACCTACGAGCTCTTTACGCCCAATAATTCCGGACAACGCTTGCACCCTACGTATTACCGCGGCTGCTGGCACGTAGTTAGCCGGTGCTTCTTCTGCAGGTACCGTCACTTGCGCTTCTTCCCTGCTGAAAGAGGTTTACAACCCGAAGGCCGTCATCCCTCACGCGGCGTCGCTGCATCAGGCTTGCGCCCATTGTGCAATATTCCCCACTGCTGCCTCCCGTAGGAGTCTGGGCCGTGTCTCAGTCCCAGTGTGGCCGGTCGCCCTCTCAGGCCGGCTACCCGTCGTCGCCTTGGTAGGCCATTACCCCACCAACAAGCTGATAGGCCGCGAGCCCATCCCCCACCAATAAATCTTTCCACCCCACACCATGCGGCATGAGGTGACTATCCGGTATTAGACCCCGTTTCCAAGGCTTATCCCGAAGTGAAGGGCAGATTACTCACGTGTTACTCACCCGTTCGCCACTAATCCACCAGCAAGCTGGCTTCATCGTTCGACTTGCATGTGTTAAGCACGCCGCCAGCGTTCGTCCTGAGCCAGGATCAAACTCTCCGTAAAAACTTACAAAAAGCATCGTCCCAGCAAGAAAAGACAAAAACTAGCAAAACAACAACCAACCCGAATAAACCGGACCAGTCGCCGTCAATTGCTCGAAATTATTATCTTAATGTTTCCTGCCAAAACAGCACACACACCACACCCCACAAAAGAGGCATAACATGCGCGCCAACAAACATATGGCATCAACACATCACATAAACACGCTATTGAGTTCTCAAAGAACAAACGCTATCCGAAACCCACCAACCCCGACAGGGCCTGTATCGCTCGGCGCTTTTCAAAACTTTACCACCCATTCCCCCCACCCGCCAAATCCACCACAAAACCCGGCAGAAACAACAAAGCAAGAAAAACAGCCCCCAAAACAAAGACACGACAATAAACGCCACACCATCAATTAAGGGAATATCACCCACCCAGACCACGCCACCAGGAAAACACCCAGACCAGCGCCGCCCCAGAAACAGGCAACAGAGACAAACATACCCAACCCCCACCACCAACGCAAACCCAACCCCCGTGACCCCCACCACACCAAAGCGGAGCGCGGCTTCCTTGCAGCACCACGGGTAAATTCAGACCGCGGCACTGCACTCGTGTGGCGATCCTCGCCTGCCACAGGGCGTAGCGCTTACTAGTTCTCCCGGCATCACGCAGCGCGGCCCGCGCTCGGCATCAGTCTCGGTGTGGGCGGCGGCCCGCCCGGAGGCTCGCTTCGAGCGGCGGCGTCAAGTACCGGACGATCTCGGCGCGGCTCATCGAAGCGATGGGCTCCAGGCGCAGGACGTAGCGCGTGTAGAACAGACCAGTGATAGTAGCTGCGACACCGCTGGCCCACCGGCTGGCGTCCGGCCCTCCGATGATCGCGGCAAATCGGGCGACCAGTTGGCTTTGGATGTACTCAGTCATAATCCGATGGGTCGCCGGATCGGCCAGAGAACCGGTGAACAGCTGGGCGAGCACGAGTTGCTGCTCGGGGACATCCCAGGTGTCGACCGCGGCGTCCAGTATTGACGGCACGAGCCTGTCCCGGTCCGTCCGGTTCATCGCCGTTGCGAGGACCTCCGCTGGACTGATCACGAGTTCCAGCACAGCGCGGAACAGACCTTCCTTGGACGTGAAGTAGTAATTCACCAGGGAGTGGTCAACCCCCGCATCCCGGGCAATGGCCCGGGCGGTGGTGGCTGTGTATCCGTGAGCTTTGAACCGCTCTCGTGCTGCGTGCAGCAGCCGCTCTCGCGCACCGGTGGGCTCGGCGGGCCGCCCGCGGCCTCTGTTATTCACCACGGTTGAATATTGCCGGACCACAGTTGCAGTCTGCAACTACAGAAGGCCCGCACGTTCGTCGGCCCAGGAAGTGGAAGGACGTTCCAATGGCTGTGCCGGCGCAGACCACGGCGACTTCGCGCTCCGCCTGGCCGACCTCCTGTCTTCCCCGCTCAATAGTTCCGACACTTAGGAGACCAACATCACACGGACGATCGAGACCTCCGTCTGCATCGTCGGGGGCGGCCCCGCCGGAATGATGGCCGGGGTGCTGCTCGCGCGACAGGGCGTCGACGTAGTTGTCTGCGAGAAGTACCCAGACTTCTTCCGAGACTTCCGCGGCGACACCATCCATCCCTCGACGCTCGAGCTCTTCCGCGAACTTGGCTGGCTCGACGAACTTCTCCAAGTACCACACACGACGATGGAGCGTGTCCAAGTCCGTACCGGGCAGGGCACCGTGACCGTCGCCGACTTCTCCCGTCTACCCGTCACCTGTCCCTACATCACTTTCATGCCGCAATGGGACTTCCTCGCCTTCCTCGCCACAAAGGGCGAGCAGCTGCCCAGATTTCGCCTACTGCAGGCCGCATCGGTTGGCGACCTCGTGTACGAGAACGGAAGCGTCGTGGGCGCACGAGCCACGACCGAAGACGGCGATCTCACCATCCGTGCCAACCTTGTCATCGGAGCCGACGGACGCCACTCCACCGTCCGGCGAGCAGCCGGACTCACGGCCACACAAAGCTCCTCGCCGATCGATGTGTTGTGGTTCCGCCTTGATCGCCAACCCGGCGAGTACCAGCCCTTGTTCCAAAAAGGTCGGGGGGCCCTGATATCGATCAACCGTGGCGACTACTGGCAACTCGCATACGTGGTTCCCGCTGGCGCTGGCGACCAACTACGTGCCCAAGGCATCCGGGAATTCCTGCGTCGCCTGGCACTCATTGCTCCAGAACTACAGGACCGGGTCGCCGGACTCGGCGATTGGGGCGATGTTCATCAACTGACCGTGAAGGTCGACCGGCTACGGACCTGGCATCGCCGCGGCGTCCTGTGCATCGGTGACTCCGCACACGCCATGTCACCAGCCGGCGGGGTGGGAATCAACCTCGCGGTTCAAGACGCCGTCGCGACTGCGAACATCCTCGGGCCGATCCTGGCCAGGCGGGAACTGGAGCCGACGGACCTCGACCGGGTACGGCGCCGTCGCCTGCCAGCCGCCCGCGCCACCCAGGCATTCCAGGTGAAGATGCTTAAAGACCTGTACCCGCGAACACTCAACGAAGACGACGGACAACAGCTGCCCTTTCTCCTGCGCGGAGTGGACCGAATACCTCTGCTACCTCACCTAATAGGGCGGTTCATTGGCCTCGGCCTCAGGCCGGAGCACATCCGTGCGCCATCCAAGCCCTGAATCACCCCGACGTGTGGGAAGCTCGACTCGTCCGGATCTGATCCCGGCCCGGCTTCGAGCGCGGGAATTCTGGCGGTATGCTGTCCCGAACCTGGCGTCGTGAGTGGGACTACTGGCGGTTGAGGTGTTGTGTGGTGGGACGCGAAAACGGGGCCCCCGTGATGGGGGCCCCGTTGTCGTTAATGGTTGTCCGGCGGTGTCCTACTCTCCCACACGGTCCCCCGTGCAGTACCATCGGCGCTGGCAGGCTTAGCTTCCGGGTTCGGAATGGAGCCGGGCGTTTCCCTGCCGCTATGGCCGCCGTAACCCTGTGTCACCAAACCCCCGCGCATCGTGATGGTGGGGGTGGTGAAGTGTGTGGGTCACAACAGTTAGCTTATGTAGTTGTGAATAGTGTGGCACCTGTTGGTTGGCTGTTAAGCCGCCCGTGGGTGGTTGTTTGGTGGTTTGGGAACCGTATAGTGGACGCAGCGTTTCTTACACACTTGTTATGGATTCTTTGTCGTGAGTGTGTGTGGGTAAGTTATCGGCTTATTAGTACCAGTCAGCTCCACACATTGCTGTGCTTCCACGTCTGGCCTATCAACCCAGTAATCTAGCTGGGAGCCTCTCACCCCGTAGGGGTATGGAAATCTCATCTCGAAGCAGGCTTCCCGCTTAGATGCTTTCAGCGGTTATCCTTTCCGAACGTAGCTAACCAGCCGTGCCCTTGGCAGGACAACTGGCACACCAGAGGTTCGTCCGTCCCGGTCCTCTCGTACTAAGGACAGCCCTTCTCAAATTTCCTCCGCGCGCAGCGGATAGGGACCGAACTGTCTCACGACGTTCTAAACCCAGCTCGCGTACCGCTTTAATGGGCGAACAGCCCAACCCTTGGGACCGACTCCAGCCCCAGGATGCGACGAGCCGACATCGAGGTGCCAAACCATGCCGTCGATATGGACTCTTGGGCAAGATCAGCCTGTTATCCCCGAGGTACCTTTTATCCGTTGAGCGACCGCGATTCCACAATCCACGGCCGGGTCACTAGTCCCAGCTTTCGCTCCTGCTCGACACGTCCGTCTCACAGTCAAGCTCCCTTGTGCACTTACACTCGACACCTGATTGCCAACCAGGCTGAGGGAACCTTTGGGCGCCTCCGTTACTCTTTGGGAGGCAACCGCCCCAGTTAAACTACCCATCAGGCACTGTCCCTGAACCAGATCATGGTCCGAAGTTAAGGTATCCAATATGACCAGAGTGGTATTTCAACGATGACTCCACGAACACTAGCGTGCCCGTCTCATAGTCTCCCACCTATCCTACACAAGCCACACCGAACACCAATACCAAACTGTAGTAAAGGTCTCGGGGTCTTTCCGTCCTGCTGCGCGTAACGAGCATCTTTACTCGTAATGCAATTTCGCCGAGTTCGTGGTTGAGACAGTAGAGAAGTCGTTACGCCATTCGTGCAGGTCGGAACTTACCCGACAAGGAATTTCGCTACCTTAGGATGGTTATAGTTACCACCGCCGTTTACTGGGGCTTAAATTCTCAGCTTCACCACACAAGTGTGGTTAACCAGTCCTCTTAACCTTCCAGCACCGGGCAGGCGTCAGTCCGTATACATCGTCTTGCGACTTCGCACGGACCTGTGTTTTTAGTAAACAGTCGCTTCTCCCTGGTCTCTGCGGCCAACTCACGCTCCCACCGCGAAGGTGTTCACGCGCTTGGCCCCCCTTATCCCGAAGTTACGGGGGTATTTTGCCGAGTTCCTTAACCACGATTCTCTCGATCGCCTTAGTATTCTCTACCTGATCACCTGAGTCGGTTTGGGGTACGGGCGGCTAGAACCTCACGTCGATGCTTTTCTCGGCAGCATGGGATCACCCTCTTCCCGCCACAAGGGCGGTCACCATCAGATCTCAGGAACGGCATCAAAGCCAGTCTCACGGATTTACCTGCAAGACTCCCTACATCCTTAGACGTGCACAACCATCGGCACGCGGAAGCTACCCTCCTGCGTCACACCTGTTAATACGCTTACCTACTACCAGATCAGGTCCCACGCTCCCCACAACACAGAACAAGCTCGAAAGCCAGACCATGGTGGTTTGGGTGGTTAGTATCCCCGGAATCGGTATGGGCGGTTCTTCGCCGGTACGGGAATATCAACCCGTTGTCCATCGACTACGCCTGTCGGCCTCGCCTTAGGTCCCGACTTACCCAGGGCGGATTAGCCTAGCCCTGGAACCCTTGATCATTCGGCGGACGGGTTTCTCACCCGTCTTTCGCTACTCATGCCTGCATTCTCACTCGTGTAGGCTCCACCACTGGTTTACACCGCGACTTCACTGCCCACACGACGCTCCCCTACCCATCCACACCCCTGAACACCACCCCGTAGGATAATGCTTGGAATTATGTGAATGCCACAACTTCGGCGGTGTACTTGAGCCCCGCTACATTGTCGGCGCGGAATCACTTGACCAGTGAGCTATTACGCACTCTTTCAAGGATGGCTGCTTCTAAGCCAACCTCCTGGTTGTCTGTGCAACTCCACATCCTTTCCCACTTAGCACACGCTTAGGGGCCTTAGTTGGTGGTCTGGGCTGTTTCCCTCTCGACTACGAAGCTTATCCCCCGCAGTCTCACTGCCATGCTCTCACTTACCGGCATTCGGAGTTTGGCTGACGTCAGTAACCTTGTTGGGCCCATTAGCCATCCAGTAGCTCTACCTCCGGTAAGAAACACATGACGCTGCACCTAAATGCATTTCGGGGAGAACCAGCTATCACGAAGTTTGATTGGCCTTTCACCCCTAACCACAGCTCATCCCCTCCATTTTCAACTGAAGTGGGTTCGGTCCTCCACGCCGTCTTACCGGCGCTTCAACCTGGCCATGGCTAGATCACTTCGCTTCGGGTCTAGGACACGCGACTATAGGTCGCCCTATTCGGACTCGCTTTCGCTACGGCTTCCCCACACGGGTTAACCTCGCCACGTATCGCTAACTCGCAGGCTCATTCTTCAAAAGGCACGCCATCACCCACCAGCCCACTCAAGGACCGCACAGGCTCTGACGGATTGTAAGCACACGGTTTCAGGTACTATTTCACTCCCCTCCCGGGGTACTTTTCACCTTTCCCTCACGGTACTTGTCCGCTATCGGTCATCAGGAAGTATTTAGGCTTACCAGGTGGTCCTGGCAGATTCACACGGGATTACACGAGTCCCGTGATACTCGGGATACCACTCGGGCCGGCACTGAATTTCGTCTACGGGACTCTCACCCACTATGGTCCGTCTTTCCAAACGATTCGACTATCCAACACACGTCACCCTTGAAGCCCGGTAGAGCCCCACGAATGGTCCCACAACCCCCAACCTGCAACGCCTACCGGCTATCACACAGACCAGGTTTAGCCTCATCCGGTTTCGCTCGCCACTACTCCCGGAATCACTCTTGTTTTCTCTTCCTGTGGGTACTGAGATGTTTCACTTCCCCACGTTCCCCCCACACGCCCTATATATTCAGGCGCGGGTCACCAGACACGCACGCGCTCTGGCGGGGTTTCCCCATTCGGACACCCTCGGATCACCGTTCGTTTACCAACTCCCCGAGGCTTATCGCAGGTTACTACGTCCTTCTTCGGCTCCTGATGCCAAGGCATCCACCGTGTGCTCTTAAAAACTTACACACAAAACACACACAAACCCATAAAAATAAATAAGATGCTCGCGTCCACTATACAGTTCTCAAACCACCAGCAGCCCCACCACACCCACCCACACAAACGCAGGCTTCGACGATGGTCCACACAAGAAAAACCAGCCACCCACCCCCCACACTCTGTTACGAGCACAACGGGTAGGGCGCCTGTTCTCCCAGGGCCCAACAGCGTGTTCATGTGATACCCAGCCACCAACCAAACCAGCACGCGCCAGCCTTCCAACCACCCAACGGATTAACGTCGGGACAGCGTACTCACTGACACCACCAGCCCAGCCTCCCCACAACCACACACACTCAAGTGCGCGGTCACGAGTCTCAGCAGGCTTAAAGCATTGATGTTCCACCCTTGAGCTAACCACCCGTGAACACTCGCCACGGTAATGGCCGTCATCACCACACAACATCCCCCGAGGAACGAATCCCCGAAACATCCTGCACGGTACTAACTGCTCCTTAGAAAGGAGGTGATCCAGCCGCACCTTCCGGTACGGCTACCTTGTTACGACTTAGTCCCAATCGCCAGTCCCACCTTCGACAGCTCCCTCCCCACAAGGGGGTTAGGCCACCGGCTTCGGGTGTTACCGACTTTCGTGACTTGACGGGCGGTGTGTACAAGGCCCGGGAACGTATTCACCGCAGCGTTGCTGATCTGCGATTACTAGCGACTCCGACTTCACGTAGTCGAGTTGCAGACTACGATCCGAACTGAGACCGGCTTTCTGGGATTCGCTCCGCCTCACGGCATCGCAACCCTTTGTACCGGCCATTGTAGCATGCGTGAAGCCCAAGACATAAAGGGCATGATGATTTGACGTCATCCCCACCTTCCTCCGAGTTGACCCCGGCAGTCTCCTATGAGTTCCCGGCATAACCCGCTGGCAACATAGAACGAGGGTTGCGCTCGTTGCGGGACTTAACCCAACATCTCACGACACGAGCTGACGACAACCATGCACCACCTGTATACCGACCCGAAGGGGCGTACATCTCTGCACGTTACCGGTATATGTCAAGCCTTGGTAAGGTTCTTCGCGTTGCATCGAATTAATCCGCATGCTCCGCCGCTTGTGCGGGCCCCCGTCAATTCCTTTGAGTTTTAGCCTTGCGGCCGTACTCCCCAGGCGGGGCACTTAATGCGTTAGCTGCGGCACGGACCACGTGGAATGCGGCCCACACCTAGTGCCCAACGTTTACGGCATGGACTACCAGGGTATCTAATCCTGTTCGCTCCCCATGCTTTCGCTCCTCAGCGTCAGTAACAGCCCAGAGTCCCGCCTTCGCCACCGGTGTTCCTCCTGATATCTGCGCATTTCACCGCTACACCAGGAATTCCAGACTCCCCTACTGCACTCTAGTCTGCCCGTACCCACTGCACGTCCAACGTTGAGCGTTGGATTTTCACAGCAGACGCGACAAACCACCTACGAGCTCTTTACGCCCAATAATTCCGGACAACGCTTGCACCCTACGTATTACCGCGGCTGCTGGCACGTAGTTAGCCGGTGCTTCTTCTGCAGGTACCGTCACTTGCGCTTCTTCCCTGCTGAAAGAGGTTTACAACCCGAAGGCCGTCATCCCTCACGCGGCGTCGCTGCATCAGGCTTGCGCCCATTGTGCAATATTCCCCACTGCTGCCTCCCGTAGGAGTCTGGGCCGTGTCTCAGTCCCAGTGTGGCCGGTCGCCCTCTCAGGCCGGCTACCCGTCGTCGCCTTGGTAGGCCATTACCCCACCAACAAGCTGATAGGCCGCGAGCCCATCCCCCACCAATAAATCTTTCCACCCCACACCATGCGGCACGAGGTGACTATCCGGTATTAGACCCCGTTTCCAAGGCTTATCCCGAAGTGAAGGGCAGATTACTCACGTGTTACTCACCCGTTCGCCACTAATCCACCAGCAAGCTGGCTTCATCGTTCGACTTGCATGTGTTAAGCACGCCGCCAGCGTTCGTCCTGAGCCAGGATCAAACTCTCCGTAAAAACTTACAAAAAGCATCGTCCCAGCAAGAAAAGACAAAAACTAGCAAAACAACAACCAACCCGAATAAACCGGACCGGCCGCCGTCAATTGCTCGAAATTATTATCTTAATGTTTCCTGCCAAAACAGCACACACACCACACCCCCACAAAACGAGGGCATAACATGCGCGCCAACAAACATATGGCATCAACACATCACATAAACACGCTATTGAGTTCTCAAAGAACAAACGCACATCAACGCTGTTCGCTTTCGCGCTTCCCGTTGAGGCAACCTCTCTAACTTACCACCCTGGTTCTTGCCTTGCAAATTCACCTCGCAGCTACCTGCGGAGCGTATCCAGGACTTAACCTTGGGCGGCTCTCCACTCTAGCACCTCCGCGGCCTGCGAGCAAAGCCCGATTCCGGTCGAAAGTTGAGTGGTTCTGGGCCCTCGAGTGTCCGGTTTCCGACGGCCTGTTTGGCCCTCTTCTTCCTTCTTCTCGCTGGCGACTCGACAGAACATTACCGGCCGGCGTTCGGTGAGTCAACTCCGGATTTCCTCGGCAAGTTCGGGTCGATCCACGGCTACGCTTCCGACCTCACGACCCACCCGGTGCCACGCCAATTCGACCGCGTGGCCCGGCTGCAGACCGGCCGTGTCGGACAACAGGCCCAATGCCTCATCGGCTCCGGATGACGGGTCCAGCCAGCGGTCGTAGTCACGTCGGTCGAGCACCACTGGCATCCGGTCGTGAATGTCCGCGAGGTCGCCTTTGGCCGCTGCCGTGATGATAGTGGTGCTCACCAGCCATCGTGATGGGTCGTCGTCTGGCTTGGAGCGGTCCCGCCAGAACTCGAACAATCCGGCAAAACACAGCCACTCGTCGGCGGCGGCATGAATGAAGAACGGTTGTTTGCCGTCGCTTCCCGCCCTCCACTCGTAATACCCGGTGGCAGGGACCAGGCAGCGGCGAGAATGCGCTGCTTTTCGATAAGCAGGTTTCTCCGCAACCGATTCCAGCCTCGCGTTGAAGAGCCGGGATCCCGAGGACACATCCTTGGCCCAGGACGGCACGAGTCCCCACCGAGCAATCTCCAGCCGACGCCGGACGTCTCCGGTCTGCTTGTCCGGACGATCGGCAACAATATAGAGATCGGATGTCGGCGGCTTGTTCCAACTCGGTGGCAGCTCGCGATCCGGCCGCAGGACGCATTCGAGCTCATTCGCCAGGTCCTCTGGGTCCATTGTGGTATTCAGCCGTCCGCACATAGCCCTAGCCTGCCATCGAGGACACGCTATCCGGTAGCTTCAACAGTCAAGAGAAGTGAGGAAATCAATGCGCATACCCCTGGTGGTCGGACAAGCTGCCGTTACCATCGCCGCGCCGAATCTCGTTTGCCGGTACCCGGTATGAGCGCCGCGGCTACCCCCGACCCGATCGACGAGTCACGCCGGCAATGGATCGCACATGGCTGGACCGACGTCGCCGACGGAATGACACTTGTGACTTCGCTGATGCGTGCCCATCAGATCATGCTGGCCCGGGTGGACGCCGTTCTTCGGCCCTTCAAGCTGACCTTTGCCCGCTACGAGCTGCTGATGCTGCTGTCATTTTCCAAGACCGGTGCCCTGCCGATGTCCAAGGCGAGTGAACGCCTGCAGGTGCACCCGACCAGCACCACCAACGCGGTGGACCGCCTCGAGGCAGCAGGGCTGGTGCAGCGCCTCCCGCATCCTCGGGACGGCCGAACGACTCTGGTGAAGATTACAGATGCCGGAAGGTCCCTGGCCGCAGAAGCAACTGACGATTTGAATCAGGTGGTGTTCGGCGAGCCGGGCCTTGAGGGTGATTCCTTGAGCACGCTACTGGAGCTACTCGCCGATCTCCGCAGCGCCAAGCCGAGCAGACTGAAAGGGTCGGAATCCTAACCGGCGTTCTTACCTTCTTACTTGCCCCGTTCCTATGCGCGCGTAACAACTGCCTCCTTACCTGGCGGATCAGCCTCCTTACCTGGCGCAACTGCCTCCTTACTTGGCCCGTCCGCGCGCGTAAGAACAATGTCAGCCGCGGGTAAGCGCGGATAAGGATCCTTGATGACGTAAGCAAGTTTTCCGTCGAAAGGATTCACAATGAGCAGGCAATACAATGCCGAGCTCGCAGTTGACGCGCACGGCCTGGTGAAGAACTTCGGTTCCAATCGAGCCGTCGACGGCGTCAATCTGCAGGTCAAGTCCGGCACAGTGTACGGCGTTCTCGGTCCGAACGGCGCCGGCAAGACCACCACGATCCGCATGCTCGCCACGCTATTGCGTGCCGACGGCGGCGATGCACGAGTCTTCGGCCACGACGTACGCAAGGAGGCGCACGTCGTTCGTTCGCTGATCGGGGTGACCGGACAGTACGCATCGGTCGACGAAACGCTCAGCGCGTCCGAGAATCTGGTGCTGTTCTCTCGTCTGCACGGTCTAAGCCGGACGGCGGCGAAGCAAAAAACCAGAGATCTTCTCGAGGAGTTCGGACTGACCGAAGCTGCAACCCGGCCGCTGAAGAACTTTTCCGGTGGAATGCGCCGGCGGCTCGACCTGGCTGCCAGCCTGATCAGTCAGCCGCCGCTTATCTTCCTCGACGAACCCACCACAGGACTCGATCCGCGCACTCGGTCGCAGATGTGGGACACGATCAGGCGGCTCGTCGCCACCGGCTCCACTGTGTTGCTGACCACCCAGTACCTGGACGAGGCAGATCAGCTTGCCGACAGGATCGCCGTGATCGACAAGGGCACCGTCGTAGCGGAAGGCACGGCGGACGACCTCAAGGCATCCGTTGGCAACTCCGCCCTGCAACTTCGACTTGATGACCCGGCCAAGCTACTGCTGGCCCGTGATCTGGTGGAGCAAAGCCTCGGCGGCGTCCCAGTGCTGACCCCGGAAACCGGTCGGCTTACCGCGCCGATGCACAATCCCGACCTGATAACCGACCTGCTGATCCGGATGCGCGAGGCCCGGATCACCGTCGCCGAGCTTTCAGTGCAGAAGCCAAGCCTCGACGAGGTATTTCTGTCCCTGACCGGCCACCTGGCCGAACCGGATGAGGCAATCGACGACAGCGCAGACACCCTGGAAAGGACCGCCCGATGACCACGAGCATCACACCTGCGGAGCTACGAAACCACGTGACACTGGCCACGACATGGAAGAATTCTCTGACCATGGCCGGGCGCGGGCTGTTGAAAATCAAGCGCACACCTGAGCAGCTTTTCGACGTCACGCTGCAACCGATAATTTTCACCCTGATGTTCACCTATATATTCGGCGGGGCGATCTCCGGGGATGTCGCCAGTTACCTGCCGATCATCATCCCGGGCATCCTGGTACAAACTGTGATCACCACCTCGATGGTGACCGGCGTCCAACTCCGCGAAGACATGGACAAGGGCGTATTCGACCGGTTCAAGTCTCTCCCGATTGCGCGAATCGCACCGCTGGCCGGCGCCCTACTTGCCGACACGGTACGGTACGGAATCGCGACGACCCTGACCTTCGCGATGGGCTACATCATGGGATTCCGCGCCATCAACCTGTTCGCGCTGCTGGCCGCCGCGCTGCTGGTCATCGTGTGCTCCTGGGCGGTGAGCTGGATCTTTGCGTTCTTCGGCGTGATTGCCCGCACGGCGTCGAGCGTTCAGGGGATTTCAATGCTGGTGCTATTTCCGCTGACGTTCTTGTCCAATGCGTTTGTCCCGGCCGACACCCTGCCGAACTGGCTGCAGGGATTTGTCGGGGTCAACCCGGTTTCGCACCTGGTGACTGCGGTCCGGGACCTGGTGAATAGCGGGCAGTTCGGCGCCGACGCGTGGCTGGCCCTGCTTGGAGCGGCCGTCGTTGTGCTGATTTTTGCTCCGTTGACGGTTCGGGCTTACATGCGCAGGGCCTAAGTTGCTAGTCGCGGATCTTTGCGAAGAACGGCCCGGCGAGCAGTTCCAACGCGCGCCGGGCCGCGTCGGCACCACTGAACGTCCGATAAGAGCTGCGATAGGACTCCACCCGAGCCGCACCATAGCTCCTGGCCGCAGCCGCGAAGTTGTCCGGAAGACTAAGTGCCGGGTAGTCCTGCCGGGCGGCCATCCGCTCGGAAAGTGCCAACAGCTCAAGACCGATGACAACGCTGTTGGCTTCCTGCACGCTGTCCCGGCCGCCGAGCTGGTTCCGGGCATACTGCTGCCCCTGCTCCGAGAGCAGCCAGACCGCGTTGGAAAGCACCAACATCCCTACCAGCGGCTTATCGACGTGCTTCGAACGCAACCGGGCCATGGACAGTGCGGTTATTCGCGTGCGCCTGGCCAGCCCGGCGAGTTCGACGATGTCTCCGTGGCCGTGCCTGACGTGGGCGCACACCATGGCGGCGGAGTGATAAATCCACCACTGGCTCTTTCGCCGGGCCCGGTTGGGCAGGTCGGTGAGGACGGCACGGTATGCCGCGAGGCCGGTCGCGACGTCCCCCTCGGCCAGGCTCGCCTCGGCCAGTACACAGCGGCTGACCAGCAGGATGCCGCTCTCGGCGTCTTCGTCGACCTCCTCGAAGGTATCGAGGACGGCGGCGCGGCCTTCGGCGACGCGTCCGGTTGAGATCAGGTTGGCCGCCAGGATCCAGCGGAGATGCCGGATATCGTCGTCGGCCTGCACCAGCGCCAGGCCTGATACCGCCCGGTCGGCCCAGGCGATGGCGTCACGCGCGCGCCCGCTTTGCGAATTCAACTCCGCGAGCAGATGAGCCGAGGTGGCCTGGCTCCAGGTGTCGTCACGCCGTTCCGCGAGCCTTCGTGCCTCGGCCGCGAACCGCCTGGCCGTGTCCACCTCCCCGGCGTTCTCGGCTTCGCGGGCGCTCAGCAGGTTTCCCAGGCCACGCACTCCCTCGTCGGCGTCGGCGCGTGCCGCGGCCAGGGAGGCGGACATCCGTTCGGCATCTCCCAGGGACACCGCCAACCGAGCCATCCCAAGAGTGCCCGGTTCGATGGACAGCCCGCTGGCCAGCAGGCCGCGCAGCCGGATCATCGCCCGGACGCTTGTCCGCAGGCTGATCTGGAAGCCGGTCGCGGCGATCGCCGTCAGACTAAACACTGCCGGGGTGATACTTCGGTCCCGGGGCAGGTAACCGCGAGAGACATCGAGAATCGCCGCACAGAAACCAGCTACCTCGCTGTGCGCACCTCGCAGCGACCAGAAGAACCCGAGCACGGCGAATATGGTCAGGGTCGCCTCGGCGTCCTCCCGCCGCATGGCGATTCGCAAGTTTGCCAGCAGGTTTTCCTGGTCCAGTGAAACGGCCGCAATGGTCTGCAGCTGGTACGTGCCGCTGAGCCGGGACAACTCCGCCAGACAGAACTCCTCGGCCCAACGCAGACTTGCACTCTCGACCGCCCGGTCCTCGCCATGCTCGACCAGCGACATATCGCCAAACTCCCGAACTGTTTCGAGCATCCGGTAACGCATCGCACCGTCGCGCTCTTCGACGTTGATCAAAGACTGATTGACCAGACCGACAAGTGCGAGGTCGACGTCGATCCCCTCGTCATCCTGATCGCCCGCGGCAAAGTCAGCGACAGTTCTCGCCGCCTCGGCGGAGAAGCCATCTGGGAATCCGGATAAGCGTCGCAGCACCTTTTGTTCCGCCGGATCGAGCAGGTTCCAACTCCATTCGATCACCGCGAGAAGAGTCTGATGTCGTTCTGGTGCGCTCCTGTCACCCGAGGTCAGCAGCGAGAAGCGACGATCCAGTCGTCGTTCGATCTCTTCCACGGTCATGGTCCGGACTTTCGCCGCAGCCAGCTCAATCGCCAGTGGCAAGCCATCGAGCCGTTCGCATAGCCTGGCGATCACCGCATCGTTGAAAGACGTTCCCGGCCGCGCGGCGTCCGCGCGATCCCGGAACAGCTGCACCGCCGGCGAGTCTGAGGATCGCGCCCCCGTCACCAGGGAATTGAGTTGATAGATGTGCTCGGCGGCGATGCTGAGTGGCGCTCGTGAAGTGGCCAGGATCGACAGGGATTCGATACTGGCGAGCAGGTCCGCACTCAAGCGGGCGACACCGGACACAACGTGTTCGCAATTGTCCAGGATCAACAGCGTCCTGCGCTCGGACAGCCGGTCGACAATCCTGATGCGCAGGTCCGGTCCTGGTCCCGAGGTTGCCAGCCGGCTGGTCGCGCTGGCTTCCCGGATCCCGAGCGCTCCCGCTAGCGCGGGCATCACATCGTCGACCGAGCGGATGGCGGCGAGCTCTACCAGGATCGTCGCGGGTTTCCCGCCCGCAACGGCACGCCGCCCGATTTCCTGTGCCAGCCGGGTCTTGCCGAGGCCACCGGCCCCCAGAATCGTGGTCAGCCGGGACGACATCATCAGTTGTTCGACCGAATCCACGTCGTCGGCACGGCCCAGCAGGGGATTCGGTTCCGCGCGAAGGCCGACGGACAGGACGCGTGGCCGTGATTCGGCAGCCGAGCCAAGCAGCGAGTCGTCACCGCGTAGTATCGAGGTATGCACCGCCTGCAGGTCCCGGGAAGGTGACGCACCCAACTCGTCGCGGAGCCGACGGCGCACCTGCTGGAACCGGTCGAGCGCCTCGCTGTTCCGGCCGGCTCCGAACAGTGACTTCAGCAAGAGTGCTTCGAGACTCTCGTCCAGCCGTACTGAACACAGTGTCTGCAGCAACGTCACCGCTTCGGCGAACCGTCGCAGCTCGACCAGGCAACGTGCCTTGGCGTGCAGCAGTGACCAACGAAGCTGATCCGTCCGCCGCTGCAATTCATCGGCCAGGTCCGGACTCAACTGCGGGTCGATCCCGTCGCCGCGCCACCAGCCCAGCGCTGCTTCGGCCAGGATGAGTGCCTGGCTGTACCTTCCTTCGGCAATCTCCTGCCGCGCCTTCCGGTCGGCTTCTGCGGCCTCGAAGAGGTCGATCGACGCGGCTGCCACGTCCAGCTGGTATCCGCTGCTGTGGGTGACCAGGAGGCCGGCCGCGCAGTTCGCCCTGGTGCGTGAAACCAGGGTGTGCAGCGCCGCTTTGCTGGCAGGAGCGGACTCGGGCCAAATCACCTGCACAAGTTCCGAGGCCGCGACGGTAGCACCCTGCGCCAATCCGAGTGCCACGATAAGCGACTTCGCCCGGGCACCGTTCACCTCGGCGAGTTCACCGTCCGCGTTCTCAACCAGAACGGGTCCGAGAACAGCAACTTGCCGGGCGGAATCTGTTCGTAGCACAACTGCAGAGTCTAGTGCCCCGGCGAGCGTCACCGCCGGATTATTTTTCGGACATTCCTTCACCGGCACGAGTGGATTACTTGGACGTCCTACTTTATTCTGGAATCATTCCTGCCGTGACACACGACGTTCGGTGAACTCGCCGCTCAATCCCGTCACGGCACGACGACGCAGCTCAAGGGAGAGAATCCGCGATGGCCAGTCATTCGGCAGCCGCACACACATTCGGGCTCAGCAAGGATCAGCAGGAACTAGCGGCCATGGCCCGTGACTTCGCCGACCATGAGATCGCTCCGTTCGCCAATGAATGGGATGCCAATCACCACTTCCCGATCGACACACTGCGCAAGTCGGCCGAACTCGGCATGGGCGGGATATACGTCTCCGAGCAACACGGCGGCTCCGGCCTCACCCGCTCGGACGCGGCACTGATCTTCGAGGCGCTGGCCACCGGCTGCCCCTCGGTCGCCAGCTACATATCGATCCACAACATGGTGGCGTGGATGATCGACAAGTACGGCGACGACGAGCAGCGGCAGAAATGGCTTGGTGATCTGTGCTCGATGACTTCGCTCGGTAGCTACTGCCTGACCGAGCCCGGCGCGGGTTCGGATGCCGCGGCGCTCAAAACATCGGCCCGGCGTGACGGCGACGAGTTCGTCCTCAACGGAGTCAAGCAGTTCATTTCCGGCGCGGGCAGCGCCGGGATCTATCTCGTGATGGCTCGCACCGGCCAGGACGGCCCACGGGGCGTGACCGCCTTCATCATCGAGGACGGCACCGAGGGACTTACCTTCGGTCCGAACGAACTCAAGATGGGATGGCGTGCGCAGCCCACCAGGCAAGTCATCATGGAGAACGTGCGAGTTCCGGCCCGGAACATGCTTGGCGATGAAGGTCAGGGCTTCAAGATCGCCATGTCCGGACTCAACGGAGGTCGGCTGAACATCGGCGCATGCTCGCTTGGCGGCGCGCAATCAGCGCTTGAGAAGGCGGTGACTTACATGGGCGAGCGGATGGCGTTCGGCACCGAGCTCAACGGCTTCCAAGCCCTTCGCTTCAAGGTCGCGGACATGCAGACCCGGCTGGAGACGGCCCGCTCCCTGCTCTGGCGGGCCGCCGGTGCCGTTGACGCAGCTGACCCGCGCGCTACCGAACTTGCCGCAATGGCCAAGCTGGCGGCGACCGACGCAGGCTTTTCGGTGGCCAATGACGCCCTGCAACTGCACGGTGGATACGGTTACCTGACGGAGTACGGCATCGAAAAGATAGTCCGTGACTTGCGCGTGCACCAGATTCTCGAAGGCAGCAACGAGATAATGCGCGTGATCATCTCTCGAAAGACAACAGGAGTGGGCTGATGACGACTGACACTGCTACTGCCGCTGGAGCCGAGCTCCAGCTGACGGCAGACAACGGCCTCGCACGAATCACCTTGAACCGGCCGCGAGCTATCAACGCTCTTAACCAGCCGATGATCGCCGGCATCGTCGATTCGCTTGAGGCCTGGCGCAACGATGACTCGGTTGCCGCGGTGCTTATCGACGGCGCAGGCGAACGCGGTCTGTGTGCCGGAGGCGACATCAGGGTGATCTACGAAGACGTTAAATCCGGCGGCAACGAATCCCGCTGGTTCTGGCGCGACGAGTACGCCATGAATGTCGCGATTTCCGAGTACCCGAAGCCCTACATTGCCCTGATGGACGGCCTGGTGATGGGTGGCGGTGTCGGCGTCTCTGCCCACGGCAGCATCCGGATAGTGACGGAGCGCTCGAAAGTAGGAATGCCGGAAACGGGTATCGGCTTCGCACCCGATGTCGGCGGCACATATCTGTTGTCGAGGGCCCCGGGCCAGCTCGGCACGCACCTGGCACTGTCCGGACTCACCGCCGGTCCTGCCGACGCAATCGCCTGCGGACTCGCGGACACGTTTGTCTCCTCCGAAAGGCTGGCTGACCTGAGGGCGGCCCTCGCCGCGAATCCGGGCCAAGCCGCCGCCATCGTGGCGGACTTCGCCAGTGAACCGGGTCCGACACCATTCCTGGACGCCCAGGAATGGATCGACGAGTGTTACGGCTCAGACAGCGTTGAGCAGATCGTGGAACGCCTAGGCTCTCATCCCGATGCCGAAGCCCGGAATACGGCGGAGATATTGCTGACCAAAGCACCAACATCGCTGAAGGTGACACTTGCGTCACTGCGAGCTGCGCGTTCGATGACGTTGCGTGAGGTGATCGAGCAGGAGTACCGGGTTTCGGTGGCCCTGACGGAACGGCCTGATCTGGTCGAAGGCGTCCGGGCGCAGATTATCGACAAAGACCGCAATCCGCAGTGGAGTCCGGCGTTTTTGCCCGAGGTGACGTCTGCCGACGTCGATGCGATTCTGAATACCGATACGGCTGAGGGAGTTTTCGGATGACCGAGACACTTATCGTCGAGCGTGACGCGGCAGGCTTCGCCGTGGTCACCATCAACCGACCGAAGGCACTTAACGCGCTCAATCTGCAGGTGCTGGAGGAACTCGCCGCGACCCTTTCCGAGCTGGATTCGGACAGGTCGGTGTCGGCCACCGTGCTGACCGGATCCGAGAAAGCCTTCGCGGCCGGTGCCGACATCAAGGAGATGAAAGACCTCAGCTACTCGGAAGCCTACGCCCGCGACTGGTTTGCCGGCTGGGATGCAGTGGGTCGTACCCGCAAGCCGATTATCGCGGCCGTCGCAGGGTACGCCCTCGGCGGTGGCTGCGAGCTGGCGATGATGTGCGACATCCTGCTGGCAGCCGACACGGCAAAATTCGGCCAGCCGGAAATCAAGCTCGGAGTCCTGCCGGGCATGGGCGGATCCCAGCGTCTGACCAAGGCGGTGGGAAAGGCAAAGGCGATGGAGCTGTGCCTGACCGGGCGGATGATGGACGCGGAAGAAGCCGAACGCGCCGGACTGGTTTCCCGGATCGTGCCGGCGGATGATCTGCTCGATGATGCGAAGAAGACGGCGACGCTGATCGCCTCGATGTCGATTCCCGCAACCATGATGGTCAAGGAAAGCGTCAATCGTGCCTTCGAGACATCGCTAGCCGAGGGCATCCTGTTCGAGCGCCGG
This sequence comes from Saxibacter everestensis, assembly GCF_025787225.1. Classification (NCBI taxonomy): domain Bacteria; kingdom Bacillati; phylum Actinomycetota; class Actinomycetes; order Micrococcales; family Brevibacteriaceae; genus Saxibacter; species Saxibacter everestensis. The sequence continues at coordinate 2,488,287 of NZ_CP090958.1, forward strand.
GTATTCCACGCAGCCTTCGCGACGAATGACCAGAAAGAGGGCATGGCCGCGTTCTCCGAAAAGCGAGAGGCAAATTTCAGCAACGACTAGCCGGGTATCCAGCCACCCAGCAAAAACGGCCGGTCAGCACACTGTGTGCTGACCGGCCGTTTTTGCTGTGCAGATAAAGGACGACGCTAGAAGTCCCAGTCGTCGTCTTCGGTGTTGACCGCCTTGCCGATAACGTACGACGATCCGGAGCCGGAAAAGAAGTCGTGGTTCTCGTCCGCGTTCGGCGACAAGGCCGAAAGGATCGCCGGGTTCACCTTGGTGACAGACGACGGGAACATCGCCTCATAGCCGAGGTTCATCAGCGCCTTGTTGGCGTTGTAATGCAGGAAGTGCTTGACGTCCTCGGTCAGGCCCACCTCATCGTAGAGGTCCTGCGTGTACTGAACTTCATTCTCGTACAACTCGAAGAGCAGGTCGAAGGTGTAGTTCTTGATCTCTTCCCGCTTGGCTTCGTCGACCTTTTCAAGTCCTTTCTGGAACTTGTAGCCGATGTAGTAGCCGTGCACGGCTTCATCACGAATGATCAACCGGATCAGGTCGGCCGTGTTCGTGAGCTTGGCCCGGGATGACCAGTACATCGGCAGGTAGAAGCCGGAATAGAACAGGAACGATTCGAGCAGAGTCGAGGCGACCTTGCGCTTCAGCGGTTCATCGCCCCGGTAGTACGACAGGACGATTTCCGCCTTCCGCTGCAGATACTCGTTCTCGGACGACCAGCGGAAGGCGTCATCGATCTCACGGGTGGAGCAGAGCGTCGAGAAGATCGATGAATACGACTTCGCGTGCACCGACTCCATGAACGCTATGTTCGTGTAAACCGCCTCTTCGTGCGGGGTGATCGCATCCGGGATCAGGCTGATAGCGCCAACGGTGCCCTGGATCGTGTCGAGCAGGGTCAGCCCGGTGAACACCCGCATGGTGAGCGTCTGTTCCTCCGGCGTGAGAGTTGCCCACGACTGGACGTCGTTGCTGAGCGGAACCTTCTCCGGCAGCCAGAAGTTGCCGACCAGCCGATCCCAGACCTCGGCGTCCTTCTCATCCTGCACGCGGTTCCAGTTGATCGCCGAAACGTGATCGACGAGCTTTAGTTTTTCAGACACCTTGGTCTCTCTCCTATTCTCAAGAATTGCGGCAAACGATCCTGCTTAGAGCATGCAGGAGACGCAGCCCTCAACTTCGGTGCCATCGAGTGCGAGCTGACGCAGTCGGATGTAGTAAACGGTCTTGATGCCCTTCTTCCAGGCATAGATCTGCGCCTTGTTGATATCGCGCGTGGTTGCGGTATCCATGAAGAACAGCGTCAGCGATAGACCCTGATCGACGTGCTGCGTGGCTTCGGCGTATGTGTCGATGATCTTCTCGTAGCCGACCTCGTATGCATCCTGGTAATAGTCCAGGTTGTCGTTGGTCAGGAAGGGCGCTGGGTAGTAGACCCGGCCGATCTTGCCTTCCTTGCGGATCTCGATCTTCGATGCCACCGGGTGGATCGAAGACGTCGAGTTGTTGATGTACGAGATGGAGCCGGTCGGCGGGACAGCCTGCAGGTTCTGGTTGTAGATGCCGTGCTTCATGATTGAAGCCTTGAGCTCGAGCCAGTCTTCCTGGGTCGGGATCGGGATACCGGCGGAGGCGAACAGGTTCGTGACCCGCTCGGTCTTGGGTTCCCACACCCGCTCGGTGTACTTCTCGAAGTACTCCCCCGACGCGTACTTCGAGTCCGGGAACCCTTCGAAGTACTCGCCGCGCTCGATGGCGATCCGGTTCGATGCACGCAGGGCATGGAACACGATGGAGTAGAAGTAGATGTTCGTGAAGTCCAGGCCCTCTTCGGAACCGTAGTGGATCCGTTCCCGGGCCAGGTAGCCGTGCAGGTTCATCTGACCGAGACCGATGGCGTGCGAGACGTCATTGCCCTTTTCGATCGACGGGACCGAACCGATGTGGCTCATGTCCGACACCGCGCTGAGACCCCGAATCGCCGTTTCAACTGTCTTGCCGAAATCCGGCGAGTCCATGGTCAGCGCTATGTTCAGCGAACCCAGGTTGCATGAGATGTCCTTGCCGATCACGTCGTACGAGAGGTCGTCCTTGTACGTCGTCGGCGTCGACACCTGCAGGATTTCCGAGCACAGGTTGCTCATCGTGATCTTGCCCTTGATCGGGTTCGCCCGGTTCACGGTGTCTTCGTACATGATGTACGGGTAACCGGATTCGAACTGGATCTCGGCCAGCGTCTGGAAGAACTCACGGGCCTTGATCTTGGTCTTCTTGATCCGGGAATCGTCGACCATCTCGTAGTACTTCTCGGTGACCGACACATCGGTGAACGGCATACCGTACACCCGCTCGACATCGTACGGCGAGAAGAGGTACATGTCCTCATCCTTCTTCGCCAGCTCGAATGTGATGTCCGGGATCACGACGCCGAGGGACAACGTCTTGATTCTGATCTTCTCGTCCGCGTTCTCGCGCTTGGTATCCAGGAACCGGTAAATGTCAGGGTGGTGAGCATGCAGGTAGACCGCGCCGGCTCCCTGGCGGGCACCGAGCTGGTTGGCATAGGAGAAGGAGTCCTCGAGCAGCTTCATTACCGGAATGACGCCCGACGACTGGTTCTCGATCTGCTTGATCGGCGCGCCGACTTCGCGGATGTTGGTCAGGCTGAACGCTACCCCGCCGCCGCGCTTCGATAGCTGCAGGGCGGAGTTGATCGACCGGCCGATGGATTCCATGTTGTCTTCGATACGCAGCAGGAAGCAGGAGACCAGTTCGCCGCGCTGCTTCTTGCCCGTATTGAGAAAGGTCGGCGTCGCAGGCTGGAACCGTCCGCCGATGATCTCTTCCACCAGGTTCCTGGCCAGCGTCTCATCACCCTGGGCCAGGCCGAGGGCAACCATCGTGACCCGGTCCTCATAGCGCTCCAGGTAGCGCTTGCCGTCGAAGGTACGCAGCGTGTAAGAGGTGTAGAACTTGAACGCACCCAGGAAGGTCTGGAACCGGAACTTCTTGGAATAGGCGAAATCGTTGAGCTCCCGGATGAAGTTCCGGGAGTACTTGTCGA